>NZ_JBVHUE010000005.1:171069-307808 GCF_055565515.1 Streptomyces sp. NPDC028419 | reverse complement strand
TCATCCACCGAAGTGGACGGGGTATCAACTTCTGGCGTTGATTTTTGGCACGCTGTTGAGTTCTCAAGGAACGGACGCTTCCTTTGTACTCACCCGCAGTATCACTACTGGGGCTTTCCTCCGGGCTTCGTTCTTCGTTTCCGACTCTATCAGACTCTTTCGCGTCCGATTCCCGGTCGAAACGGGATCCTGCTTTTCGCTTTCCAGGTCTTCGCTTTCGCGTTTCCCTTTTCGGCGATTCCAACTCTACCAGCGCTTTTTCGTCTTCCCGACCACTCGCTCCGACTGCCGAACAGGCATGCGGATAGAAAGGGGGCTGAAGATCAGCGGTTGATGAGGAGGGTTCCCGTCCATGAGCAGTTCGTGCGGTGTTCACACGAAGCGTTCTGGCGGGAGTCACGACAGTACAGGTCTGCCGATGCCCAAGCAAATCGATTCAGGCGTATGGTCTAGTCCACTAGGGCGTCGCGGGAGCGCGTAGGACCTCCATAAGGAGGTGTACTTCGTGCGGAACCGGGACGTCTCATGACTTACCCTTCTCAAAGTACGCCGTCCAGGACAGGTTGTGACGGCGACACGAAGAAGCCCCACCCCTGGGAGGCCCCCCATGACCAGCGTGACGTCCCCACTTGCCGGGCGCGCCATCGGACTCGCGGCAGTGCCCGATCCGGTGTTCTCCGGCGCAATGGTGGGACCGGGCACCGCTATCGACCCCGTGCGCGAGCCCTCGGAGGCGGTGTCCCCCGTCGACGGTGTGGTCGTCTCCCTGCACCCGCACGCCTACGTCGTCGTAGACGCCGAAGGCCACGGTGTGCTCACGCACCTCGGGATCGACACCGTCCAGCTCAACGGCGAGGGCTTCGAGCTGCTCGTCAACAAGGGCGACACCGTGACGCGCGGCCAGACCGTCATCCGTTGGAACCCCGCCGCGGTCGAGGCTGCCGGCAAGTCCCCCATCTGCCCGATCGTGGCGCTGGAAGCGACTCCCGACTCCCTCACCGACGTCGTCGAGTCCGGAGACATGAAGGCCGGAGACGTGCTCTTCGGCTGGCAGTGACGTATCCGCCTGCTCGGGCGAATCGGACATCCAACGCGGCGGGTGGTCCCGCCGCTCAATCGGAGACGGGTGAAATGGAGACAACGCTGCGAGGCGTCGGCGTGAGCCACGGTGTGGCGATCGGCGAGGTTCGGCACATGGGCACGGCGGTTCTCGAACCGCCGGCCAAGCAGATCGCCGCGGAGGAGGCGGAGCGCGAACAGGGGCGCGCCCGTCAGGCCGTGGATGCCGTGGCGGCCGACCTGATCGCGCGCGGCCAGCTGGCCGGTGGCGAGGCCCAGCACGTGCTCGAAGCTCAGGCCATGATCGCTCAGGACCCTGAGCTGATGGCCGACGTCGACCGTCGGATCGTCGTCGGGAGCACCGCCGAGCGCGGTGTGTACGACGCGTTCGCCGCCTACCGCGAGCTGCTCGCGGGCGCCGGCGAGTACATGGCCGGCCGCGTGGCCGACCTGGACGACGTGCGCAACCGCATCGTGGCCCGCCTGCTGGGCGTACCGATGCCGGGCGTGCCGGACAGCGACGAGCCGTACGTGCTGATCGCGCGGGACCTCGCTCCCGCCGACACCGCACTGCTCGACCCGGCGCTGGTGCTCGGTTTCGTGACGGAAGAGGGCGGCCCGACCAGCCACAGCGCGATCCTCGCGCGGGCGCTGGGCGTGCCGGCGATCGTCGCCCTGCCGGGCGCCGGGGAGATCCCCGAGGGCACCGTGATCGCCGTCGACGGCAGCACGGGCGACCTGTTCGTGGACCCGACCGCGGAGAAGCGGGCCGAGCTGGAGGCCGCGGCCGCCGAGCGCAAGGCCGCGCTGTCCGCGTCGTCCGGTCCGGGCGCGACGTCGGACGGTCACAAGGTGCCGCTGCTGGCCAACGTCGGTGGTCCGGCGGACGTGCCGGCCGCCGTCGAGGCGGGCGCCGAGGGTGTGGGCCTGTTCCGCACCGAGTTCCTCTTCCTGGACGACAGCAAGAAGGCGCCGACCGAGGAGAAGCAGGTCGAGGCGTACCGCGCCGTCCTGGAGGCCTTCCCCGAGGGCCGGGTCGTCGTGCGCGTCCTGGACGCGGGCGCCGACAAGCCGCTGGAGTTCCTGACCCCGGCCGATGAGCCGAACCCGGCGCTGGGCGTGCGCGGGCTGCGGTCGCTGCTGGACCACCCGGAGGTGCTGCGCACGCAGCTCACCGCGCTGGCCAAGGCGGCCGAGGGGCTGCCGGTCTACCTCGAGGTCATGGCCCCGATGGTGGCCGACCGCGCCGACGCCAAGGCGTTCGCGGACGCGTGCCGCGAGGCCGGTCTGCAGGCGAAGTTCGGCGCGATGGTGGAGATCCCCTCCGCCGCGCTGCGGGCGCGCTCGATCCTCCAGGAGGTCGAGTTCCTGTCGCTGGGTACGAACGACCTGGCGCAGTACGCCTTCGCGGCCGACCGTCAGGTCGGTGCGGTCTCCCGCCTCCAGGACCCGTGGCAGCCCGCGCTGCTCGACCTGATCGCCATGTCGGCCGATGCCGCCAGGGCCGAGGGCAAGAGCTGTGGTGTCTGTGGCGAGGCCGCCTCCGACCCGCTGCTGGCCTGTGTGCTGACGGGTCTGGGCGTCACCTCCCTGTCGATGGGTGCCGCGTCGATCCCCTACGTGCGCGCGACGCTCGCGAAGTACACGCTCGCCCAGTGCGAGCGTGCCGCCGCCGCGGCGCGCGCCGCGGACAGTGCCGAGGAGGCCCGCGTGGCCGCCCAGGCGGTGCTGTCCGGCGAGTAGCCGGTGCCCCGGTAGGGGTGTGTGGTCGGTACGAGGGGCCTTCGCCATCGGCGGGGGCCCCTCGGTCGTTCCCCCGGCCCGTCCGGGTCAGTGGGGCGGTCCCGGTTCGTCCACCTCGTAGCCCGGTCCGTACTCGACGCCCGGTTCCGGGGGTACGGGCTCGCCGGTGTCGGCGTCGGTGCAGTACGCGTTGAACACCGCGGCGGCGGAGAGGCTGACCAGGCGGCCGCGGTCCAGGCGCCAGCCGTGGACCCGGTCACGAGGGTCCGCGCTGGTGGTGCGCAGGACCAGGCCCCCGGATCCGCCGAGGGCGAGACCGGTGGCCAGGACGGTCACGAAGTCGAGGCGCTCACGGGCCTTGACGCGGGGTGGCGTCGTGGTGTCGTCGGCCGTTTCGGCGTGCAGCACGGCGACGAGCTGTTCGGTCTCGGTGGGGACGCTGCACACCAGGTGGTGCCGGCCGGGTGCGGCCCGCTCCAGCAGTCGCCCGAGGATCAGGCCCGCCCGGTCGAAGCAGGCCTGGCCGACGTCCTGCCCGCAGTCGGCGCAGCTGCCGACGCCGGAGAGCAGCACGGTGGCGTACTCCCAGGTGGCCTGGCGGACGGCCTCGTCGACGAGCCGCGGCAGGAGGGCGCGCAGCGGGGCGTCCCCGTAGGGCAGGCCGGCGGCGGTCCGGGCGAGCTCCGCGGTGAAGTGGGTGCGGGCCGAGGCGGTGTCGGGGTCGGTGCCCCGGTCGGCGCAGTGGTCGGCGTATTCCTGCGGGTCGAAGAGGACGACGGTGGTGTGGGCGCCCCGGAGGGCGAGGGACCGCAGCAGCGCGTCGACCTGGGTGAGGTAGTCCTCGTGGTCGTCGAAGGCGAAGCTCCGGTAGCCGCGCATGGCCGCGAAGTCCCCGGGGTCGGCGATGACGCCGACCGTACCGGGGATCTCGCGGCGCAGGGCGCGGCGGGTGCGCCTGTGCGCGCTGGTGGCGCGGGTGGCGCTCGTGGTGCGGGTGTTCTTCGTGTCTGCCATGGCTCCCCCTGAGTGGCACCGATCGATGCTCACTCAGCGTAACCACGGGCACTGACAGTCACCCCTGGCGGCGGCTGCGGGCCAGCTCCTCGTAGAAGTGGAGGAGGTCCAGGTTGTCCACCGATCCCGGGTTCACGGCCTTGGCCAGGGGCGCGCCCTGCAGGAGGCGCTTGACGGGGACCTCGATGCGCTTGCCCGTCAGGGTGTGCGGGACGCCCGGGACCTCGATGATCTCGTCGGGGACGTGGCGCGGGGAGAGCTCCTCGCGGATCGTCGCCTTGATCCTGGCCCGCAGGTCCTCGTCGAGGGAGGCGCCCGGCACGAGATGGACGAAGAGCGGCATCCAGTACCCGCCGTCCGCCTCCTCCAGGCCGATGACCAGGGATTCCTTGATCTCCGGCAGGCGCTCGACGGCCTCGTAGATGTCGGCGGAACCCATGCGCACGCCCTGGCGGTTGAGCGTGGAGTCGGAGCGGCCGTGGATGACGACCGAGCCGTGGTCGGTGATCGTGATCCAGTCCCCGTGCCGCCAGACGCCGGGGAACATGTCGAAGTAGCTGTCGCGGTAGCGGCTGCCGTCGGGGTCGTTCCAGAAGCGGATCGGCATGGACGGCATCGGGTTGGTGACGATCAGCTCGCCGACCTCGCCGGTGACGGGCTTGCCCGCCGGGTCCCAGGCCTGGAGATCGGTGCCCAGGCAGGCGGCCTGGAGCTCGCCGATGTGCACGGGGAGGGTGGGGACGGCGCCCGCGAAGCAGCTGCACACGTCGGTGCCGCCGCTGACCGAGGCGATCCACAGGTCCTCGGCCACCTCGTCGTGGAGCCAGCGGAACCCGTCGGGCGGGAGCGGGGAACCGGTGGTGGCCACGCACTTCACCGCGGAGAGGTCGAAGTCGCGGGACGGGTGCACCTCGGCCTTGCTGCAGGCCATCACGTAGGCGGCGGAGGTGCCGTACAGGGTGGCCTTCGTGCGCTCCGCGATCCGCCACTGGGCTCCGGTGTCCGGGTAGCCGGGGCTGCCGTCGTACAGGACGACGGTGGTGCCGGTGAGCAGGCCGGAGACGAGGAAGTTCCACATCATCCAGCCGGTGGAGGTGTACCAGAAGAACCGGTCCTGCGGGCCGAGGTCGCAGTGCAGGCCGAGCTGCTTGAGGTGTTCGAGGAGGATGCCGCCCTGCGACTGGACGATCGCCTTGGGGAGCCCGGTCGTGCCGGAGGAGTACAGGACCCACAGGGGGTGGTCGAAGGGGACCGCCTCGAAGACGGGCTCCGCGTCCCCCGCGGTGAGGGCGGACCATGCGAGGGTGCCTTCGGGCGCGGGCGTGCCGAGCAGCGGGATGTGGACGACGGCGCGCAGCGAGGGCAGGTCGGCCCGGAGCTCGGCGACGGTCTCGCGCCGGTCGTGCTCCTTGCCGCCGTAGCGGTAGCCGTCGACGGTGAACAGGACGACGGGTTCGACCTGCTGGAAGCGGTCGAGGACGCTGCGGGCACCGAAGTCGGGGGCACAGGAGGTCCAGACGCCGCCGACGGCGGCCGTGGCGAGGAGGGCCACGACGGCTTCGGGGATGTTGGGGAGGTAGCCGCTGATCCGGTCGCCGGGGCGCACCCCGAGGGTGCGCAGTTCGGCGGCGAGCGCGCCGACCTGGCGGCGCAGCTCGGCCCAGGTGACGGGGACCGGCTCGTGGGTCTCGTCGACGTGGAGCAGGGCGGCCTCGCCGGCGCGCGCCGGGTCCTCCCCCGCGCGCAGGGCGTGCTCGGCGTAGTTGAGGGTGGCGCCGGTGAACCAGCGCGCGCCGGGCATGGTCCGGTCCTCGAGGACGGACGTGTAGGGGCTGGTGAAGCGGACGTCGAACCACTCGGCGACGGCCTGCCAGAAGGTGTCCAGTTCGTCCACGGACCAGCTGTGCAGGGCCGGGTACCCGCCGGTCGCGGGGGCGCCGTGGTGTTCGGCGGCCCAGGCCTGGAAGGCCGTGATCCGGGCCGCCGCGATCCGGTCGGGGCCCGGGGCCCACAGGGGTTCCGGCGAAGTGGCTGAGGTCATGGGTCGGCTCCCGGTCGGTCTGCGGCGCGCGCTTCGTGTGCGTGTGCTCGGGCTCGTGCGTGGGTGGCGCGTGTGGTCGCGCCCCGTGTGCGTACGGTGCCATCGCGCGGGGGTGTGCGCGCGGCGGCTCACAGGGACCATGCCATGTGATCGACATCCGCACCAGAGCCGTCGGCGGCCACCCCGTGTGATCGGTTCGAGGGTGAACGGCAGCTGAACGGAGCCCGCTCGGCCCGGGGCCGGTGGCAGAGTGCGCGGCATGAACGGTCGTGATCTGGTGCGTGCGGTCAAGGACATCGGTACGGCGCGCGGTCGGCGCGCCTGGCGCTCGGCCTGGCGCCACCGGCGCGCGGACGCGGTGGGGCTCCCGCGCCGGGGCGCGGAGCGGGCGCGGGTGCCGGGGGCGTTGATCGGTACGGAGCCCCGGCCGGGCGGCGGGGTGCTGCGCTTCGCGCGCTCCGAGCTGCTGGTCCGGGTGACGCAGGGGGGTGCGGTGTTCTGGGGCTGGGACGGGGCCGGGCCGTCGCCCTCGTGCGCGGTGCTGGGCGGGGGGCCGCAGCCGGATCCGCGGGCGGTGCTGGAGCCGGACACCGGGGGTGGCTGGCGGGTGGTGTCGGAGCGGGTGACGGTGGCGGTGTCCCGCAACGGGCAGGTCGAGGTGCGCACGCCGGGCGGTGCGGTGCTGCGGCGGGAGCGGCCGCCCCGCTGGTGGGAGCCGGTCCGACCGGTGCCCGAGGAGGACGCGGGGGCGACCGGCGGCGCGGCCGGCGGTGCGGGGGCACGGTGGCTCGTGCGCTCCGAGGTGCCGGCCGACGCGCGGTTCTTCGGGTTGGGCGGCCGGGCCTCGGGGCCGCGGCTGCGGGACGGGGTCTACCGGCTCTGGAACACCGATCCGCGGGGCGGTTTCGGGCCGGGGGACGATCCGCTGTACATCACGATGCCGGTGCAGCTGGTCGTCGCCGACGCGGGGACGCACCTGGTGTTCTACGACGACAGCTGGGACGGGCGGGTGTCGCTGCGCGAGGGCGAGGAGGGCGCCGGGTCGGGTCCGGACCGGCCGGGGGTGAGCGAACTGCGCATGGACGGCGGGCCGTTGCGTTGCTGGGTACTGGTGGGGACGCCGGCCCGGGTGTTGCAGGGCTGGTCGGGGCTGACGGGGGCCGCCGCGGTGCCGCCGGAGTGGGCGCTGGGCTACCAGCACGCGCGGTGGGGGTTCGGGAGTGCGGCGGAGGTGCGCCGCGTGGTGCGGGGGTACGTGTCGCGGGGGATCGCGCTGGCGGCCGTACACCTGGACATCGACCACTACGACGGGCACCGGGTGTTCACCGTGGACCGGCGGCGGTTCCCCGATCTGCCGGAGCTGGCGCGGGAGTTGCGGGATCTGCCGCGGGGCGGGGTGCGGCTGGTGTCGATCGTGGACCCGGCGGTGCGGGCGGCCCCGGGCGAGGGGGTGTACGAGGCCGGCGGCGCGGTGGGGGACGCGGGGGCGTTCGTACGCGACGCGGGCGGGCGGGAGGTGCGCGGCGAGGTGTGGCCGGGGAGCTGCGCGTATCCGGACTTCACCGATCCGGCGGTGCGCCAGTGGTGGGGCGGGCTGTACGAGGAGCGGCTCGCGAACGGCTTCGCCGGTGTCTGGCACGACATGAACGAGCCGGTGTCCTTCGCTCCCTTCGGGGACGCGACGCTGCCGCGGTCCGCTCGGCACGCGCTGGAGGGGGCCGGCGGGGACCACCGGGCCGCGCACAACGTGTACGCGCTCGGGATGGCGCGGGCCGGGTACGAGGGCCTGGTGCGGCTGCGGCCGCAGGAGCGGCCCTTCCTGTTCTCCCGGTCGGGATGGGCGGGGATGCAGCGGTACGGCGGCACGTGGTCCGGTGACGTGGAGACGAGCTGGCCGGGGCTGCGGGCCTCGTTGGCGCTGGTGCTGGGGCTGGGGCTCTGCGGGGTGCCGTATTCGGGGCCGGACGTCGGGGGGTTCGGGGGTTCGCCGTCGCCGGAGCTGTACCTGCGGTGGTTGCAGCTCGGCGCGTACCTGCCGCTGTTCCGCACGCACGCGGCGATCTGGGCGGGGCGGCGGGAGCCGTGGGAGTTCGGGGCCGAGGTGGAGGAGCACGCCCGGGCGGTGCTGGCCGAGCGGGAGCGGCTGCGCCCCTACTTCGTCACCTTGGCGCACCTGGCGCAGCGGACGGGGGCGCCGTACGTGCGGCCGCTGTGGTGGGGGACGCCGGAGGAGCGGGGGTTGCGGGACTGTGAGGACGCCTTCTTGCTGGGGGACGCGCTGTTGGTGGCGCCGGTGCTGGAGTGCGGGGCGGACCGGCGGGCGGTCCGGCTGCCCCGGGGGCGCTGGTACGACACGGTGACGGGGGTGGCGTACGAGGGGCCGGGCCAGGTCCTCATTGACGCGCCGCTGGGCCGGATCCCGGTGCTGGCGCGGGCGGGTGCGGTGGTCCCGGTCCGGGCGGCGGACGGGGTCGGGGTCGAGCTGGAGGTGTGGGCGCCGGCGCGCGGCCGTACGGGCGGCGGCCTGGTGGTCCGCGACCCGGGGCCGGGCTTCGGGGCGGCGCCCTTGGAGCGGTACACCTCGCGGTGGGCCGGGGGGGAGGTGGTGGTGGAGACGGAGGTGGGTGAGCGTGTCACGGGGGTGACCGTGCGGGGGCTCTGAGGGTGTGTGGGGGTGCGGGTTCGAGATCGGGGCTCCGCCCCGGACCCCGCGCCTCAAACGCCGGCGAGGCTGGATTTACCCGGCGGGGGTGGGTTTGCTCAGCGGGGCTGGGTTTGCCCGGCAGGGCTTGATTTGCCCGGCGGGGCTGGGTTTGCCCTCGGCAGGGCTGGGTTTGCCCGGCAGGGCTTGATTTGCCCGGCGGGGCTGGGTTCGCCCTCGGCGGGGGTGGGTTTGTCCGGCGGGGCTGGGTTCGCCCGGCGGGGGTTGGTTTGCCCGGAAGGGCTGGGTTTGTCCTCGGTGGGGGTCAGGTGGGGCGGGTTGCGAACCAGGTGGCGACCGCCTGGGTGTGGAGGGGGAAGGCCAGTTCGGCGGGGGCGCGCAGGACGTGCCAGCCCGTGGTCTCGTCCGTGGGGGCGGGCGGGGGCAGGGTGGCGGTCGGGCGCGCGGGCAGGAGGCCGAAGATCAGCAGGTGGCCCGCCGGGGAGCTGTGGACGTCGGCGAGGGCCACGTCCGCGGCGGGGGCGTGGATGCCGGTCTCCTCGCGCAGTTCGCGGACCACCGCGGCGCGCCAGTCCTCGCCGTGGTCGATGAAGCCGCCGGGCAGGGCGACGCCGCCCAGGGCCGGTTCGATGGTGCGGGTGATGACGACGAGGCCGCCGCCCGCGTCGTCCTGGACGGGGAGCAGGGCCACCGCCACGGGGGTGGGGTTGCGGTAGGCGGTTGTTCCGCAGGCGGCGCAGGTCCGGGGCCAGTCGGTGGTGGGGTACGGAGATCCGCAGGCGGAACAGTGCGAGTTCATCAGCGGCGCGGGCATCCCGCGATGGTAGACGAAGGGGCATGAGAACGCTGGCTGTTGCCTCCCTGCTCATGTCGCTCGCGATGCCGGTGCCGGGGTCCGCGCGCGCCCCCGCACCCGACGGGTTCGTCCTCCTCGCCGCCGTGGACCCGACGGTCCGCCAGGAGATGCGCTACGCGGGGGCGGACAACTTCACGGGCGCGGTGGTCGACGGGTACGAGGAGCCCGTGTGCCTGCTCTCACGGCCCGCCGCCGAGGCGCTGGCCCGGGCGCAGCGCGCCGTGTCGGTGCGCGGGTACGCGCTGACGGTGTACGACTGCTACCGGCCGCAGCGCGCGGTGGACCGGTTCGTCCGGTGGGCCGGGGACGCGGCGGACCAGCGGACGAAGGCGGCGTACTACCCGCGGGTGGCGAAGGACCGGCTGATCCCGGAGGGCTACATCGCGGCGCGGTCCGGGCACAGCCGGGGCAGTACGGTCGACGTGGGTCTGGTGCGGCTGCCGCTGGGGCGTCCGGTGGATTTCGGTACGCCCTTCGACTTCTTCGATCCGCTGTCGCACACGGACAGCCCGGAGGTGGCCGGGGCGGCGCGGGAGAACCGGCGGCTGTTGCGGCACGTGCTCGGGGAGCAGGGGTTCGTGAACCTGCCCGAGGAGTGGTGGCACTTCACCTTCCGGCCGGAAACCTTCCCCGACGCGTACTTCGACTTCCCGGTCTCTGTCGGCTCGGTGGTCCGCTGAGTAGCGTCGCCGCATGACGTTCGATTCGTACGAGGAATTCTGGCCCTACTACGTCGCCATGCACGCGCGGGCCGCGACCCGCTGGCTGCACCTCGGCGGCACGCTCACCGGCCTCGCCCTGACCGTCTACGGACTCGGGCGGGGCCGGGCGCGCTATCTGGCCGCCCTGCCGCTGATCGGGTACGGGACCGCGTGGCCCGCGCACTTCCTGATCGAGAAGAACAATCCGGCGAGCTTCGGGCACCCGGCGTGGTCGCTGCGCGGGGACGTCCAGATGATCCGGACGATGCTGGCCGGACGGGACGCCGAGCTCGCGGAGACCGCCGCGAAGTGGCTGGCCGACAACAGGTGACCGCCAACAGGTGACGGCCAACCGGTGACCCGGACGGGCCTGCCGTGACAGACTCCTGACGTATCGTCAGATTCGGGAGTCGCTGTCAGGAGGGGTCTTGGAACGGACACGCACGCCCGTCGTGAGCGGGTGGTTCACCGACACCGGTACGGGAGCGGGCACGGGGGGCGGGGCCGACTTCCGGCTGCTCGGGACCCGGTGCTCCGCCTGCTCCGCCGTCTACTTCCCGCGGGAGGACGCCTTCTGCCGCAATCCCGGCTGCGCGGGCGGCGGCGAGCTGGCCGAGGTACCGCTCTCCCGTCACGGCCGGGTCTGGTCCTACACCGACGGGCGCTACCGGCCGCCCGCCCCGTACGTGTCCGACCCGGACCGGCCCTGGACCCCGTACACGCTGGTCGCGGTGGAGCTGGAGGCCGAGCGGATGGTCGTGCTCGGGCAGGCCGCGCCCGGGGTGACGGTGGCCGATCTGGCCGTGGGCATGGCGGTCGAGGTGGTGCCGGGGGTGTTGAACGAGGACGCGGACACCACCTGGACCACCTGGCACTTCCGGCCGGTGGCGGCGGACGACGGCGACCGGGACGGCTCCGACGACGGTGGGGTGCGGGCATGAGCGGCGGTGACGTGGCGGTCCTGGGGGCCGGGATGCACCCGTGGGGCAAGTGGGGGCGCAGCTTCGTCGAGTACGGGCGGATCGCGGCGCGCGCCGCGCTCGCCGACGCCGGGCTCGACTGGAGCGACGTCGGATCGATCGTCGGCGCCGACACCGTGCGCGCGGGGTATCCCGGTTACGTGGCCGGGGCGACCTTCGCGCGGGCGCTCGGCTGGCAGGGCGCGCGGGTCACCAGCGTGTACGCGGCGTGCGCTTCCGGGGCGCAGGCGATCGGGGCGGCCCGGGCGCAGATCCTGGCGGGGCTGGCCGACGTGGTGCTCGTGGTGGGGGCCGACGCGGCGCCCAAGGGCTTCTTCGCCCCGGCCGGCGGGGACCGGCCGGACGATCCGGACTGGCTGCGCTTCCGGGTGCTGGGGGCCACCAACCCGGCGTACTTCGCCCTGTACGCGCGCCGGCGCATGGCCCTCTACGGGGACACCGGCGAGGACTTCGCGCTGGTCAAGGTGAAGAACGCGGCGGCCGGGCTGCTCAATCCGAACGCCCGCTACCGCAAGGCCGTCACCCCGGAGGAGGTCGCCGCCTCGGCGGTCGTGGCCGATCCGTTGCGGCTGCTGGACATCTGCGCGACCTCCGACGGGGGCGCGGCGCTGGTGCTGAGCAGCATGGACTTCGCGCGGGCGCGCGGGGTCGGTGATCCGGTGCGGATCAGGGCGGTGTCGACGGTGACGCCGACCTATCCGCGGACGGTGCTCGACCTGCCCGACATCGCCACCGATTCCGTGGCGGGGACCACCACCCCGGCGGACGCGGGGTCCTTCCGGTCCTCGATCGCGCGGGCGGCCTACGAGGAGGCGGGGCTCGGCCCCGACGACCTCTCGCTCGCCGAGGTCTACGACCTGTCCACGGCCCTGGAGTTGGAGTGGTACGAGGACATCGGCCTGTGCGGGGAGGGCGAGGGGGCGAAGCTGGTCCGGGAGGGCGCCACCGCGCTCGGCGGGCGGGTGCCGGTGAACCCGAGCGGCGGGCTGGCCTCCTTCGGGGAGGCGGTGCCGGCCCAGGCGATAGCCCAGGTGTGCGAGGTGACCTGGCAGCTGCGCGGTACGGCCGGGGAGCGCCAGGTCCCGGGCGCGCGGGCCGGGATCACCGCGAACCAGGGGCTCTTCGGGCACGGCTCGGCGGTCGTCGCCGTGCGGTGAGGGGGCCGTGCGGGCCGTGAACTGGGGCTGTTGCGCGAACGCTTGACGACCCACGGTGGCGGGTTCACACTTCCTGCACGGTCGCGGGCCCCGAGCGGGTCCGCCCGGCGCACCCCCCATGTGAGCCGCGGTCCGTACCCCAGTCGGCGGGGGTACGGGCCGCCTCCATGCGGGGCCCCGGCGGCCGGCCTCCCCCGCCGGCCCGCGTCAGGTCCGGGTCGGGCTGCGGCGGGCGCGGGCCAGGGACATGGCGTGTTCCACCACACCGACCAGCACGTCCTTGACCGATTCCCGGTCGCGCGCGTCGCAGATCAGCACCGGCACCTCGGGGTCGAGGTCGAGCGCCTCCCGTACGGTGACCGCCGGGTGCCGGTCGGCCCCGTCGAAGCAGTTGACCGCGACCACGAAGGGCAGCTCGCGCCGCTCGAAGTAGTCGACGGCCGCGAAGCAGTCCGCGAGCCGGCGGGTGTCGGCGAGGACCACCGCGCCCAGGGCGCCCGTGGCCAGCTCGTCCCACAGGAACCAGAAGCGGTCCTGGCCGGGCGTGCCGAACAGGTAGAGGACCAGGTCGTCGCGCAGGGTGATCCGGCCGAAGTCCATCGCGACGGTGGTGGTGCTCTTGCCCTCCACTCCCCCGAGGTCGTCCACGGTGCGGCCCGGCTCGGAGAGCACCTCCTCGGTGCGCAGCGGGCGGATCTCGCTGACCGCGCTGACCAGGGTGGTCTTGCCCACCCCGAAGCCGCCCGCGACCAGGATCTTCAAGGTCAGCGGTTCGACCGGCGACACCGCGTGCAGGGCACCGGTGCGGCTAGAGCGCCCGAAGGCCATCTATCACCTCACGCAGAATGGACTCGTCCGGAAGTTCCGCGGGCGGTACCGGTCGGGTCACGTGGACCAGTTCGTCGTCGACGAGGTCGCCGATCAGGACGCGGACGACGCCGACCGCGAGGTCGAGGTCGGCCGCGAGTTCGGCCACCGACTGGGGCCGTTCCGTGCAGAGCCCGAGGATGTGGGCGTGTTCAGGGGACAAGGTCATGTCCCAGACCGGATCGTCGGCCGCCGCTTCGGCGACGACGAGCGCGATCAGGTCGAGCCGGTGCTGGCCCGCGTGGCGCGTCCGGCCGCGGGTCATCGCGTACGGACGGACCACGGGGCCCGCGTCGGCGTCGAACCAGGCGGCCTGGTGGGCGGGATGGGCGGGGTGAGCGGGCTCGGCGTCGAACGCGGGCGCGCGGTGGTCGGGTTCGTGGCCTGGTTCCCTCATGCCGTCCGGCTCACCCTCCGGCTGGCAGCCCGGTGCGCGGTGCGGTCGCCAGGTGGACGCCCACGCGCTTGACCATCAGGGTCATCTCGTACGCGACCTGCCCGACGTCCGAATCGGCGTCGGAGAGCACGGCGAGGCAGCTGCCGTCGCCCGCGGCCATCACGAACAGGAACGCCTCGTCCAGCTCCACCACGGTCTGGCGCACCTGGCCGGACTCGAAGTGCCGGCCGACGCCCTTGGCGAGGCTGTGGAAACCGGAGGCGACGGCGGCCAGGTGCTCGCTGTCCTCGCGGGTCAGGTCCTTGGAGGTGCCGGTGGGCAGGCCGTCGCCCGAGAGGACGACCGCCTTGCGGATGCTGGCCACCCGGTCGACCAGTTCGTCGAGCAGCCAGTTCAGCTGGCCGGGGCCGCGGCCCCGGGAGTCGTTGCCTGTGGTCTGCGGTGCGGTCATCGACCGTCCCCCTCGTTCTCGTGCTCGGTACGGGTCCCGCCAGCGCCGTCCGCCTCGCTCGCGGACTGCTCTGCGTGCTCGTCACGGGCTGCGGTCCAGCCGCGCTGGAGTGCGGACATGCGGATGCGTACGGTCTCCGCGTCCCGGTCGGCGACCGGGTCGGCGGTGGCGTCGGCGGGCGGGGCGGCCGGGGCGTTCTTCAGCTGCGGCGCGAGGCTGGCCTGGCGGACCCGGCGGGGCAGGCCGCCCGGGCCGGTCGGCGCGGGTGCGGGGGTGGGCGCGGACCCGCCGTGGCGCGGCCCGGGTGCGGGCTCGGCGGCCGTGGACGGCGGGACAGCGGCGGCCCGGGGGCCGTCCGTGCGGGGGCCGTCCGTGCGCGAGCCGTCCACCCTGCGGCCGTGTTCGGCGACCAGGGTGGGGGCGCGGTGGCGGCGCGGGAGCGGTACGGCGCCGGACGCGGGGCGCAGGGCGGCGTCCAGGTGGCCGGCGCCCTCCAGGCGGACGGGGCCGGTGGGGGCCTGCTGGCGGCCGGGGTCGCGGTCGGTCGGGCGCAGGCCCAGCAGGGTGCTGCGCGGGGTGCCGTTCGGCGGGGTCTCGTCGTCCAGGGTGGCCATGGCCGGGTGGGCGGTGCCGGGGCCGCCGGGGACCGCTCCCGTCCCGTTGGCGGCGGCGTTGCCCTTGCCCTTGCCGGCCCCCTTGCCGCGGCCGTTGGTGCCTCCGTGGCCGTGGCCCGGGCCGGTGCCGTGGCCGCGGCCGCTGCCCGGGATGCCGGGGAGGCCGGTGGTACCGGTCAGCTCGTCCAGGCCGTGGACGTCGAGGGGCGCCTCCAGCTCGACCGGGCCGTCCAGGAGGGCGGCGGACACCGGGCGCCTGGGCGGCGTACCGTTTCCGCTCCCGTGGCCGATCCCGAGGCCGGCTCCGGTGCCCGGGCCGATGCCCTGGGGGCGCGGTGCGGGGCCGCGGCCGACCGCGGGGCGGTCCGCGCCCTCCAGGCGCAGGCCGCCGCCGTTGGTCTCGGGGGCCTCGGTGAGCAGGTCCACCGGGAGGAACACGATCGCCGTCGTGCCGCCGTACGGGCTGGGCTGGAGGGAGACCTTGACGCCGTGGCGCCGGGCGAGGCGGCTGACGACGAAGAGGCCGAGGCGATCGGTGTCGGACAGCTCGAACTCGGGCGTCTCGGCGAGCCGGAGGTTCGCGTCGAGCAGGGCGTCCGGGTGCATGCCGAGGCCGCGGTCGTGGATCTCCAGGGTGAAGCCGTTGGCCACGCGCTCGCCGTACACCTGGACCGCGGTGTGCGGGGGCGAGAACACCGTGGCGTTCTCCAGGAGTTCGGCGATGAGGTGGGTGACGTCGGCCACGGCGGGGCCGGTGATGCCGAGCCGTTGGAGCCTGCGGACCTCGATGCGCTCGTAGTCCTCGACCTCGGCGACGGCGGCGCGCACGACGTCCATCAGCTGGACGGGCTTGCGCCATTGGCGGGAGGGCGCGGCGCCGGAGAGGATCACCAGGCCCTCGGCGTGGCGGCGCATGCGGGTGGTCATGTGGTCGAGGCGGAAGAGGTCGGCCAGCTCCTCGGAGTCCTCGGTGCGGCGCTCCATGGTGTCGAGGAGGGTGAGCTGGCGGTGCAGCAGGACCTGGTTGCGGCGGGCGAGGTTGACGAACACCTCGGAGACCCCGCGGCGCAGCTCGGCCTGTTTGACGGCGGCCTCGACGGCCGCGCGCTGGAGCGAGTTGAGGGCCATGCCGACCTGGCCGACCTCGTCCTTCTCGTACTCCAGGCGGGGTGCTTCGGTGTCCACGTCCACGTGTTCGCCGGCGGCGAGGCGCCGCATCACGCCGGGCAGCCGTACGCCGGAGACCTCGTGGGCCTCCTTCCGCAGCCGCGAGAGGTCGCGGATCAGGTCGCGGCCGATGCGCACGGACAGCACCAGGGAGACGATCAGGGCGACGAAGCCGAGGACGCCGGCGACGGCGGCCTTGACCAGCACGTCCATCGCCACGGGCTCGACGCGCTTCTGGTAGCGGTTGCCGGCGTCGGTGCCCATGGTGGCGAGGTCGCCGAGGACCTTGCCCGCGGCCTCGTCCCACTGGGCGGCGGTGATCCGCGGGTTCTTGGTCGCGCCCGTGGTCACGAAGCGTTCCTCGGCGTCGCGCAGGGCCTTGGTGTCGGGGCCGCTCCAGAACTGCTCGAACAGCTCGCGGTCGTCGGCCGGGAGGATCGCGAGGTTGGTGTCGTAGAGCAGGGCGCGGTTGGCCATGAGGTCGGAGACGGCGCGGGTGTCCTTGGCGCTGACGTTGCGCGCGGCCAGCGCCGCGGCGATGACCGCGTCCTGGCGGGACAGCGTCTCGCGGGCCCGGGTGATGCCGACCAGGGCCCGCCCCTCCTTGTCCATCTCCACGTTCTCCAGGGCGTGCAGGTTGACGAGGAAGTCGTAGCAGGGGTCGACGAGCCGGCTGTACAGATCCAGCGCCTGGGCCGGGTCGAGGGTGGTCTGGTCGACGGAGTGGCGCAGGGCGCCGATGCCGCGGAAGGCGTCGAGGATCGAGCGCAGCCGCCGGGCGGCGGCGGGGCTGAGCTCCTCGACGACCTCCGGGTCGGTGGCGTTGCGGGTGATGTCCGTGACCATGGCGTCGGTGGCGGCGCGGCGCTGGGCGAGTTCGGCGGTGGCGGCGGCCGAGCGCGGGTCGCCGAGGACCACGAGGGTCTGGCGGCGTTCCTTCTGGAGGACCCGGACGACGTCCTCGATGGGGTAGCCGACCTTGTCGATCACGTAGGCGACGTCGAGCAGTTCGACCGCCTGCCGCCCGGTGATGACGGTCGAGAAGCCCCAGAGGGCGGTGAGGGAGACGAGCGGCACGAGGAGCAACGCCACGATCTTCCGGCGGATGGATTTCCCGCGAAAGCGCATGGCCTCCCCAGCCTCCCCCAGCTGAACCCCGCTGTCGGGGGTCGGTGTTCCGTCAATTAAACGGCGTGAGCCTACTACTGCCGAGGGGCGGCCTCGAAGGCGTGTCCGGACGTTTTCGGCCGGACTGCCGGGCGAAGATCACGAGTTGTCCGATAGTTCCGGTCGGGAGCGGCCCGATATGTGGCACATGACACCTGGTGGTGCGTCAGATCCCGTCTTCACAGGGATGGCTGGAATTCTTTCTTCCGGAGTGGGTGGGCGGCGCAATGGCCAGTGAAATCGTACCGATCCGGGAATCTCCGCCCTCCTTCGAGCGTCTATCTGTTCGAGGCGGCATGGGGAGCCGTCTGGTGGGGAGTAGCGGAGCATGGGCAGTGGTGTGTACGAGAACGAGGACCGGCCGGGTCGGCGAGGGAGCGCGGCGGTCGGCCGGAGCCGCCCCCTGTGGGTGGAGGAAGCGGCGCGACGGCGCAGGATGCCCGATCCGGTGCGGAAGGCCGCCGTGCGGGCGGTGTTGATCGTCTCCGTGGTGTTGACGCAGGCCACGGTCGCGTTCCTGCTGGCCGTGGCCGGGTCCTGGCTGGCCTTCCCGATGGCGCTCGGCGCGATAGCCGGGACCGTGGTGGCCACCTGGGGGGTGCTGGACGTCTGGATCACCCGGCAGACCTGGAACCAGCGGTACGGCGTGGTGTCGGTGCCGAGCAGTACGGCGCGGGAGCTGCGCCGGGACAGGCGGCGCGCCCGACGCGCGGCCCGGTCCGGGCACATACCGGTCGCCTCGGGCGGCATGCGCTGACGGGTGGCGCGTTGACCGGCGGCACATGTCGACCGGCGGACCGGCGGTCCGGACCCTTCGGTGAGGGTCCGGACCGGGGGCGGGGTCAGCCGCGGCGGTACATCCGGGTCGCCGTGATCTCCCCGTGGATCGCCTCGCCCTCCGGGCGCTGCTGGGGCAGACCGGGGCGCAGGTGTTCCTCGACGCTGATGTACTTCAGCCCGGCCCGCAGGTCCGCGTCGTTGCGCAGCCGGATCACCAGCGGGAACTCCGCCAGGGCCGTGGTGTCGAACAGGCCCGTCGTGTACAGCAGCTGGACCCCGAGGGCGTCCGACACCGCCCGCTGGAGTTCCAGCAGGTACGTCGCGTTCGCGCGGCCGATGGGGTTGTCGAGGAACAAGGTGCCGGCGTGGCGCTGCTTGTCCCGGCCGCGGTCGTTGCTGCGCAGGGCCGCCATCGTGCAGTAGAGCGCGATCGCGGCGGTGAGCAGCTGGCCACCGGAGAAGACGTCGCCCATCTGGCCGACCGGCACGCGCTCGGCGCGCAGCACGGCGTCGGGCTTGAGGATCTCCACCGCGATGCCCTTGGGTTCGAGCGCGGCCTGCACCCCGCGCAGCAGCAGGGACATGCCGTCGCGACGGCCCTCGCCGAAGGACGCGGCGCTGTTCTTCTTCACCGCCGCGCGGGTGGCCTCGTCGATGACCTCGCCGAGGCGCTCCGCGAGGGTGGCCTGGTCGGGCTCCTCGAAGCGGATGCGCAGGAACTCCTGGCCCGACCACTCCCCCAGGCCCTCGGGGAGCTGGGAGAGCCGCTGGGCCGAGCGCAGGGTGGCCAGGGCGGATTCGACCAGCCCGCGCAGCCGGTCGACGATGCTGTCACGGTTGCGTTCGAGCTGCTCCAGCTCGTCCGTCAGGACGCGCAGGCGCGGGGCGAAGGCCGTGGCCCAGGAGGCCGCGTGCTCGGGCAGCGAAGCGGCCGGGAGTTCGCGGATCTGCTGGCGCGCGGGGGTGCGTACGGCCTCGTAGCGGGTGGCGTTGGCGTGCCGTACCAGGACGTCGCTCGCCTCGCGGACCGCGGCTTCGGCGGCCGAGAGGTCGCCCGCGAAGCCGCGCAGGGAGCGGCGGGCCTCCGCGGCGCTCTGCCGGGCCTCCTCCAGGCTCCCCCGGAAGGCACCGGAGCCCTGCTCGTCGGCGTCCTCCTGCGGGCTCGGGTCGCGCATCAGGTCCCGTAGCAGGGCGGCGGTCTCGTCGAAGCCGCCCGCGCCGTCCTCGGCCGCGCGGTGCGAGCGCAGCAGGTCGGCGTGGGCGGCCTTGGCCGCCTCGACGGCGGAGCTGTGGGCGGCGAGCTGCGCGGTGGCGGTCCGCAGCAGGGCCTGGGCGCGCTCGACGTCCTCGGGGACGAGTTCCTCGGGGAGGTCCGCGTGCACGGTCCCCTCGGCGGGGGCGTGCCGTTCGGCTTCGCCGCGCAGCCGGCCGAGCTGCTCGCTGGCGGTGGAGGCGCGGGACTCCAGCATCTGGACGAGCGATTCCGCGCGGGCGGCGGCCGCCTGGCGGGAGGGGCCGTCGGAGCCGTCGGTGCCTTCGAGGAGCTGGGCGGCGCGGGTGCGGACCTTGTTGGTGAGGCGGTCGATGTCGGCGAGTGCGGCGCTCTCGTCGCTCTCGGCGCGGGCCTGTTCGGCGCGCAGGTCGGCGCCGACGCCGACCTTCTCGTACAGCCGCGAGGCGGCCCGGTAGGCCTCGCGCAGGTCCGGCAGCGGGAGCTTGGCCGCCTGCTCGTCCTCGGGGAGGTGCTCGGGGGCGCCGGCGATCTCGGCGCGCTCGGCGCGCAGCGCGCGGGCGGTGCGGCGGGCGTCGTCGGCGGCGCGCTGGGCGGCGCGCCGGTCCTCGTCGGCGGACCGGGCGCGCTCCAGGCACGCCTCGGCGCGGGCCTCGGACTCGGCGGCCTCGTCGGCGAGTTCGCGCAGCCGGACCTGCCAGCCGGCCCGTTCGCGCAGCCGGAAGGCGAGCCCGGCGAGGGCGTCGGCGGCGCGGCGGGCGCGCTGGGCGGCGTCCTGGCGCTCCTCGCGGATCCGGGCGGCGTCGGCGGCGCTCTCGTCGGCTTCGGCGCGCGCGGTGCGGGCCTCGGTGAGTTCGGCTTCGGCTTCCTGGGCGAACGACCGGGCGGCGGCGGCCTGTCCGGCCAGCTCGGCGAGGCGTCCCGGCGGGCAGCCGGTGCGCCAGGAGGCGAGGCGGGCGGCCAGCGCCCGGTCCGCGCCGAGCCGGGCGGCCAGCTCCCGGATCTCGGTGTCGCGGGCGGTGGCGCGGGCGCGCAGCGCCTGGCGCTCCTCGTCGGCGGCGTGCTCGTCGTGCATGGCCGGGTTCGGCGGGACGAGGAACACGCCGGTGTCGGCATCCGGTCCGGCGGGCGGTACGGGCGCCAGCAGGGCGGCGGCGGTGCCCACGGCGACGGCGGAGCGGGGCAGCAGCGCGGCGGCGGAGAGCACCTCGCGGGCCCGGGAGTGGGTGTCGGGGTCGGTGATGACCACGCCGTCGACGAGTTCGGGGCGGGCGGCGAGGACGGCCGCGTGGTCGGCCGGGTCCACGGCCTGGGCGAGGTAGCGCCAGCCGGGCAGGGCCGGGATGCCGTGTTCGCCGAGGTACTCGACGGTGGCCAGGACGTCGGGGCCGGGCGGCAGCAGGCCGCCGTCGCCGAGGGCGCCGAGGATGCGGGCGTCGTCGGCGGCGGCGGTGCGCAGGTCGAAGAGCTGGCGCTCGGCGGTCGCCACGCCCGTGTCGAGCAACTCGCGCAGTTCGTCGGCGCCGCGGTCGAGGTCCTCGGGGGTGAGGCCGGGGACGGCGCCGTCGGCGCTCTCCCCGGCGGCCGGGAGGCCCAGCAGGTCGGCGAGGCGCGGGGCGGCCGCGAGGGAAGCGGCGGCGCGGTGCTCCGCTTCGTGGGCGGCCTCGGCGGCGTCGGCCGCGTCGGCGGCCCGGGCGGCGGTCAGTTCGGCGCGGGACTGCGCCGCGGCCGCCTCGCGGGCGGTGTCGGCGGCGGCGCGGGCCACCTCGCGGGCCTCGTCCCAGGCGGCCACGGCGCCCTTCTCCGCGTCGCTGGCGGCCAGGGCGGCGCGGGCCGGGTCGGCGTCGGGGGCGGAGTCGTCGAGCCAGCCCGCGCGGACGGCTTCGGCGGTCTCCTGCTCGACCTCGGCGAGCCGGGCGCGCAGGTGTTCGGCCTCGCTGCGGGCGCGCTGGGCGGCGGTGGCGGCGGCGGTCGCGTCGCGGTGGGCGCTCTCCCCCAGCTCCTGGAGGGCGGCGCTGCGTTCCTCGCCCTCGTTGGCGACCTCCTCGCCCGCTTCGGCGGCCGTGTGCAGGGCCCGGACGAGCGCGGCGGCGGCGGTGGCGCGGGCGGCGAGGGCCGGGGCGGCGTCCCGTTCGGCTTCGAGGATGGCGGCGGCGACGCGCGCGGAGCGGTCGGCGGCGGCGCGGTGGCGCAGGACGGACTCGGCGGCCTGCCAGGCGGCGTGCAGGGTGCGGGCTTCGAGGAGCTCGCGGCGCTGGGCGGTGGCGGCCTTGTCGGCGACGGCGAGCGCCAGCGAGGCGTGCCGGTAGGCGAGTTCGGCGGAGACGGCGGCGCTGCGGTCGCGGGCGGCTTCGGCGGCGGTGACCTGGTGGGCGGCGTCGGTGACCCGCTGGGCGAGGTCGGCGGCGCGGCCGCGCTCCTCGGTGGCGCGGGCGGACAGCCGCCGGGCCAGGGTGCGCGTACGGCGTTCCGCGCCCGCGTGGACGTCGCGGGCGCGGGAGCGCGCTTCGGCGGCCTCCACGATCCGGCCGAGGAGGTCCACCGAGCCCGCGGTGAAGTCCCGTTCGGCCATGAGCTCGGCGCGGCGGCCGAGCTTGTTGCCGAAGCCGTGGACGAGGTCGGCGAGGCCGTCCGTGTCGCGGGTGTCGGTGACGGCGCGCAGCAGCAGGTCGGTGAAGTCGGAGTCCTTCTTGACCGCGAAGAGGCCGGCGGCCTCGCCCTCGTCGGCGTTCATCTCGCGCTGGTAGCGGAAGAGTTCGGGGTCGAGGCCGAGGTCGGTGAGGTGTTCGTTCCAGCGGTCGTGGATCTCCTCCCAGGAGACCTCCAGGTGCGGGTACGCCTTGCCCGCTTCCGTGATCGCGTCGCGGAAGCCCTTCATGGTGCGGCGCCGGCCCTGTGCGCCCGAGACGCCTTCGACGGCGGGGCGCACGGCGGTCGATTCGGCGACCGGGAGGTTGTCCAGGCTCAGGCCGGGGCCGGGGCGGAAGGAGTACCAGGCCTCGGCGAACTTGCGCGGGTCGTTCGACACCTGGCGCCCGCGCCATTCGCTGACCTTGCCGACGACCACGCACTCGCCGGTGCGGGTGTGCTGCCACTCCAGGGCGACGTGGCCGCAGTCGTCGGCGAGCAGGAACTTGCGCAGGACGCCGGAGCTGGCGCCGCCGAGGGTGTTGCGGTGACCGGGCAGCATCACCGAGAAGATCAGCTTGAGCAGGACGGACTTGCCGCCGCCGTTCTCCAGGAACAGCACCCCGGCGGGCGCGGGGCGCCGCGGCGGGCCCGTCGGCTCCTCCGCGAAGAACTCCGCCTGGGTGGGCGCCGGGTGGGGCACCGGCTCGCCGACTCCGCGCAGGTCGAGCACGGTGTCGGCGTAGCGCGCACCGGCGGGTCCGATGGAGTAGAGGCGGATCCGGGACAGCTCGTACATGGCGGACTCTCGTGGTGGCTCGGTACGGGGGGGCAGGTGGCGGCGGGGGCGGCCGGGCGGGGCTCAGGTGTGGAAGGGCAGGCCCGCGTCGGCGGCGAGTTCGAGGTCGTCGCCCTCGGGGGGCGGCAGCAGGGTGGCGGAGCCGTCGCTGACGGCGACCACGCCGAGTTCGAGCAGTTCGGCCATCGCGGCGCTGCCGGCCATGTCGCGGACCTGGAGCTGGTAGCGCGGGGTGGTCCGGTAGGTCCCCCCGGCGTCGTCCCCGGTGCGCTGGAGGAAACCGGAATCGGTGAGGAAGGCTGCGGCCTTGCCGACGATGCCGGTGGTGGAGCCGGCGAGGCGGCGGGCGTCCTTGGTGGCTCCGGTGGCGCTGCGCCGGGAGTAGACCCGCCAGGCGGCCTCCAGGCCGGGGGCGTCGGTGGCCGGGTCGGTGTTCTCGCCGTGCTCCTCGGCGCACTCCTCCAGGCGGCGGCAGGTCTGGCGGACGAAGGCGTCGACGCCGTTGACCGTGATCCGGCCGATGTAGCCGTCGTCGGCGAGGTCCTCGGGGCGGGGGAAGGCGAGGGCGGCGACGGCGAGGTGGGCCAGTCCGTGCAGGAACCGGTCCGCGGAGTCGGCGGTGGCGCGGCGGGCGTAGTCGCCCATGCGGACGGCGAAGACGGAGTCCTCGCCGGCGGCGACGGCCATCCCGGCCCGGGTGGAGACCTCCAGGACGACCAGCCCGAGGCCGGTGGCGACGGCGTCGGCGAGCCGCCCGAAGGCGGGGTCCTCGCGGTAGCGGCGCAGCAGCTCGGCGTATTCGGCGTCGCGGGCGGGCAGCAGCTTGGGCTGGAGCCCGAAGGCGACGAGCCGGGCCGCGTCGGCGGCGTCGGCCGGCGTGACGGAGGCGGCGGCCTGGGCATGGGCGGACGCCGGTGCGGACGCCGGTGCGGACGCCGGTGCGGACGCCGGTGCCGCGTCGGGCTCGCTCCACGCGGGGTGCTCGGCGTGGTGGTCGCTCACGGGTACGTCTCCTCGGGGGCGGTGCGGGTGCTCGCGGGGCGGGTGCTCGCGGGGCGGGTGGGGATGGTGTGCGTGGGGGTGGTGCGCGCGGTCGGCCGGATTCCGGTCGGGGCCCCGGCCGGCCCGCCGGGCCGGTGGCCGGTCCGGCGCGCCCGCGCGGCCGGAGCCACCGGTCGGGCGGGCCCGACGAGCGCCCCGTGCGACCGCGGTGCCGGGTCGGCGCGGGGCGGGGTCATGCGGCTTCCGCGCGGGCGGCGGTCATGGCGGCCGCGTCGAGGAGGGCCGTGCCGACGATGAGGTCGGCGCCGCCGAACTCCGGGTCGTCCAGCTCCGTACCGTCGTCCACGGCGAAGAGCATCCGCTCCTCGCCCTGGCGGTACGCCGTGCCCACCGCCGGGCTCGCGGCGTGCACGGCGAGCAGCGCGACCAGGTACGGCAGGTCCGGATCCTGCCGGCGGGCCTCGGCGAGCAGTCCGGACAGGCGGCGCGGGGCGTCGTGCGGGAGGTCCAGCAGGCGCATGGCGGCGGCCAGTTGCTCCTCGCTGAACCGGCTGTCGTCGGGGGTGGCGATCAGGTCCGGCTCGGGCATCTCCACGCCGAGGTGCTCGCGCTCGACGGGCGGGGTGAGCAGGATCTCCACGAGGTCGGTGACCCGGACCGAGACGGGGGTGCGCAGTCCGGCCCCGGCGGCGAAGAAGGCGTCGGTGACCCGGCAGGCCCGCGACACCGCGAGCGGCAGCAGCGGGGCCACGAGCTGCCCGTACAGGTCGATGCCGGAGCGCGGCGCGGGGGCCGCGAAGGCCTGGCGGTCCTGTTCGGCGCGGAAGAGCGGGCCGGCGTCGAGCAGGCGGGACTGGAGCTGGGTGTGCCGGCGGATGCAGTCCTTGACGATGTCGACGAGTTCGGCGGCGCGCCGCTTGTTCTCGGGCTCCTCGGCCTCGTCGCGGGCCTTGCGGATGTTGGTGAGGATCGCGTTCTCGTGCCGGTAGCGGTCGGCGACGTGGTCCAGCGCCTCCGCGATCATGTCCGGGACGGCCTGGAGCCAGTCCACGGCGCGCACGTTGCGCCGGGTCGCGTCCAGGGTCCGGCGCAGCGTCTCGGCGTACTGCACGGTGCGGTAGCGGGCCTGCTCGGCGGCGAGTTGGGCGTCGGCGAGGCGCCCCCGGCTGATGAGCACCTCCAGCTTCACCTCGGCGGCGATCTGGGCGCTGGTGACATCGGTGTCGAGGGCGCCGACGAGGACATTGACGGCCTCGTCGGTGGTGCGCAGGTAGACGGCGCCGTCGTAGCCCGGGACCTCCTCGATGAGCTTGAAGTCGTAGTCCCGGCGGACGTAGACGCCGTCGGGGCCGAAGGTGCCGTAGATCGCGCGGAAGCCTCGGTCGACGCTGCCGACGTTGATCAGGTTCTCCAGGACCCAGCGGGCCACCCGCTCGTGCTCGCTGGCCGGGCGGCCGGGGGCCTGGGCGGCGACGCGGGGCAGCAGCCTGGCCACTATCTGCTCGTGGTCCGCGCCGGTGTCGAAGTCCATGTTGAGCGTGACCAGGTCGATCGCGGCGAGCGCGACCTCGGCCATGGCGTAGCCGCCGTACTCGCCGGCGAGATTGGCCTTGCGCACGTCGAGGTCGTGCAGCGGCGCGGTGCAGGCGAGTGCGCGCAGGCGCCTGGCCAGGCCCTCGTCGGCGGCCGGGCCCGGCGCCGGGGAGGGGTGGGTCTTGGCCGGGGCGGGGAAAGTCACGACGGAAAGACTAGGCGCTGACCCGGACAACATCCCAAACGGCATGGTTCGGCCGGATCGTCCACCGGGGCCGCGGCCGCCGGGACCGCGCCCGCCGACCCGTCGCTGTTCTACGCTCGCCGCATGGCATCCATGATCACATCCGCCGGACCCGTGCCGGACGCCGCCGGACCCGTCATCGACCTCAACGCCGACCTGGGCGAGGGATTCGGCCGCTGGACGCTCACCGACGACGAGGCGCTGCTGTCGGTGGTGACGAGCGCCAACGTGGCCTGCGGCTTCCACGCCGGGGACCCGTCCATCATGCGGCGGGTCTGCGAGCTGGCCGCGGAGCGGGGCGTGCGGATCGGGGCGCAGGTGTCCTACCGCGATCTGGCGGGCTTCGGCCGGCGGGCGATGGAGGTGCCGCCGGCCGAGCTGGCCGCCGAGGTGGCCTATCAGATCGGGGCGCTGGAGGTGTTCGCGCGGGCGGCGGGGTCGCGGGTCTCGTACGTGAAGCCGCACGGCGCCCTCTACAACCGGACGGTGCACGACGCGGCGCAGGCGGCCGCGGTGGTCGAGGGCGTGCGTCTGGCGACGGGTCCGGGCGGGCCGCTGCCGGTGCTCGGTCTGCCCGGCTCGCTGCTGCTGGCGGCCGCCGCGGAGGCGGGCCTGGTCGCCGTCCCGGAGGCCTTCGCGGACCGCGCGTACGCCCCGGGCGGGACCCTGGTGCCGCGCGACCGGCCGGGGGCGGTACTGGCGAGCGCCGAAGCGGTGGTGGCACAGGCCCTGGCGGTGGCGACCGGGGGCGCCGCGACGGCCGTGGACGGGTCCCCGGTCGCGGTCCCGGCCCGCTCGCTGTGCCTGCACGGCGACACCCCGGGCGCGGCGGCCCTGGCCGCGCGGGTGCGGGAGGCCCTGGGCGGCGCCGGGGTCCGCGTGGAGTCCTTCGCGTGAGCACGGGCACGGGTACCGGTACGGGTGGCCCCGCCCCCGCCACGCGCGTGCTGCGGGTGGGGCGGGAGGCCTTGCTCTGCGAGGTGGATTCGGCGGCCGGGGTGGCCGCGCTGCACGCGGAGCTGGTGCGGCGCCGCGACGCGGGCGAGTTGGGCGGCGTGCGGGAGATCGTGCCGGCCGCGCGGACCGTGCTGCTCGACGGGGTGCGGGAGCCCGGCGCGCTCGCCGCCCGGATCGGCGGCTGGCGGGTGCCGGCGCTCGCGCCGGCCGAGGGGCCGCTGGTGCGGGTGGCGGTGCGCTACGACGGGCCGGACCTGGCCGAGGTGGCCGCGCTGTGGGACGTACCGCCCGCCCGGGTGCCGGCGATCGTCGGCGGGACGGAGTTCCGGGTGGCCTTCTGCGGTTTCGCGCCGGGCTTCGGCTACCTCACCGGGCTCCCGGAGCGCTTCCGGCCGCCCCGCCGGGCCAGCCCGCGGACGTCCGTGCCGGCGGGCTCGCTCGCTCTGGCGGGCGAGTACGCGGGGGTGTACCCGCGCTCCTCCCCGGGCGGCTGGCAGCTGATCGGTTCCACGGACGCGGTGCTGTGGGACCCGGCGCGCGAACCGGCCGCGCTCTTCGCGCCCGGCGTGCGGGTCCGTTTCGTGGCGGCGGCCGCGTGACGCGCGCGCAGGGCCGCGGCGGCGGGGACGCGCGCCTCGAAGTGGTGCGGGCCGGGGCGCTGACCACCCTGCAGGACCTCGGCCGGCCCGGGTACGCGCACCTCGGCGTGCCGCGCTCCGGCGCGCTGGACGCGCCCGCGCACGCCCTCGCCAACCGCCTCCTGGGCAACCCCGCCGACGCGGCGACCTTGGAGACCACCCTGGACGGGGTCGCTCTGCGCGCCCTGGCGCCGGTCACGGTGGCGGTCACGGGGGCGCCCTGTGCCGTACGGGCGGCGGGTCGTCCGGCGGCCTGGAGCGCGCCGGTGCGGCTCGCCGCCGGCGCGGTGCTGGAGGTCGGCCCCGCGCTCGGCGGTGTGCGCAGCTACGTCGCCGTGCGCGGCGGGTTCGCGGTGCCCCCGGTCCTGGGCAGCCGCTCGACGGACCTGTTGTCGGGTCTCGGGCCGCCGGTCCTGACGGCGGGCACGGTCCTGCCGGTGGGGGCGCCCGCGGGGCCGGTCGTGGGGGCGGACGTCCTGCGGCTGCCCGCGCCGCCGGCGGAGCTGGTCCTTCCGGTGCTCCTCGGCCCCCGGCACGACTGGTTCACGGCCGCGTCCGTCGCCGCCCTGGGGAGGGCGCGCTACCGGGTCTCCTCGGCGGGCAACCGGATCGGCCTGCGCACCGAGGGCGGGCCGCCGCTGGTGCGCGCCCGCGGCGGGGAGCTGCCCAGCGAGGGCATGGTCCTGGGGGCGGTGCAGGTGCCGCCGGACGGGCTGCCCGTGGTGTTCCTGGCCGACCACCCGGTCACCGGGGGCTATCCGGTGCTGGGGGTGGTCGCGGCCGCGGCGCTCCACCGCGCCGCCCAGGCGCGGCCGGGGACCCCGGTGCGTTTCGTCACGACGGGCTGAGCCCGGGGCGGGCGACCGTACGGGGTGCGGAACGAGGCGGGGCGGGGAGAGGAAGTGATCGCCTCCTCGTCCCCGCCCCCGCGTCCTCGAACGCCGCGCGCCGTGTGCCGTACGGCTCTCGCCGGATGCCGGCTACACGGCGGACTCCGGTGCGATCCGGTTGCGGACCGCCGACTGCACGTCTTCCTCTTCCGCCGGATCCGCCGCCAGCCGGCGCAGCCGCGGGGCGACCCGGGCGTCGGCGGTCTCGGCGTGGTGGGCGGCCACCTCGCGGGTGGTCTCCTCGCAGTCCCACAGGCACTCGACCGCGAAGCCCGCCGCGAAGGACGGGTCGGTGCTGGCCAGGGCCCGCGCGGCGCGGCCGCGCAGGTGGGACGAGGCGGTCTCGCGGTAGATGTGGCGCAGGACGGGCGCGGCGCAGCCGATGGCGAGCCGTCCCGCGCCGTCCACCAGGGTGAAGAGCCGTACGGTGTCGGGTCCGGCCCCGCGGACCGTCGCGCGCAGCGCGCCGAGCACGGCGTTGGCGTCCTCGGCTCCGCCACGGGCGGCCAGCAGGGCCGCAGCCGCCGCGCCCAGGGCGTCGGGGCGGTGCACCCAGGCCCGGGCCCGGTCGAGGGCGGCGGGGCCGCACATGCGCTCGTAGGCGGCCACGGCGGGCTCGTCGCCGGCGGCCTCGATCAGGTCGAGGACGGCCGGGTTCTCCGGCTCGGCCAGGACGAGGTGGTGCAGCGCGGTGGCGCGGGCGGCCTCGCCGGAGGCTCCCGCGGCGGCGGCCAGGATCGCCGACCGGTCCTCCGGGGTGGCGACGGCGGCCAGGCAGCGGGCGGCGGGGACGTGCAGCGGCGTACCGCGCAGCAGCCCGTCCGCGGCCCAGTCGAAGACGGCCTGGACGCCCCAGCCCGGGCGGGGCCCGGACGGGGTGAGCTGCCGCTGCCAGCGGTCGAAGGAGCCCTGCTGGCGGGCGGCGCGCAGCCGCTCGCCGAACTCGGCGCCCCCTTCCCACAGGCTCCACGGGCGCGGTTCGTAGGCGTCGCGGACGGCGGCCGCGAGCAGCGCCCCGCCCTCGACCGTGTCGGGGAACCGGGCCATGACGGGCCCGGCCAGGGCGCGCAGCCCGGCGTCGTCGTCGCGCAGCGCGAGCTCGTCGAGGGCCCAGGCCCAGTTCGAGCCGGCGGCGGCGTAGCGGCGCAGCAGCATCAGCGCGTCGTCGCGGCCGTACGAGGCCAGGTGGCCGAGGACGGACAGGGCGAGCCCGGTGCGGCCCTCGGCGTCGTCGAGGAGGTCTTCGGCGCTGAAGAGGTGCGCCTCGATCTCGCCGAGCGGACCGCTGAGGTCCAGGTACAGGCGGGCGTAGTACAGGGAGCGGTTCTCGACCTGCCAGTCCTGGCGCGGATCTCGCAGCACGCACTGGTTGAGGGCCGCGAGGGCCTCCGCCCGGGGCGCGGCGAGCGCGTGCAGCGTGCCGTCGCCGCGGCCGCGCTGGAGGAGACCGAGCAGGGTCCCGCTCGGCGCTATGACTGGTTCGAACATGGGAAGGGCCTCAAATCAAGCTGGGGACGCGACCGGGAATCGGGATTCACAGGGCCGCGTAACAGCATGTGAGGACGTTCGCCGTCTTGTTCCGCTCGATGTAGACCATTGCCTTCTCACTCTCTCGGTGCGTCGCGTCCGGCGGCCGGACCGGGCGGGGACCTGTCTTGTCCTGCCCGTTCCTGCCCGTCCGCCTGGTTCGCGAATCGAATCCGTCGCCATGATGACCCAGCCGGTTTGTGCACCGCGACCACATTTAAGGCCGCCGTGATCAACCCGGGACGTACGCCCCCGTGAAAACGGACTACTTGGCTCCGAAGAGTTCGAGCAAGTCGGCCTTCCCGAACATGCGCGCGGTGTCGACCGCGGACGGCGTGCCCGCGTTCGGGTCGGCTCCCCCGGCGAGCAGGGCGCGGATCACCGGCTCCTCGCCCTTGAAGACGGCGCCGGCGAGCGGGGTCTGACCGCGGTCGTTGGCGCGATCGCCCTCGGCGCCGCGGGCGAGCAGGGCCGTCACCGCCTCGGCGTGGCCGTGGTAGGCGGCGAGCATGACGAGGGTGTCGCCGCGGTCGTTGGTGAGGTTCGCCGGGACGCCCGCGTCGAGGTACGCGACGAGCGTCTCGGTGTCACCCTGCCGGGCGAGGTCGAAGATCTTGGTGGCCAGTTCGATGACGTCCTCGTCGGGAACCTCGGGGGCGTCCTGGTGGCCGTTCTCGGCGTGCTCGCTCATCGGGTCGTACCGCCTCTCATTGGCTGCCTGGCGTGAAGTTTCCCCAGGCCGGGCGGGCAGGGGAACGCACGGCACTGCGTCCGTACGGGTGAATCGACAGAGTACTGCCCGCACCGGGACATGGCGGGGCCGGACCGAGGCAAAGATCCCCCCGCACGGGGGAGCGCGACGGGAGCGACGGCGGAGCGGGCCCGGAGCCGGTCCGGAGCCGGCTCGGAGCCGACTCGGAGCCGGTCCGACTGGTCCGGATCGGTGAAAAATTACAGGAATCACCCATCTGCACCTTTTATCGCATTGATACTTGCTGTGAGCCTGGAACAACTGATGGTGACTGTCCCCACCCACCAGGAGAGCTTGGAGAGCTTCTTATGGTCCTGTCCATCTCAGGTGTCGTCCTGCTCGGCATCATCTGCTTCCTCTTCTTCAAGAAGGACGGGATGAAGCTGTCCCATGCGTTCGTCTGTGCGCTGTTCGGCTTCTTCCTCGCCGGATCGGCCATCGCCCCGAGCATCACGGCCAGTACGGCCAGCCTCGCGAGCCTCCTCGGCGGCATCAAGCTCTGACCGGCCCGACCCCCGCCCGTACCAGCAGCACCGAAGAACCACAGGAGACGCCCGTGGCCCGGCGCCCACTTCCCCGCATCCTCATCAGCGGCAACGCCTCGCTGAGCCGGGGTCGCGACCTCGCTCGCACGGCCGCCGACAACGCCACGGACGTCCTCCATCCGCTGCTGACCATCGGGCGGGGCCTGCGCGTCCTGGCCACGGCCGGGCGGCGCAGGTGGGCGGCCACCCCCAAGGACCGGCGTGGTCCCGCGCTGTTCCTGGGGGCGGCCTGCGTGCTGGTGGTCGCGCTCGTGCCGTACGGACCGTTGATCGCCCTGGTCACCCTCATGGCGGCGGCCGGCTGGCACGGGCGGGACCGCACCCCCGTGCGGACCGGGCCCAGCGAGGCGGAGACCGAGCGCCTGTGCTCCCTCTACGAGGCCCTCGTCCCCTACTTCTCCCTCCCCGAGGACCCCAGCCCGCTCTTCGCCCACGGCGGCGAGTGGGACAAGGTCTTCAGCGACTTCGCCTTCGACGACGCGGGCCGGCTCACCCGGCTGCGGATCCGCTACCCGGCGTACTTCACCGACGGCGAGGCCTCCTCGCGGGCGCGCATCGAGTCCCTGCTGCACGCCAAGTCGGGGCGCGGGCGCGAGTACCTCTTCGCCTGGGACGAGGAGGGCAACCAGCTCGACCTGAGCGTGCTGGCGGCGCTGCCCACGAGCATCGCCGCCCAGCCCTTCGTGACCTCGCCGGGCGAGACCGTCCTCGGCTTCACCGACGCGTCCTCGGTGCAGCGCACGCTGCCGGTGGCCGACGGCGAGGAGACCCGCGACGCGCCGCCGGTGATCTGGCGCACCGGCCCCCGCTCCACCGAGCCGCACCTGCTCGCCGTCGGCCAACCCGGCAGCGGCACCTCCACCCTGCTGCGCTCCATCGCCCTGCAGGCCCTCCAGCACGGCGGTGACGTCGTGGTGGTCGAGGGCGGTGGCAGCGGCGAGTACTCCTGCCTCTCGGGGCGCACGGGCGTGCTCGCCGTGGAGAGCGGGCCGGCCGGGGCGCTCGCGATCCTGGAGTGGGCCGCGCACGAGACCGAGCGCCGGCTCATCGCCGGGCACCGGGCCCGCGAGGCGGGGCAACCCGCCCCCGAGGACGTCCGGCGCCCCCTGTGGATCCTGCTGGACCGGCCGAGCGTGCTCGGCCACCTGGCATCGGCCGAGGGCCGCCCCGATCCGCTGGGCCTGCTCCAGGTCCCGCTGCGGCACGGGCGGGCCGTCCACGTCACGGTGGTGGTGGCCGAGCAGTTCGACCACCTGGAGTTCCTCAGCGACGCGGTGTGGCAGCACACCCGGGCCCGGACCGTGCTCGGGCCCGCCGCCATCCACCAGATCGCCGAGGTCCTCGGGGTGCCCCCGCACACCACGCCGACCCCGCAGGTCCCGCCCGGCCGCGGGTACGCCCGGCTCGGGTCGGGTCCGGTGCACCGGCTCCAGGTCCCGGCCACCCCGGACCCGTACGACGACGCGGCGCACCCGGTGCACCGCGAGGCCGTGCTGGCCCTGCTGCCCGAGCGCGCCCGCACCACCCTGTCGAAGCCGCCGCGCCCGCACCCGGACCGGGCCCCGGCCCAGGGCGCCGCGATCGACGCCTCCGAGATCCCCGAGGTCGCGGCGGACGCGGCGGACGCGCTGTAGACCGGTCCCCGCTCCGGTCCCGCCCCCGCGGCGTTACGCGACGAACGTGCGCGGGGGCTCCGCTCCGCCGCCGCCCGCGCCCTTGCCCACCAGCCGGGCCGCGGCGGCCAGGCGGGAGGCGGCTTCCTCGGCCAGCGGGCCGCCGACCGTGAAGGGCAGGCGTACGTAGCCCTCGAAGGCCCCGTCGACCCCGAACCGCGGACCGGAGGGGACGCGTACGCCGACCCGCTCCCCCACCTCCGCCAGCCGGGAGCCGGACAGCCCGCCCGCCCGGGCCCACAGGGTCAGCCCGCCGCCCGGCACCACGAACTCCCAGTCGGGCAGTTCCCGGCGCACGGCCGCGACCAGCGCGTCCCGGTTCTCCCGGGCCTGGGTGCGGCGGATCTCCACCGCCTCCTCCCAGCCCCCGGTCCGCATCAGCCAGTTCACCGCCAGCTGTTCCAGCACCGGGGTGCCCAGGTCGGCGTAGGCGCGGGCGGCCACCAGGCTGCGGATCACGTCCGGGGCGGCCCGGACCCAGCCGATCCGCATGCCCGCCCAGAAGGCCTTGCTGGCCGAGCCGACCGTGATGACCGTGCTGCCCGCGGGGTCGAAGGAGCAGACCGGGCGGGGCAGCTCCAGGTCGGGGTCCAGGCGCAGTTCGGCCATGGTCTCGTCCACGACCAGGACGGTGCCGGCCGAGCGGGCCGCCTCGACCATCTCGCGGCGCTGCTCCTCGGAGGCCAGGGCTCCGGTGGGGTTGTGGAAGTCCGCGACCACGTAGGCGAGGCGGGGCGCGGCGTCGCGCAGCACCTGGCGCCAGGTCGCCATGTCCCAGCCGGCGAGCCCGTCCGCCATCGCGACGGGCACCAGGCGGGCCCCGGCGGCGCGCATGAGCTGGAGGATGTTGGCGTAGGAGGGGGACTCCACCGCGATCCGCTCGCCGCGGCCGGCGAAGAGGCTGCAGATGGCGTCGATCGCGCCCATCGCCCCGGTGGTGACCATGATCTGCTCGGGCATGGTCGGGATGCCGCGCTCGGTGTAGCGGTCGGCGAGCATCCGGCGCAGCGCGGGCAGGCCCGCCGGGTAGTCCCCGTGGGTGTGCGCGTACGGCGGCAGCTCCTCCAGCGCCCCCTGGACGGCCCTGGTGAGCCACGGTTCGGGGGCGGGCAGGGCCGCGCAGCCGAGGTCGATCATGGAACCGAGGGCCTCCGGCGGCAGCGGCTCCAGGCCGCGCGCGGGCAGCGGGTTCCCGGCCGGTACGGAGGTCCAGCTCCCGGCGCCGCGGCGGGACTCCAGGAACCCCTCGGAGCGCAGGGCCTCGTAGGCGGCGGCGACGGTGGTGCGGCTGAGCGAGAGGGCGACGGCCAGCTCGCGCTCGGCGGGCAGCCGGGCCGCGACGGGCACCCGGCCCTCCAGGACCAGCAGCCTGATCCCGTCGGCGAGCGAGCGGTAGGCCGGCGGCTTGCGCGCGCCCGCCACCGCGGGCTGCGGCTGCTGCGAGGTGATCAGCCGGGCGAGCTGTGCGGCACCGACCGCGGAGGTCCACTGAGCCATGCTGTCCGGTCCACCTTCGAAGGATTGGCCCCGGGGCGGGGGCGCCGCGCCCGGGATTGGCTTGGTACTGCGGCCCCAGGGTGTCACGCCGGGCGCCACTCGAACCAGAGGGGACCGGAGGTGGCGGGCGCGGAGCCGGCCCGGCCGGTGCATACTGCCGCCGTGACGCACGTACGCCTTCGGCACCCTTATCTGGACCACCCGGCCCCGCTTCCCTTCGCGCACCGCGGCGGGGCCGCGGACGGGCTGGAGAACACCGCCACCGCCTTCCGGCGGGCCGCCGCCGCGGGCTACCGGTACTTCGAGACCGACGTCCACGCGACCGCCGACGGACGCCTGGTCGCCTTCCACGACGCCACCTTGGACCGGGTGACCGACGCGCGGGGGCGGATCGGCGAGCTCCCCTGGAGCGCGGTGCGCGCGGCCCGGGTGGCCGGGAGCGAGCCGCTGCCCCTCTTCGAGGAGTTGCTGGAGGAGTTCCCGGACGCCCGCTGGAACGTCGACGTCAAGGCCGAGCCCGCGCTCCTCCCGCTGCTCGACCTGATCGCGCGGACGGGGGCCTGGGAGCGGGTGTGCGTCGGTTCGTTCTCGGAGGGGCGGGTGGCGCGGGCGCAGCGGATCGCCGGGCCCCGGCTGGCCACCTCGTACGGGGTGCGGGGCGTGCTGGGGCTGCGGCTGCGCTCGTTCGCGATCCCGGCCGCGCTGCGCGTGGGGGCGGTGGCGGCGCAGGTTCCGGAGGTCCAGTCGGGCATCCGCGTGGTCGACCGGCGCTTCGTGGAGACGGCGCACGCGCGGGGCCTCCAGGTCCACGTGTGGACCGTGAACGAATCGGAACGTATGGAAGCGCTGCTGGACCTGGGTGTCGATGGCATCATGACCGACCGGATCGACATCTTGCGCACGGTGCTGGAGCGCCGCGGAGCCTGGGCCTGACCGGCCCGCACGGCCGCCGCGCGGGGCGCGGCCGGCCGTGCGGTACGGGGACCAGCGAGGGGCACGGATGAGCACGCGGACCACGGCGGAAACGGAACCCGGTGCGGGGGACGACGGCAACGGGAGCGGTGCGGCCGACGGCGGGCAGGCCGCGGCGGCGGCCCGCAAGCGCGAGCAGCACGGCTGGTACTTCTACGACTTCGCCTGCTCGGTGTATTCGACGAGCGTGCTCACGGTGTTCCTCGGGCCGTACCTGACGGCGGTGGCCAAGGCCGCCGCGGACGCGCACGGCTACGTCCACCCGCTGGGCATACCGGTGCGGGCCGGGTCGTTCTTCGCGTACGCGGTCTCGGCATCGGTGATCGTGGCCGTGCTGATCATGCCCCTGGTGGGGGCGGTCGCGGACCGCGGCGGCCGCAAGAAGCCGCTGCTCGCGGCGGCGGCGTACACGGGGGCCGCGGCCACGACCGGGATGTTCTTCCTGAGCGGTGACCGCTACCTGCTGGGCGGGCTGCTGCTGATCGTCGCGAACGCCTCCCTGGCGGTCTCGATGGTGCTGTACAACGCCTACCTGCCGCAGATCGCGGCTCCGGACGAGCGGGACACGGTCTCCTCGCGGGGCTGGGCCTTCGGCTACACCTCGGGCGCCTTCGTCCTGGTGCTGAACCTGGTGCTGTTCCAGGGCCACGATTCCTTCGGCCTCTCCGAGGGCGCGGCCGTGCGCATCTGCCTGGCCTCGGCCGGTCTGTGGTGGGGGGCCTTCGCGATCATTCCGCTGCGCCGCTTGCGGGACCGGACGGTGGTCCGGGAGGCGGGCCCGGCCGTCAGCGGGTGGAAGCAGCTGATCGCGACGCTCAAGGACATGCGCCGCTATCCGCTGACCCTGTCGTTCCTGCTCGCCTACCTGATCTACAACGACGGCGTGCAGACGGTGATCTCGCAGGCCTCGATCTACGGCTCGGAGGAGCTGGAGCTGGAGCAGTCCACGCTGATCGTGGCGGTGCTGCTGGTCCAGGTGCTCGCGGTGGCGGGCGCGCTGGGGATGGGCCGTCTGGCCCGCAGCTACGGCGCCAAGCGGACGATCCTCGGTTCGCTGGCCGCGTGGGGGCTCACGCTGGCCGCCGGGTACTTCCTCCCGGCCCGCACCCCGGTGTGGTTCTTCGCACTCGCGTCCATGATCGGGCTGGTCCTGGGCGGCAGCCAGGCCCTCTCCCGCTCGCTCTTCTCGCACCTCGTCCCGGCGGGCAAGGAGGCCGAGTACTTCTCCGCCTACGAGATGAGCGACCGCGGCCTGAGCTGGGTCGGCCCCCTGGTCTTCGGCCTGACGTACCAGGTCACGGGCAGCTACCGGGACGCGATCATCTCGCTGGTGGTCTTCTTCGCACTGGGATTCGTGCTCCTCGCGCGGGTGCCGGTGCGGCGCGCGGTGGAAGCGGCGGGGAATCCTGTTCCGGAGAGGATCTGAGCACCGCCGGCCGGTGGTCGAAATGGGGCCCGTGGGCCGATCTGGCGAACGAGTTCCGAACAAATTTAGACGTTGAAGCGAAGGGCCGGTAGTGTACGCCTTTGGCCTGCCAGGCGGACCGTTACTGCGTAGTCAATAAATGAAGACGCTGGGTGACATCTGCTGCCAGATGTGACAAAACGGGCATTGGTGGGTACAACAAGGGGCGGTACGACGGGCGACGCATGACCCGGAGCGGGAATCAATACCGCCGACCGGACGTTGACCGGATGACGACGACAGCGACACCTGTCCTGTGGGCGACAAGCCCGGGAGGCACGATTCATGAGTGAGCGAGCTCTCCGCGGTACGCGCCTCGTGGTTACCAGCTACGAGACGGACCGCGGCATCGATCTGGCCCCGCGCCAGGCGGTGGAGTACGCATGCCAGAACGGACATCGATTTGAGATGCCGTTCTCGGTTGAGGCCGAAATTCCGCCGGAGTGGGAGTGCAAGGCGTGCGGCGCCATGGCACTTCTGGTGGACGGCGACGGGCCCGAGGAGAAGAAGGGCAAGCCTGCGCGAACGCACTGGGACATGCTCATGGAGCGGCGCACCCGCGAGGAGCTGGAGGAAGTGCTGGCCGAGAGGCTGGCGGTCCTTCGTTCCGGCGCCATGAACATTGCCGTGCATCCGCGGGACAGCCGCAAGTCCGCCTGACACCCGGACACCAACAAGCCGAGGGCCCCCGCCACATTCCGTGTGGCGGGGGCCCTCGGCGTGCTCCGCCGCGGTTCCCCGGGGGCCGGACGACCCCTAGGGGATGTCCGGTACCTCCGATTGAGGTCGCTTTTACGCGGCCCCGGGCACACTGGAGATATGACGACCGGCGTTCCCACCTCGACGGCCCCCCGGCGGCGCTCGCCCGCCCGTACCTTCGTTCCCCTGGCGGTAGCCGCCTGGTTCATCCTGGAGATCTGGCTGCTCGCCCGGCTCGCCGCCCTCGGCGGCGGATTCGCCGTGACCCTGGTGCTCGCGGTCTCTCTGGTGCTCGGCGTGGTGGTCATCAAGCGCGCCGGCCGGCGCGCCTTCAAGAACCTCGCGCAGACCTTCCAGCAGGCCCAGGCGGGACAGCGGCCGACCCCGCAGCAGCCCGGCTCGGGCAACGGCCTGGTCATGCTCGGCGGCCTGCTGCTCATCGTGCCCGGCCTGCTCTCCGACCTCGCCGGCCTGCTCCTGCTGCTGCCGCCCGTGCGCGGCTGGCTCGGCCGTCGCGTGACCGGCTCGCTGGAGCGCAAGATCGCCACGGCGCCCGCCGGTTCCTTCGGCGACGCCTTCCAGCAGGCCCGGATCCACCAGCCCGACGGGATGGTCGTGCGGGGCGAGGTGATCCGCGAGGACGCGGCGCCGCGCCACGGATCCGGCCCGGACACCGGGTACCGCCCGCCGCTGGCGCCCTGAACGCCGTACGCACGCGCTGAGCCCCGTACGCACGCGCCCGGCCCCGGAGGCGGAACACCGCCGCCGGGGCCGGGCGCGTCGCGTTCAGGAGCGGCCGGAGCCCTTGGCCGGGCGGCGGGGGCCGCCCAGCTTCGCGGCGCGGGCCGCGACGCCCCACTGCGTGACCCGCCACAGGGCCTCGACCACGATGTCGCGGCTCATCTTGCTGTCGCCGAACTCGCGCTCGACGAAGGTGATGGGCACCTCGACCACGTGGAAGCCGGCGCCGACGGCCCGGCGCGCCAGGTCCACCTGGAAGCAGTACCCGGCCGAGGCGACCCGCTCCAGCCCCAGCCCCTCCAGCGTCTCCCGGCGGAAGGCGCGGTAGCCGCCGGTGACGTCGCGGATCGGCACCTCCAGCATCAGCCGGGAGTACGTCGAACCGCCGCGCGAGAGCAGCACCCGGTGCCGGGGCCAGTTGACCACCCGGCCGCCGGGCACCCAGCGCGAACCGAGCACCAGGTCGGCGCCCTTGAGGGCGGTGAGCAGCCGGGGCAGCTCCTCGGGCTGGTGGGAGCCGTCGGCGTCCATCTCGACCAGGACGCCGTAGTCGCGCTCCAGGCCCCAGGCGAAGCCCGCCAGGTAGGCGGCGCCCAGCCCCTCCTTGCCCTTGCGGTGCAGGACGTGCACCTGCTCGTCGACCGCGGCCAGCTCGTCGGCGAGCTTGCCGGTGCCGTCGGGGCTGTTGTCGTCCGCCACCAGGACGTGCGCCCGGGGAACCGCCGCGCGTACGCGGGCGACGATCGGGCCGATGTTCTCCGCCTCGTTGTAGGTCGGAATGATCACCAGCACCGTGCCGAGCGGGCCGTAGCGCCGCTCACCGCCGTCACTCACAGATTCCCCTTTTCGCTGCTCCCCGTCCCGTCACTGCGCACCGATTTTAGAACAGTGGGGACCGTGCGACGGAGAATCGGGGCCCGGGGTCCTTCGGGCCGGCCGGGCTCCCGCTGGCTGCGGGCCGCCGTGACCGTTGTCTACTGGACTCCGGGCCCCGATCGGGGCCACCCGCCCCGAGCTCCGGTGGAGCAGGGAGGGACCCCCGTCCGGCGAAACCTTCCCTCGCCCCCGGGGCGCGGGCGCGCTGAGCGGACGGATCCGCCCGGCACGGGCGTCCTGGGGTGGACCGGGCCGAACCTATCCCCGTCCGGGGGCCGCTGCCGAACCGAGGCCGGACGGATCACCCCTGTGGGCGTACGAATGCCTCCCGGCCGCCGACGACGGTGGCCAGGCACACGGGCAGCGCGGCCCCGGGGGTCAGGACCGGCAGGCCGGGCGTGCCCGAGCGCGGATCGGTGGACCAGCGCGCGACCCGGTCGTCGGGGGCCTGCACCACCAGCTCGTCGGTCCGCCACAGGGCGTAGTCGGCCGGGGCGCCCGGCACCAGCACCCCCGCGTCGTCGCGGCCCAGGGCGCGCCAGCCGCCCCGGGTGTGCGCGGTGAAGGCGGCCCGTACGGAGATCCGGTGCTCCGGGGTCCGGTGGAAGGCGGCCGCGCGGACGGTGCCCCAGGGGTCGAGCGGGGTGACCGGGGCGTCGGAGCCGAAGGCGAGCGGGACGCCCGCCTTGAGCATCGCGGCGAAGGGGTTCAGGGTGCGGGCCCGCTCGGCGCCCAGCCGGTCGACGTACATCCCCTCCGCGCCGCCCCAGGCGGCGTCGAAGGCGGGCTGGACGGAAGCGGTGAGGCCGAGCTCGGCGAAGGCGGCGATGGTGTCCGGGGTCATCATCTCGGCGTGCTCGACGCGGTGCCGGGCGGCGCGCACGCGGTCGAGGCCGAGCTTTCGCGCCGCCGCGCGGACACCCTCGACGACGGCGGTGAGCGCGGCGTCCCCGATGGCGTGGAAGCCGGCCTGGAGGCCCGCCTCGGTGCAGGCGGCCACGTGGGCGCCCACCTCGGCGGCGTCGAGGTAGCCGGTGCCCGTGTGGGCGGCGTCCGCGTAGGGGGCGTGCAGGCAGGCGGTGTGCGAGCCGAGGGCGCCGTCGACGAAGAGGTCGCCGGCGGCGCCGACCGCTCCGAGCTCCCGGGCCAGTGCGAGGTCGCGGTCGGCCCAGTAGCCGAAGACCCGGGGGCCGGGCCGCTCGCGCGCGAGGTTCATCAGGTCGTGGAAGTCCTCGGCCGAGGAGATGTCGGGGCCGCCGCACTCGTGGACGGATCCGATGCCGAGCGAGGCCGCGTGGTCGAGGGCGGCCCGCTGGGCCTCGGCGCGCTGGGCGGGCGTGACGGCGGCGAGCGCGGCCGCCCGGACGGCGTGGTGGTCCCCGCGGGTCAGCGGCTCGTCGCCCGTGTGCCGCACGGACGGCACGAGGTCGAGCAGGGCGGTGGTGACCACGGCCGAGTGCACGTCGACCCGGCTGAGGTAGAGCGGGCGGCCGCCGGTCGCCTCGTCCAGCTCGGAGCGGCGCGGCGCGCGCCGCTCGGGCCAACGGGCCGCGTCCCAGCCGTGCCCGAGGAGCACCCGGTCGGCGGGCCGCCGCTCGGCGTACGCCCGTACGAGCGCCAGCGCGTCCGCCAGCGTGCGGGCGCCGGTGAGGTCCAGGCCGGTCAGGGCGAGGCCGGTGGCCGTGACGTGCACGTGGGCGTCGGTGAAGGCGGGGGTGACCAGCGCGCCGTCCAGGTCGACGACCTCGTCGACGCCCTGGGCGAAGGCGTCGGCGGCGCCCTCGGAGCCCACCCAGGCGATGTGGCCGCGCTCGACGACCATCGCGGTGGCGAAGGGGTCGGCGGGACTGTGCACCTCGCCCCGGCGGAGCAGGACGGTGGGCAGGTCGCAAGCGGCGGCGGCGCGGTCGGTCATGGGAACAGTCTCGCCGGTCCCGGCGCGCGGCCCGACCGGGGGCCCGCCGGGGCGGACCCCGACGGGCTCGCGCCCCGGGTCACACCCGGGGCGGCCTGGCTTCGTACGGGGTGGACAGCACCACGGTCGTGCGGGTCGAGACGTGGGCCAGGGCGCGGACCCGGCCCAGCAGGTCCTCCAGCTCCAGCGGGGTCGCCACCCGGACCTTCAGGATGTAGTTCTCGTCGCCCGCCACGCTGTGACAGGCCTCGATCTCGGGGACCCCGGCCAGTCGGTCCGCGATGTCGTCGGGGGCGCTCGGGTCGAACGGCTTCGCCGAGATGAAGGCGGTCAGGGGCAGCCCGACGGCCTCCGGGTCGACGACGGCCGCGTAGCCGCGGATCACCCCGCGCTGCTCCAGCCGGCGTACCCGCTGGTGCACCGCGGACGTGGACAACCCCGTCGCCTTGCCCAGGTCGGTGTAGCTCATCCGCCCGTCCCGCACGAGCAGATCCACGATCTGGCGGTCCAGCTCCTCCATTGCACTCATAGCCGCCCAACCTATTGCCCCGGGGTGCTCCAGGCCCAGTGGTGTCCACGGACAAGTGGCACCTGCGGCGGGCATGTGACCAAGGCCACAGGGGTATGCAGGCGTACGCGGGGTGGTTGTGGTTACTCGTGCCGCGCGACGGGAAGTGCTTGCTGTGGCCGTGGCCGAACGTCTCGCCCGGCCCACCCAAGGGGGAACAACCATGCAGAACACCAAGCGCGCGGGTCGCACCGCATCGGCACCGCACGAACGGGCCGAACCTCTCGACGGCGAGTACGGCGACTTCGACCAGGACGCCGACTACGCGGACTTCGCGGAAGGCGCCCTGGCCTTCGACGTCCACCACGCCGTCTGCCCCGACTGCGGGCAGTCGATCGCGCTGGTCGCGGACGAGGAGTTCCTGCCGGAGCACGGGCTCTGCCTGAGCCCCTGGAACCCCTTCGGCATGACCGTGTGCGCGGGCACGGGCCGGCCCGCCGCCGACGCGCGGACGGGCGCCGGGGCCGACGCCCGCGACCGGGAGCTCGACCCGGTCGTGGTCCTCACGCTCCCCCAGGGCCTCGACTGGCGGACGCAGCCCTTCTCGCACGTCGGCGGTCCGGGCTCGCGTCCTGTCCAGCACGTTCAGGCGGCCTGACGGTCAGTCCCGGTTCCAGTAGGTTCCCTGCACCATGGCGGCGATGCTGCCGTGGTGCAGGATCAGGCCGTCCGGGTCCGCCGGGACCTCCACCTCGCCGAAGTGGGCCTGGCGGTAGGCGATCCGCAGCATCACGATCCCGTGCCGCAGGGCCGCGTACAGCGTGTGGAAGTCCATGTCCCGCGGGGTGTGTCCGGTCAGCTCCGCGTAGCGGCGCTCCAGGTCGTCCCGGCGCAGGAAGTCCGGTAGGCCGGGCTGTCCGAAGCCGACGGTGAGGTCCTGGAAGAAGCGGTGGAGGTAGACCGTCCACCCGAGGTCGACCTCGCGGGGGGCGTACGCCGCCATCTCCCAGTCCAGGACCGCGACCGGCCGGAAGCCGTCGTAGATCACGTTGCCGATCCGGGCGTCGCCCCAGTTCAGGACGGCGGGCCCCTCATCGGCGGGCCAGATCTCCTCCAGCCGCTCGAAGGCCCGCTCCAACAGCGGCGATCGGGCCAGGCCGCCCACCACCCACTCGTAGTAGGCGCGTTGGGCGTCGACGTGCCGGCGCAGCGGGCTGCCCGCGCCCTGGGGAAGCAGGAACTCGGCCCGCTCGGCGGGGAACTGGTCGTGCAGCCGGGCGAGCAGGGAGATGCTCGCCTCCTGGAGTCCCGCCCGCTCGGCGTCGCTCGCCGCGTGCAGCCAGTTGCCCTCGTAGGTGTAGGGCATGACGTCGGGCGGCACCCGGCCCTCGGCGCGGGCCATCACGAAGAACGGCGCGCCGAGCGGTCCGGGGTCCGTCTCCAGCCACTGCACGCGCGGCACGGGCAGGTCGGTGTGCTCGGCGACCAGGCTCATCACCCGGTGCTGGCGGGGCATGTCGTAGGTGGGGAAGACGGTGTAGGCCGCCGGGTCGGCGGCCAGGCGCAGGGCACACTCCTTGACCGGCGTGTCGGGGTGCTCGATGTCGAAGAGCAGGGTCTCGCTGGACATGCCGTTGGAGCCGGGGACGCGGATGTTGGTGACCTCCGCGCCGGGGAGCTCGGCGGCGAGCCAGGCCGCGAGGCGACGGCCGAGCTCCTCGGGTTCGCGGGTGGAGGTGCGGGGACGTGGTGCCGTGGCCATGGCCACCCCTTTTCTGCGGGGGTCCTCGATACGGGGCTCGTTGCGGGGGCCGTTACGGGGCTCGTCACGGGGCTCGTTACGGGGCGATGGATCCGTAGTCGGTGAAGCCGCTCGGGTCGTGGCGGCCGAAGCTGCCGTGTTCGAAGATGCCGAATCCGGTCCGCCCGTCGAGGGTGAAGCGGGCGGAGTGGTCGGTGACGCCGTAGGCGGCCATGGGGTGGGCCGCGGGGTCGGAGAGGTCGTAGACGCGGCGGTCGGTCCAGCCCCGGCCCTGCCAGCTGCCGTGCTGCCAGTCGGCGGCGGGCGGGTAGCCGGCGCCGACGGCGAGCGGCGAGGAGTTCAGGATCTCCACGCCGAGTTCGAGGGGCTTGCGCGCCGGATCGGTGAGGTGGATGACGGCGCTCTCGGGGTGCCTGCTGCCGGACCGGTAGCGGATGTCGGCCTGGGGCCAACCGAGTTGCACGTCGCCCCGCCCGGCGGCGTCGGGGAAGACCTGCACGGCTTCGTTCAGGGTGCGGTGGCCGTCGGCGTCCTCCTGGACGATGACCATCAGGAAGCGGTCCTCGAAGCGGACGGGGACCCAGAGCCAGTGGAAGCCTTCGGTGCGGTGCTCCTCGGCCGCGCGGCCGCCCTCCTCACCGGGGATCGGCCGCACGCCCCAACTGCGGTCGCGGGTACCGGTCCACTCGCCTTCGGCGAGCCGGATCTCCTCGCCCCTGGCCCGGATGGTTCCGGTGACCCCGCCCGCCTGCACGAAGCGGCGGCCCTCCAGCATCAGCCGGTCGCCGCGCCGCTGGACGTGGTGCGGTTCCCAGACCGCGGGGAAGGCCGCGGTCCAGGTGAGGTCGTACGAGAGCCCGTCCGGGTCGTCGGGGTCGGCGGCGCAGTGCAGGCCCAGGGTGCGCAGCGGGACGTCGACGGTGATGCGCAGCGGGCCGACGGACAGGTTCATCCGATCATCGGTGAGGGCGTCGGAGGCGCGGACGGCGAGGAGCTCGTCGCCGAGGCGCAAGGTGGCGTAGGCGTCGATGACCCCGGTGTTGGGGTAGACGCCGAGGCCGAGGATGAGGACGGCGCGTCCCGCGTGGTCGAAGACGTGGAAGATGCAGCGGTCGTAGGCGTTGCGGTCCCCCGTGGCCACGTACTTCATGGACAACGGGGCCTGGTGGACGGGGTATTCGTCAAGGGCGATGGGTCGGTCCGCGGGCATGGCAAACCTCCTGGGCGCGGGTCGGCTCGGCGGATATGACGGTACGTCAGAAACCGCGCCCGGGGCCAGAGTCGTGTCACTCGCTGACAGATCGGAGCCCGGGCCGCACGCCGCGCCACCCGGACCAGGGGACGCCTCGAACGGATCCCCGCACGACGGGGGCGATTACCCCGTGCGCGCGCGTCGCGTTGGCGGGGCATGGACACGCTTGAGGCTTCCACGGGACGGCGGCGACGACCGACGCCCCCCGGTTATGAAGAATCGGTTCATCGCCCGGCGGACCCACCCATCTACCGGGCGATGCTGGCCCGCTGGGCGGACGACGGACGCACCCTGCCGGGCCGCCGCGACCCGGAATGGTCCCAGATCACCTCCGCCCCGGTCTGGCCGGGCGGCCCGCTGTACGGCGGCTAGGGCGTCTCTTTCGGATCTTGTCGGTCGAGCCCGCGGCGTCTGGTGCCGTGCATGGCCGTGCTGCCGGGGCGCGCGCGTACTGGACGTACTCGGTCGCCCCGGCAGTGCGGCCAGGCGCGGTGCCAGGCGTCGCGGGCCCGGCAAGATCCGAAAGAGACACCCTAGCGCCGGGGCGTCTACTGGGTGCCCAGGACCATCCACTTGGCGGGGTCCTTCAGGGGCTCGAAGCCGATCTTGGCGTAGACGCCGTGGGCGTCCGCGGTGGCCAGCATGACGCGGCGCAGCCCGTACGGGGCGAGGTGGTCGCGGACGGCCGTGGCCAGGGCCGTGCCGAGGCCGGCGCCGCGGGCGGCGGGGTCGACGTAGACGTCGCAGAGCCAGGCGAAGGTGGCCCGGTCGGTCAGCACCCGGGCGTAGGCCAGTTGACGGCCCGACGTGCGGTCGTAGGCACCGAAGTTGAGGGAGCCCGCGATGGCCAGGTCCTGCTTCTCGCGCGAGCGGCCGAGCGCCCAGTAGGCGTCCCGCGAGAGCCAGTCGTGGATCCGTTCCGCGTCGAGGCGCGCCGGGTCCGTGGAGATCTCCCAGTCGGGACCCTCCCCCGCGGCCACCGCGTCGTCCCAGTCGGTCCGGTAGTACGCCAGCCGCTCGTCCTCGGCGCACGGCCGCATCCCGGCCGCGACCATGACCCGCCGCGAGGCCGCGTTGTCGAGGTCGGCGTCGCCCACCACGGCGCTGACGCCCCGGGAGCGCGCCAGGGCGAGCAGGGCGCGCAGGGCCTCCGTGGCGTGGCCGCGGCCCCGGGCGGCGGGGACCAGGCCGTAGCCGACGGTGACCTCGCCGCTCGCGCCCGGCGCTCCGTGGAAGCCGACCCCGCCCACCACGGACCCGCCGTCCCGCAGCCGGATCTCGTACGGACCGAAGGGCCGGGGGTCGCCGGTGTCCGCGCAGGTCCGCAGGAACCGCCGCAGCACCCCCAGGTCGCCGGCCGACGGGTATCCGGGCGCCCACGGCGCCGCGTCGGCGCCCTCGCCGGCGAGGATCCGCTCGGCTTCGGCGGGGCTGAGGGGGTGGAGCACGAGGCGCTCCGTCATCACGTCATCCATGACCGATGGCTACCAGAGCGCCCCCGCGGACCGCACCCCGGTTTCCCGCGGGCGCGGTCCTGCCGGGCTCAGCGGGACTCGGGACCCGCGAGGTGGCGGGCGATGACCATCCGCTGGATCTGGTTGGTGCCCTCGACGATCTGGAGCACCTTGGCCTCGCGCATCAGGCGCTCGACCGGGAAGTCGGCGGTGTAGCCGTACCCGCCGAGGACCTGGACCGCGTCCGTGGTGACGGCCATGGCCGCGTCGGTGCAGAAGAGCTTGGCCATCGCCGCCTGCCGGGAGAAGGGCTTGCCCGCGTCGCGCAGCCGCGCCGCCGCCAGGTACAGCGCGCGGCCCGCCTCGATCTTGGTGGCCATGTCGGCCAGCATGAAGCGCAGGCCCTGGAAGTCGGCGATGGGGTGCCCGAACTGCTTGCGGTCCAGGGCGTACGCCAGAGCCTCGTCCAGCGCCGCCTGGGCGACGCCGATGGCGCAGGCGGCGATGCCGAGGCGGCCCGCGTCCAGGGCGGCCAGCGCGATGCCGAAGCCCTGGCCCTCCGCGCCGATGCGGCGGGCGTCGGGGACCCGTACCCCGTCGAAGTGCAGCTGGGCGGTGGGCGAGCCCTTCATGCCCATCTTCTTCTCGGGGACGGCCGCCGTCAGGCCCGGCGCGTCGCCGGGCACCAGGAAGGCGGTGATCCCCTTGGGCCCGGGCACGCCGGTGCGCGCGAGGACCGTGTAGAAGTCGGCGACCCCGCCGTGGGTGATCCACGCCTTGGTGCCGGTCAGTATCCAGTCGTCGCCCTCGCGGACGGCCTTGGTGGCCAGCGAGGCCGCGTCCGATCCGGCGGCCGGCTCGGAGAGGCAGTAGGCGCCGAGCAGCCCGCCGCCGAGCATCGCGGGCAGGTGCTCGCCCCGCTGTTCCTTGGTGCCGTACCCGGCCAGGCCGTGGCAGGCGAGGGAGTGCACGCTGACGCCGAGGCCGACGGTCAGCCGGGCCGCGGCCAGCTCTTCGAGCACCTGGAGGTAGACCTCGTACGGCTGCTCGCCACCACCGAACTCGCCCGCGTACGGGAGGCCCAGCAGCCCGGACTCGGAGAGGAGGGTGAACACCTCACGGGGGAACCGGCCCGCGTCCTCCTCCTCGGCGGCCCGGGGACGGATCTCCCGCTGCGCGATCTCGCGCACGAGCGCGAGCAGGTCGCGGGACTCCTCGGTGGGCAGCTGACGGTCCACCGGCTGCGGGGCGCGGTCGGTCATGGCGGCGCTCTCCTCCTTCATCGGGCACGGCGGCGGCGCGCGAAAAGGGGTGGAACGCGCCGCCGGGTCTCGGTGCTCTTGCAGCCGATGTTGCCCTCCCGGATCACAGAAGGGCCTGGCCAGCGGCTGTGGCGGCTTGAGTATGCCCGATCAGGCGCGTTCCGTCACGGGTGCGAGGTTTCGCTCACTCGGCCCGGACCGGCCCGGCCGGGTCATCCGCGGGCGGCGGGGCCGGGTACTGCGGGAGGAACTCCCCGATGACCATCAGCGTCGTGCGCAACTGTCGTACGAGGAGGGCGCCGAAGGTGGGGCGGTCGGGGTGGTCCTGCTCGTCCTCGGTGCCGATCCATTCGAGGGTGGCGCCCTCGACGCCGGAGAGCCAGCCGACGAGGGCCAGCCGGGCCAGCGGGGGGAGGGCGCGGTGGCCGTAGGCGCCCTCGGCGATGGTGGCGACCAGCTCGGCGCGGACCGCGTCGCGGATGGCGAGGACCTCGGCGTCGGAGCCGACGCCGCCCGTGACGATCGTCCGGTAGGCCGCGCGGTGCTGCTGCGCGTAGTGGAGGTAGCCGTCGATGGTGCGGCGGACCCGCTCGGCCGCGGGCAGCTCGGTCTCCCCGCCGGCCCGGGCGACGAGCTCGTTGACGGAGTCCTCGACGATGGCGAGGTAGTAGCCGCGCTTGCTCGTGAAGTAGTAGTAGATCAGCCCCTTGGCGACCCCGGCCTGCTTGGCGATGTCGTCCATCGACAGTGCGTCGTACGAGGTGTCGGCGAACAACTTCCGGCCGGTCGCTATGAGTTCGGCCCGCCGAACCTGCGATCGCTCGGTCTTGCCGCGCTGTTGACTATTATTCAAATTCAGCCCTAGCCTCGAACTGCCACAGGATGCCCGCAGTATGGCAGACCTGCGTGGCCCGCTCCTTCGCACTTCCCCTGCGCACCGGACGACGTACGGGAGGCCCCACCGCCATGAGCCCGACCCCCATGAGTGCAGCCGCCACGAGCACCCCGGACCGAAAGCGACCCGAGGGCCGGGTCAACTGGAAGAAGACGGCCGTCGCCGCGCTCCCCGCGTTCGTCGCGGTCGGCGCGATGGCGATGGTGATGGCCCAGGGCGCGCTCGCCGCGTCCTTCGCCGTCTCCGGCACCAGCTTCCAGGTCTCCTCCTCCAACCTCAGCAGCAAGGGACTGTCCTCCTACGTGCAGACGGACCGCTCCGTCGACGGCAAGGGACACCCGGTCGCCCTGCTCGGCATCGGGGAGGCGACGCTCACCGACATCTGCCAGTCCGCCTCGGTCGACACCCCGGTCGGCAAGGTCGTCTTCAAACTGACCGCGGGCGGCCCGGCCGGCAACGTCACCGCGAACAACTTGATCATCGACGGCGAGGACCTGACCGGCGACGCCCGCTTCGGCACCGCCCAGATCGGCCGCGACGCCTCGACCCTGGACCAGGTGCCCGGGGTCAAGGGCGAGGCCGGGAAGTTCGGCCTGCAGGCCGGGGACATCGAGGTGGCGGGCGTGCGCTCGCACGCCTGGTCGGCGACCGGCGGCGACTTCCGGCTCAAGGGGCTCAAGCTGGACGTGGCCCTGGACGGCAAGCAGTGCTTCTAGGCCGCCCCTTCGCGTTCCCCGCCGGCCCGCGTCGGACGACGGCACGGAACGCGGGGTGGCTGGAGCGAGCGCTGCCCTGGCCCGAGCGCCGGGCCCGGCTGCGGACCTGGCGCCGGACCCGGCCGTTCTGGGGCGGGCTGCTGCTGGTGCTCGGCGGGACCGAGCTGCTGCTGGTCCCGCTCTCCCCGCTGACCATCCTGGTCAGTCTGGGCCTCGGCGGGATCGCGGCGATCGGGATCGGGCTCGCGCTGATCGCGGCGGGCCTCTTCCTGTGGTTCCTGCCGCAGGCCCGTGCGTACGTCAGCATCCACGCGCTGCTGCTGTCGGTGCTGTCCTTCGTCGCGACCAACCTGGGCGGGTTCCTGCTCGGCATGCTGCTCGGGATCACCGGCAGCGCCCTGGCCTTCGGCTGGACCCCGCTGCCCGATCCGGAGGGGGCCGAGGAGGGCCCCTACCGGAGCGCACCGGAGCGCTCCGGCCCGCGCACGCTGGCCGCCGCGCTGCCGGTGGTGCTCCTCGCCGCGCTGGCGACCGGCGCTCCCCCGGCCCGGGCCGCGGCCGGCGCCGGTCCGCCGACGGCCCCGCGCACTCCCCCGACGGTCACCACCTCGCTCTTCGCCCCGCAGGGGTTCACCCTCGCCGGGGTCACCCAGGTGCCCACGGTCGACGGGCCGCTCAAGGTGCTGGTGCTGAAGATGCGGGCGGCCAAGCTCTTCGACTACCGGCTGCGGACCCGGGACGGCCGCGAGGAGTACGGGCTCGCCGCCAAGACCCTCGACCTGAGCGGTGACGTCACCTTGTACCTCACCAAGTTCAGCGGCTGCGTCGAGGGGCTGCTGTGCGTCACCTTCACGCCCGACGGGCTGCCCGCGCCGCCGATCATCCCGCCCTTCGTCTTCATGACCGACGTCCGCGCCGAACAGGCCCTGGTCACCTCCGACCTGATCGTCACCGACGGGCTCCGGCTGGAGGCCACGTGATCCCCGTCCAGGCCGCGCCGCTGTGGGCCTACGGGATCGGCGCGACCTTCGCGGTCGCCGCCGGGCGCCAGCTCCAGTGGTGGGAACGCTCGGTGCGGGGCGAGGGGGTGCGCACGCGCAGCCGCGCGGCCCAGCCCTACCTCGCGCTCACGGTGCTGTACGCGGCGCTGCTGCTCGCGCCGAGCGGGGCGTACCTGCTGTGGCAGGACCCGGCCTGGGCGACCATGCAGGTGGCGCACGACCACCGCGGGGTATGGGCCGGCTTCGCGCTCTTCCAGACCGGCTCGGTGGTGGTCGGGGCGCTGCTCGGCTTCCTGGCGGCGCGGCTGTTCGTGCTGGTGGGGGCGGGGTACTGGGGGTACCTACAGGCCGTCGCCGGGTACTTCCTGACCTTCTTCACCCTGGTCCACGGATGGGACGGGACGGGCTACCGGCGCCTGCTGAGCCCGGACGCGCGCGGCTACGCCGAGTGGTCCGCGGGGGACGCGGGCGGCGCGGGCGCCGGGGGCGGGCGGGCCTTCGTCAACCACTGTCTGCACTTCGTCACCTCCGGGACCTTCCTGGCCCTGCTGGTGCTGGGCGCGGCGGTGCTCGGGGTGATGCTGCTGGTCGAGATCGGCTGGCTGGCGGAGGGGTGGCGGCTGCCGGGGGCGGCGGCGGACCTCAAGGTGTCGCGGCCGCTGGCCGTGGTGATCGCGGGGGCCGGGGTGTACGGGCTGCCGCTCGCCGGGGCGCTGGGCGCGAGCGTCCTCGTACGGCTGCTGGGCTGGGCCCCGGGGGCCGGGCTCTTCGCCGCGCTGGCCGGGGCGGTGCTGCTGCCCCGGTGGTCGCCGGTGCGCCGGCTCTACGGCCTGGTGGGGATTCCGCACCGGCACTGGCGGGTGGAGCCGGATCCGGAGGGCGAGCCGGATCCGGGGGCCGGAGCGGGCCCGGGATCCGCCGGGAGCGCGGTCAGAGCCAGCCGATCTGGGTGACGAGCATCGCGAGGACGACCACCAGGGTCCAGCCGAGCACGTGCTCCAGCCAGGCGGAATCGTCCTTGGGGCCACCGGTGCGGACGAGGTCGCGGGCACGGGCGGTCAGAGCGGCGGTGTGTGCGGTCATGCCGTCCAATGTGACAGCGTTCCGCGCCCGTGCGGTAGAGACGATGGTCACTGGTGGCGCTCGTCACGCGGCCGGGCCCCGGCCGCCCGTGCGGTCGGGACCCGGGTCCGCGGGGCCTGGGAGCGGGGTCAGCCGGAGCGCGTCGGGCGCTCCCGTCCGGCCATGCTCGCCATCGCGAGGGCCAGCACCAGGGCGACGCCGCCCGCGATGCAGTTGCTCACGATGGTCCGGGTGGTGTCGACCGCGCCGGAGACCACCCAGGGGGCGACGATCGTCCAGGCGGCGATGACGACGGCCGTCCAGGCCATCGCGTGGGTGCGTTCGTAGGCGGAGCCGAGGCCGCCCATGCACAGGCAGTAGGCCAGGCCCGCGATCAGGTTCGTGATCGCCAGCGCGGACAGTCCGCTGAACCCCGCGATCCAGGACGAGGCGGCGATGTACAGGCCCGTGACCAGGGCCAGTGCTTCCACGGCCTGCGCGCGCGGGGTGGTGGTGACCCGCTCGAAGCGGGTGCGCATCTCGGCGAGGTCCGGGTGGAGTTCGATGTTCGGGTGGGTGGTCATGGCGGGCCGCCTCCTACGGGAGCCTTTATGTACCCTTTAACCCAGTATGTGCCCGCTCGCGGGCATCGGAAACGCGCCGGGTTTCAGAGCACCCCGACCATCCGCAGCGCGCGCATCTGGGCCGCGTTCGGAGCGGACGGCGCGTAGAGGTAGCAGATCCCACCACTGCCGGAGACGACCTTGCCGGAGGCGTGGTAGCGCTTGGTCCGCAGCCAGACGTTCTCCCACTCGCGGCGCGCGTAGACCCGGCGGACGGCCGCGTTCGAGGGCGAGTTGGGGTCGTTGGCGACGACGTCCCCGGCGGCGGTGAAGCCCACCACCGTCATCAGGTGGCCCGCCGTGCCGTAGCCCGCGCCGGTGATCTCCCCCGCCCTGAAGGACTGGGAGGTGATGACCGGGACGCCCGCCGCGACCAGTGTCTCCACGTCGGTGAGCGAGCCGAGCCGGGTCACCACGCCCGCGAGCCCCGGGTAGGTGGCGGCGTACGCGGCGTTGAACGGCCAGTTGCCGCAGCCCTTGTAGGCGGCGTCGTAGGTGGCGCGGGCCGCGTGGCAGACCTGCGGGTCGGCGTACTCCTTCTTGACCCAGGCCAGGGCCGCGGCACTGGGCTTGCGCCCCCAGTACTCGATGATCATCTGCGAGGAGGTGGGGCTGCACCAGGCCTCCCCGCCGTTGTCGTACTCGGGGTACTGGCCCGCGTGGATCTCCTGCGAGTAGCGCGGGACGGCCAGCTCGACGGCCGCACCGGGCACCGAGGCGGGCACCGTGAAGCGGTCGGGGACGTCGGAGGCCATCGCGCCCGCCAGCCGGACCACCGGACCGAGCGCGGCGCCGGGGCGGCGGTACAGGGTCAGCCGCAGCTCCCACGCGCCGATCCGCAGGCGGCCCGCGCTCGCGGAGGGGTCGAGGGCGAGGGTGTCGGTCCAGACGGTGGAGGTGCCGTCGCTCTGCCCGTCCACCGAGGTGCGCCGGACGTCGCCGTCGCCCGAGGCCCAGCGGCCCATCACGTACCAGGGGCCGGCGACCCCGTTGGTGTAGGTGGCGCGCAGTTCGACCTGGATCCAGGTCCCGGCGGGGGTACGGGCGTTCCAGGAGGCGATGGCCTCGGTGGCGGGCACGGCGGGGCGGTGCACCGGGGAGGTCCAGGTCGCGTACTCCCAGGTGCTCTTCTTCCCGGTGTGCGGGTCGGCGTACTCGGTGCGCCCGACGGGGACGGCGATCCCCAGCCCGGGCCGCGCGCCGGCGCTCGCGACGGTCCCGTGGTGGGTCCCGGCCTGCCAGTGGGCGTACGAGTACCAGAACCGGTTGTCCACCTCCTTGGCCGCGCTCAAGGCTCCCCCGGCGCCCTTGGGGGCGGGGGAGGCCGCGGACGGGGTGGCGGGGACGGTGGCGGCCGTGGCGGCGGCGAGGGCCGCCGCGAGGACGGCCCGGCGCGGGGTGGATGCGGTCATGGGCAAAACCCCCAGTGGTGCGGTCCGGCAGACGTGCCGTGCGGGTCGGGCGGTGCGCGCCCGGCGGTGCGGGCCCGGCCAGCCTCCCAGCTCGCGGGCGGCCGGGGCCAGGGCGACGGGGCCGTGTCGCGCGCCGCCGTAGGCTGTCGGAGTGGAAGAGCAGATCCCGCCCACCCCTCCCGACCCGCACGCGCCCCTCGCCCCGCTGGCCGACACGCTCGTCACCTTGGCGCCCTCACTGGGCCCCGTACGGGTGATCGGCATCGACGGGCACGCCGGATCCGGCAAGAGCACCTTCGCCGGGCGCCTGGCCGAGGCCCTCGGCGGCGCCCCCGTCCTGCACCTCGACGACGTGGCCACGCACGAGGAACTGTTCGCCTGGACGGAGCGGCTGCGCGCCCAGGTGCTCGACCCGCTGGCGGCCGGGCGGGCGGCGCACTGGGCGCCGTACGACTGGGTGGCGCGCGGGTTCGGGCCCGAGCGGGTCCTGGAACCGGCTCCGGTGCTGCTGGTCGAGGGCGTCGGCGCGGGCCGCCGGGCGCTGCGGCCGTTCCTGGCGCGCCTGCTGTGGATGGAGATGCCCCGGGAGCAGTCCTGGGGGCGCGGGCGGAACCGGGACGGGCGCGCACTGTCGCTCTTCTGGGACGGATGGGAGCGCGCGGAGCGCGCGCACTTCGCGGACGACCCTTCGCGCCCCTTCGCGCACACGTTGGTGCGACAGAGCGGTACGGGATACGAGTGGTCTTCCGGGGCGGATGCGACCGCCCTGCGAGCCGATTCCGTCACCTGGAGTGACGAACCGGCCGGGTCCTGACCCGAGCCCCGCCGGGCCGCCGATCATCGCGCCGGGGCGCCCTCCCGGACCGCTTGACCGGCTGCCCGTCGCGGCATTACGTTCTGTATGAGCGGTTTTCACACCGCCAAGGACGCGAAGCCCCCGGTTGTTCCCCCGTGACCGGGGGCTTCGTTCTGCCCTCCGACGGTTCCCGGGCGGAGCTTTCGACCGCCGATCCCCTCGCAAACCTTCACTCTCCGTGCACACTCGCGTCCGGGACGCCCCACCGACACGTGTCCGCCGCACCCTACGTATGGCCCGGGACCGCAGGTACGATGCCACCCTGATTTCATCGGCGCAGGGACAACTCGCGTACACCGCACGGGGGTTGCCGCGCACCACGGGGGCAGGCTTGTGGGGGATGTGATGGACTTCGGCATGCCGGGCAGCGCCTACGCCCCGGCCGAACTCGCCTGGCTGCGCGGAGTGGACGCCTGCACGATGGGCGCCTATCCGCAGGCCGAGGAGGAGTTCCGGTCGGCCGTGCTGCTCGACCCCTCGATGGCCGACGCCTGGCTGGGTCTGCACGCGTTACGGGTCGACACCACCAACGCCCTGCTGCGCATGCACGCGCACCGGGACCGCTTCGGGGAGCAGCGCGCACGGCACCGGCGCACGCTCAACTCCTGGTACTGGCTCGGCTGGTGGGTGCAGCCCGTGCTGGAGAGCCGGCGCGACCTGCTGCTCGCCCACGCCTCGCACTGGCTGGACGGCCGCCACGTGCCCGAACTGGACCGGGCCCTGGCCGCGCTGCCGCCGGTGGACACCGATCCGCAGGTGCGCTTCCTGCACGCCTGCCGGGCCTATCTGGTCAAGGACTGGGACCAGTTGGTGCGCCACACCGAGCCGCTGGTGGACGATCCGCTGCTCGGCATCGAGGCGGGCCTCTTCGGCGGGATGGCCCGGGTCCGCCTGGAGATGTACGGGCAGGCGGAGCCCATGCTGTCGGCCGCGCTGATGCGCTGCCGCAGCGAGCAGCCGCAGCGCAAGGAGCTGCGCTACTGGCTGGCCCGGGCGCACGAGGGCACCGGGCGCAGCGCGGCGGCGCTGCCGCTGTACCGGGCGGTGCACCGGGTGGACCCGGCCTTCATGGACACCGCGGCCCGGCTGACCGCGATCTCCGAGGGCGACGGCCTCGACGGGCTGGGCGGAGCGGACGGCTACGGACTGGGCACGGCGGGCGGGGACTTCGCGGCCGTGGCGCTGGGCGGCGGGCTGGGGCAGGACGTCTCGGCGGACGGACAGGCCGAGGCGGACCCGTTGCTCGCGGCCGAGCCGCCGGAGACCCGCTTCGGCCCCGGATCCGGCGCTCCGGTGGGGCCGGGGCCCGATGCCGGCGGGCGCGCGGAGGGCGTACGGCACCGGGCGGGCGTGCCGCCGCAGTCCGGGCCCGCGGAGCTGCCGGCCGGGCCCGCCGATCCGGCCCTGCTCGCCGAGGCGCTCGCGGAACTGGAGCGGATGGTGGGGCTGGAGCCGGTGAAACGGCAGGTCAAGGCGCTCTCGGCGCAGTTGCACATGGCCCGGCTGCGGGCGGGTCAGGGCTTGCCGGTGCAGCCACCGAAACGGCACTTCGTCTTCTCCGGCCCGTCCGGTACCGGCAAGACGACGGTGGCCCGGATCCTGGGCCGGGTGTTCTACGCCCTCGGGCTGCTCGGCGGTGACCACCTGGTGGAGGCCCAGCGGGCGGACCTGGTGGGCGAGTTCCTCGGGCAGACGGCGGTGAAGGCCAACGAGCTGATCGATTCGGCGATCGGCGGGGTCCTCTTCGTGGACGAGGCCTACAGCCTGTCCAACTCGGGCTACAGCAAGGGCGACGCGTACGGCGACGAGGCGCTCCAGGTGCTGCTCAAGCGGGCCGAGGACAACCGGGACCACCTGGTGGTGATCCTGGCGGGCTACCCGGCGGGCATGGACCGGCTGCTCGCGACCAATCCGGGGCTGTCCTCGCGGTTCACCACCCGGGTGGACTTCCCGAGCTACCGCCCGCTGGAGCTGACGGCGATCGGCGGAGTGCTGGCGGACGCGAACGGGGACCGCTGGGACGAGGAGGCGGTCGAGGAGCTGCGCAGCATCAGCGGGCACGTGGTGGAACAGGGCTGGATCGACGAGTTGGGCAACGGCCGCTTCCTGCGCACGCTGTACGAGAAGAGCTGCGCCTACCGGGACCTGCGGCTGACCGGTTTCGCCTGTGAGCCCTCGCGGGACGATCTCGCCACGTTGCGGCTGGCGGACCTGATGCAGGCCTACGGGGAGGTCCTCTCGGGCCGGGGCCCCCAGCAACGGCCGGAGCCCCCGCCGCCGTAGTCCGCCGCGCGGGGCCCTCCCCTACCCGCCCTTCAAACGCCGGACGGGCTGAAAATCCAGCCTCGCCGGCGTTCGAGGCGCGGGGTCCGCCCCGCTACACGCTCCGCGCGTACCCCCGGTGCGCGGGATCGCGCACCTCGCCGACCAGCTTCTCCAGTACGTCCTCCAGCGCGACCAGACCGAGCACGCGCCCGGCGGGGTCCGCGACCTGCGCCAGGTGGGTGGCGTCCCGCCGCATGACGCTCAGCGCGTCGTCCAGCGGGAGGGTGGAGCACAGGGTGGTCATCCGCCGCCAGACCCGTTGGGGGACGGCGCCTTCCCGGTGTTCCAGGTCGAGCACGTCCTTGACGTGGACGTACCCCATGAAGGTGCCGGTGTCGGAGCGGACCGGGAAGCGCGAGTACCCGGTGCGCACGGTCAGCTGCTCGATCTCGCGCGGGGTCACCGAGGGGGTGACCGTGACCAGCCGGTCGCGGGCGAGGAGCACGTCGGTGACCGGGAGGCTGCCCAGCTCCAGGGCGTCCTCCAGGCGCTCCTGCTCGGCCGGCGCGAGGAGCCCGGCCTGCCGGGAGTCCTCGACGAGCCGGCCGAGCTGGGCCCTGGTGTAGACGGCCTCGACCTCGTCCTTGGGCTCCACCTTGAACAGGCGCAGCACCAGGGTCGCGCAGGCGCCCAGCGCCGTGGTGACCGGCCCGCAGACCCGGGCGAAGGCCACGAGTCCGGGGCTGAACCACAGGGCGGTCTTCTCCGGGGCGGCCATGGCGAGGTTCTTGGGGACCATCTCGCCGATGACCAGGTGGAGGAAGACCACCGCGGCCAGCGCGACGGCGTACCCGAGGGGGTGGACCAGGCCGTGCGGCACCCGCGCGGCCTCGAAGAGCGGCTCCAGGAGGCGGGCCATCGTGGGTTCGGCGACGGCTCCCAGGGTGAGGGAGCAGACGGTGATGCCGAACTGGGCCGCGGCCATCATCCGGGGCAGGTTCTCCAGCCCGTGCAGCACCTGGCGGGCCCGCTTGGAGGAGGCCGCCAGGGGCTCGATCTGGCTGCGGCGGACGGAGACGAGCGCGAACTCGGCGCCGACGAAGAAGCCGTTGGCCAGGACGAGGAGCAGGGCGAAGAGCAGTTGGAGGGCGTTCACCGCAGGACCGCCATCTCGCGCCGGCCGCCGGCGGCGCGGTCGCCGTCGCCGGAGGGCGCACCGGGTCCGGCGTCCGCACCGGTCGCGCTGTCGGCCGTACGGACCAGGCGGACCCGTTCGGCGCGGTAGCGGCCGACCTGACGGACGGAGAGCTTCCAGCCGGGCAGTTCGGCCCGGTCCCCGGGGGCGGGGATGCGGCCGAGCAGGTCGGCGACGAGGCCGGCGACGGTCTCGTAGGGCCCTTCGGGGACTTCGAGACCTATGCGGCGCAGGGTGTGCACCCGGCAGCTGCCGTCGGCCTCCCAGGAGGGGCGGCCGTCCTCGGCTGCCACGGCGGCCAGCTCCGGGCCGTCGTCCTCGGCGAGGTCGTGCTCGTCGCGGACCTCGCCGACGAGTTCCTCCACGATGTCCTCCAGGGTGACGACTCCGGCGGTGCCGCCGTACTCGTCGACGACCACGGCCATCGGCTGTTCGCTGCGCAGCCGTTCCAGCAGCGGCTGCACCGGCAGGGAGCCGGGCACCAGCAGCGGGGCGACGCAGATCCGGCCCACGGTCGTGCGGGCGCGCTCGGACTCGGGCACGGCGAGAGCGTCCTTGAGGTGGACCACCCCGGTGACCTCGTCGATGCGCTCGCGGTAGACCGGGAAGCGGGACAGGCCGGTGGCCCGGGTCAGGTTGAGCACGTCGGCCGCGGTGGCGGTGTGCTGGAGGGCGCTGACCTTCACCCGGGGGGTCATGACGTGCTGGGCGGTCAGCTCGCCGAGCGAGAGGGTCCGCACGAAGAGGTCGGCGGTGTCCTGTTCCAGGGCGCCGGCCTGGGCCGAATGGCGGACCAGGGAGACCAGTTCGCCCGGGGTGCGGGCGGAGGCCATCTCGTCGGCGGGTTCCACGCCGAGCGCCCGGACCAGCCGGTTGGCGACGGCGTTGAGGCCGGCGATGACCGGCCGGAAGGCCCGGGAGAAGGCGTCCTGGGGGCCGGCCACGATGCGGGCCACCTGGAGCGGTCGGGAGACCGCCCAGTTCTTCGGGACCAGCTCGCCGACGACCATCTGGACGGCGGAGGCGAGCAGCATGCCGGTGACGACGGCGATCCCGGTGACGGCCCCGCGGGGCAGTCCGGTCGCGGTGAGCGGCCCGGTCAGCAGCCCGGCGAGGGCGGGTTCGGCGAGCATGCCGACCACGAGGGAGGTGAGGGTGATGCCGAGCTGGGTTCCGGAGAGCTGGAACGACAGCTCCCGCAGGGCCTTGACGACCGTACGGGCGCGTTTGTCACCTTCGGCGGCGGCGCGTTCGGCCTCGGGTCTCTCCACCGTGACGAGGCCGAATTCGGCCGCCACGAAGAAACCGTTGGCGAGGATCAGGGCGAATGCCGCCACGAGCAGGAGTAGCGGGATGGTCATGCCGCCGCCTCCGGAGGGAGGGCGGCGCGGGTACTACCGGACGATCCGTCCATTGCTGGAGGGAGTCACTCCTCAAGTCGCAGGTACCCACGGGCCTCGTTGTCCCGGGGCCGGTGGGAGGGCGCGAGCGTGCGCCCCGCCACCAGGGTAGTCATTGAGAACGAGGCCGCAATGGCACTCAGCTCTCGCGCGGGCCGCTTCCGTGGTTCTCGGCCAGCGCGCGCAGCGCCCGCGCGTCGCCGATCGCCTGTTCCTTGGCCACGCCGGGCTGGATCCCGAGGGCGGGCAGGCTGGTGCCGTCGTTGAGGTCGAGGAACACCCACGGGTCGCCCGGCCGGAGGTTGACGCGCAGGATCTGCGCCCATTCCAGCCGTCGGGTGGTCGTGAGGTTGACGACGGTGACGCCGCCCTCGTCCGCGACCACCTTGGGGCGGCTGAGCAGCAGCAGGACGGAGGAGAACAGGGCGGCCGTGAGGACGAAGCTGAGCCGCTCGCCGCCGCCGAGGTCCTTCAGGAGCAGCCCGATCGCCGAGATGGTGACGAACATGACGAGCCCGACGCCCAGCAGCACCACCCGGGTGCGGGTCGGCCGGAAGGTGACCGGCAGGGTGGGCAGTACGGGCTGGGCGGCGGACTCGCTCATGGGGTGCTCGGTTCTACGAAAGGACGTGCGGCGTACGGATGGGCGTACCGGGTGATCCGGCGGAGCCGGTCAGAGCCGGCAGGCGTGGATCGAGGTGGTGAGGATCGCGCGCGCGCCCAGCTCGTACAGGTCGTCCATGATCCGCTGGGCCTCCTTGGCCGGAACCATGGCGCGGACGGCGACCCAGCCCTCGTTGTGCAGCGGGGAGACCGTCGGCGACTCCAGGCCCGGGGTGAGGGCCACCGCGCGCTCCAGGTGCTCGGCGCGGCAGTCGTAGTCCATCATCACGTAGCTGCGTGCCACCAGGACGCCCTGGAGGCGGCGCAGGAACTGCTGGGCCCGCGGGTCGTCCGGGTCGCTGGAGTTGCCGCGGATGACGACCGCTTCCGACGTCAGGATCGGCTCGCCGATGACCTCCAGGCCGGCGTTGCGCAGGCTGGTGCCGGTCTCGACGACGTCCGCGATGATCTGGGCGACGCCGAGCTGGATGGCGGTCTCGACCGCGCCGTCGAGGTGCACGACGGAGGCGTCGATGCCCTGCTCGGCGAGGTGCTTGGCGACGATCCCCTCGTAGGAGGTGGCGATCGTCATCCCGGTGAAGTCCTGCGGGCCCTTCGCCGTGCCGGGGATGGTGGCGTAGCGGAAGGTGGACCGGCCGAAGTTCAGCGGCAGGATCTCCTCGGCGCTGGCTCCGGAGTCGAGCAGCAGGTCGCGGCCGGTGATGCCGATGTCGAGCTTGCCGGACGACACGTAGATCGCGATGTCCTTGGGGCGGAGGTAGAAGAACTCCACCTCGTTCTCGGGGTCGACGACCACGAGCTCCTTGGACTCCTTGCGCATCCGGTAGCCGGCCTCATGGAGCATCGCCGACGCCGGTCCGGAGAGAGAACCCTTGTTGGGGACGGCGATGCGCAGCATGGGGCTTCCTTTGGTGCGTAGGTGCGAAAGGGGTGTGCGTGCGGTGCGTGCTCGGGGTCAGCCCGCCCGGCGGCTCAGAGGTGGGCGTAGACGTCGTCGAGGGAGATCCCGCGCGCGACCATCATCACCTGGACGTGGTAGAGCAGCTGGGAGATCTCCTCGGCGGCGGCTTCCTTGCCCTCGTACTCGGCGGCCATCCAGACTTCGGCGGCCTCCTCGACGACCTTCTTGCCGATGGCATGGACTCCCTTGCCGACCAGTTCGGCGGTCCGGGAGGTGCTGGGGTCGCCGTTGGCGGCCTTGAGCTGGAGCTCGGTGAAGAGCTGCTCGAAGGTCTTGGAGGATTCGTTCGCCATGATGGTCCTCAGAATAAAGGGTCCGCCCCTGCCGACTAGCGCCAGGGTTCGCTGACGGTGCGCAGGGTCATGGCGGTGGAGACGGCGGCGGTGACCGCTTCGTGCCCCTTGTCCTCCCTCGACCCTTCGAGTCCGGCGCGGTCCAGCGCCTGCTCGTCGTTGTCGCAGGTCAGTACGCCGAAGCCGACGGGGACTCCGGTGTCGAGCGATACCTGCACCAGGCCCTGGGTGACGCCTTGGCACACGTAGTCGAAGTGCGGGGTGCCGCCGCGGATGACCACTCCGAGGGCGACGATGGCATCGTAGCCGCGACCGGCCAGTACCTTCGCCACCACCGGCAGCTCGAAGCTGCCCGGGACGCGCAGCAGGGTGGGCTCGTCGATGCCCAGCTCGTGCAGGGCGCGCAGGGCGCCGTCGACGAGGCCGTCCATGACCTTCTCGTGCCACTGGGCCGCGATCACGGCCACCCGCAGGTCTCCGCAGTTCTTCACACTCAGTTCGGGTGCGCCCTTGCCGCTCACAGCTCTCCTCGGTGCTTCGTGCTCTTCGCTTGAGTTGGGTTTCGTCTTACTGGTTGCCGCAGGCCGAGACGGACGCCACGCCGTCCAGCCAGGGCAGGTCGTGCCCCATCCGGTCCCGCTTGGTGCGCAGGTACCGCAGGTTGTGCTCGCCGGTCTCGGTCGGCATGGCCTCCCGGCTGACGACCTCGATGCCGTGCCGGACCAGGGCCGCCGCCTTCTGCGGGTTGTTGGTCATCAGGCGGGTGCTGTGGACGCCGAGGTCGGCGAGGATCTGCGCGCCCGCCCCGTAGTCGCGGGCGTCGGCGGGCAGGCCCAGCTCCAGGTTGGCGTCGAGGGTGTCGCGGCCGCGCTCCTGGAGTTCGTACGCGCGCAGCTTGGCCAGCAGGCCGATGCCCCGGCCCTCGTGCCCGCGCAGGTAGACGACGACCCCGCGGCCCTCGGCCGCGATGCGCTGCATGGAGGCCTGGAGCTGGGGGCCGCAGTCGCAGCGCTGGGACTGGAAGATGTCGCCGGTCAGGCACTCGGAGTGCATCCGGGCCAGGACGTCGCGGCCGTCGCCGATGTCGCCGTGGACCAGGGCGATGTGCTCGACCCCGTCGGCGATGGAGCGGTAGCCGTAGGCGGTGAAGGAACCGAAGGCGGTCGGCAGGCTGACCTCGGCCCCGCGGCGCACGGTCGGCTCGGCGGAGCGCCGGTAGGCGACCAGGTCCTCGATGGAGATGATCGTCAGGCCGTGCTTGCGGGCGAAGGGGATCAGCTCGGGCAGGCGGAGCATGACCCCGTCCTCACCGGCGATCTCGACGATCGCGCCGGCCGGGCGCAGGCCCGCGAGGCGGGCGAGGTCGACGGCGGCCTCGGTGTGGCCGTTGCGGACCAGGACGCCGCCGGGCTTGGCCCGCAGCGGGAAGACGTGGCCCGGCCGGACGAAGTCGCCCGCGGTGCTGGTGCCGTTGGCCAGCAGCCGCAGCGTGGTGGCGCGGTCGGCGGCGGAGATGCCGGTGGTGACGCCGTGTACGGGGCCGGCGTCGACGGAGACCGTGAAGGCGGTCTGCATCGACTCGGTGTTGTGCGTGACCATCTGCGGCAGTTCGAGGCGGTCCAGCTCGGGACCCTCCATCGGCGCGCAGATCAGGCCGCGGCACTCGCTCATCATGAAGGCGATGATCTCGGGGGTGGCCATCTCGGCGGCGATGACGAGGTCACCCTCGTTCTCGCGGTTCTCGTCGTCCACCACGACGACCGGGCGCCCTTCCGCGATGTCGCGGATGGCCTGCTCGACGGGGTCGAGCCGGAAGGACTCGATGTCGCTCTCGTTGGGCACGGGCTTGAGGGTCATGCCGTTGCTCCTTCCAGGGCCGGGCTGTCGGTGGTGGTGCGCGAGCGCTGGTACCAGTCGATGGCGCCCCAGACGACGAGGGCGAAATAGACGACGTAGACGAGGCCCGAGAAGACCAGACCGCTCTGGAATGCGAGCGGAACGCCGACGAGGTCGACGAGCAACCAGGCGAACCAGAACTCGACCAGACCGCGGGCCTGGGCGACCATCGCCACGATCGTGCCGACGAAGATGTAGGCGTCGGCCCACGGGCTCCAGGAGAGCGAGGGGACGAGGGTGAAGAGCCCGCCGACCGCGAGGGTGCCCAGCGCCGCGCCCGCCAGGAGCAGGCCGCGCTCGGTCCAGGTGGCCGTGCGCACGGCGATGGAGCCGTCCTGGGCCTGCTGCTTCCCGCGCTGCCAGGCGCGCCAGCCCCACAGGGCCACGGCGATGACCAGGAGCTGCTTGCCGACGCCGCCCGCGAGGTGGGCGGTGGCGTAGGCGCCGACCAGGATGAGGCCGGACAGCAGCTGGGCGGGCCAGGTCCATATGGAGCGGCGCCAGCCGAGGGCGAGGGCCGCCAGGCCCATCAGGTTGCCGATCATGTCCGACCAGATGACCTTCTGGCCGAAGACCGCGAAGGCCTCGGTGTTGAGCCAGTCCAGCGCGCTCATCGGTCCGTCTCCTTCGGGTCGGCGGCGGGTGCCACGGTGGTCAGCGGGTCGACGCCGGCGGCCAGGAGGCGCTCGACGTACTTCGCGAGGACGTCGACCTCCAGGTTGACCGGGTCGCCGGGCTCCTTGATGCCGAGCGTGGTCAGGTTCAGCGTGGTGGGGATGAGGCTGATGGTGAAGTGGTCGGCCGCGGCGTCGACCACGGTGAGGCTGACGCCGTCGACCGTGATGGAGCCCTTCTCGACGACGTACCGGGCGAGCCGCTCGGGCAGCGAGACCTTGACGATCTCCCAGTGCTCGGAGGGGGTGCGGGAGACGATCCGGCCGGTGCCGTCCACGTGTCCTTGGACCAGGTGTCCGCCGAGGCGCCCGCCGAGGGCCATGGGGCGCTCCAGGTTGACCCGGGAGCCTTCGGTCAGGGCGCCCAGGCTGGAGCGGTTGAGGGTCTCCTGCATGACGTCGGCGGTGAACTCCCCGTCCCCCGTCTCCACGACCGTCAGACAGACGCCGTTGACGGCGATCGAGTCGCCGTGCTTGGCACCTTCGGTGACGACGGGGCCGCGCAGTCGGAAGCGGGAGGCCTCCGCGAGCTGCTCGACGGCGGTGACCTCGCCCAGTTCTTCGACGATTCCGGTGAACACTCAGTGCTCCTTGAGGACGGTGGGGGCGGCGGGGACGGCGGCGACCGCGGGAACGGCCGTGACGCGCAGATCGGGACCGAGGCGGAGCACCTCGGTGATCTCCAGGCGCAGGGCCTGGGTGAGGGTGGTGATCCCGGCGTCGGCGAGGGCGTTCGGGCCCGCGCCGAGCAGGACCGGGGCGAGGTAGCCGACGATCTTGTCGACGGCTCCCGCGGCGACGAAGGCGCCGGCCAGGGTCGGCCCGCCCTCGACGAGGACGGAGCGCACCCCGCGGGCGAACAGCTCGGCGAGGAGCGCGTCCACGGAGAGGCCGTGCCCGTCCCGGGGCAGCCGGGCCACCTCGACGCCGGCCAGGTGGCGGGTGTCGGCGTCCTCGGCGACGGCCACCAGGGTGGGGGCCGCGTCGTCGAGGATCCGGGCGCCGGGCCGGACGGTGGCCCGGGTGTCGAGGACCACGCGCAGGGGCTGGCGGGCCCCCTCGACGCCGCGGACCGCGAGGTGCGGGTCATCGGCTCGCAGGGTGCCCGAGCCGACGACGACCGCGTCGGCCTCGGCGCGCAGCCGGTGGACGTCGGCGCGGGACTCGGAGCCGCTGATCCAGCGGCTGGTGCCGTCGGCGGCGGCGACCCGGCCGTCCAGGGTGGCGGCGTACTTCCACAGGACGTAGGGCCGGCCCAGGCGTACGGAGGTCAGCCAGGGCTCGTTGCCGGCCTCGGCCTCGGCCCGCAGCAGCCCTTCCCCGACCTCGATCCCGGCGTCGCGCAGGGTGGCCGCGCCACCGCTGGCCTGCGGGTTCGGGTCGGGGACGGCGTAGAGCACGCGGGTGATCCCGGCCTCGACGAGGGCCCGGGCGCAGGGGCCCGTACGGCCGGTGTGGTTGCAGGGTTCGAGGGTGACGTAGGCGGTGGCGCCGCGGGCGGCGTCCCCCGCGGCGCGCAGGGCGTGCACCTCGGCGTGCGGGCCGCCGGCGCGCTCGTGCCAGCCCTCGCCGACGATCCGGCCCGAGGCGTCGGCGATGACGCAGCCGACGGCCGGGTTGGGGCTGGTGGAGCCGAGGCCGCGGGCGGCCAGCTCGATGGCACGCCGCATGGCGCGTGCGTCGTTCGCGTCGGCGTGTGTCGCCACCGGGTCCTCCTGCCTCATCGGGCACGGACTCCGGGGCCTGTCGGGATACGACAGATGAAGCGGGTAGCACACGCGGGGACGCCGAGGTCGACTCCACGGTTCGTCCGAGACGTATCCCCTGGGGGTTACGCCGACGAACCGCCGACGGCGGCGTACCGGTGACTGGCCCGCCGCGCACTGCCTCCCATCCGGACTTTAACCGTCGGTCCAGGAATTTCACCTGGTCAACCGGCCGCTGGATGCGGACGGGTCGCGGACTATAACCGCCGGTTCGGAATTACACCGACCCCGGAGTGCGCTGCTACTGGTACTAGGGCCAGTGTGCCACGGGTGATCGCAGGCCATGCACGCAAGCACTTGTGGCCTGGCTCACACGTTCGGCGCAATTTTCCGAGGGTTCGGCTTTGGTCCAGACCTATTGACGGGTTGGTCTAGTCCTCTTAACGTTCCCTTCATCTTCCCCGGGAGCCGGGCCCGCCGATGTGCGCACGTCACGGGCCGACCAGCGCCACCTTTACGCACGTTGTGTCCTGTCACCTCCCCTCCCCAGGAGGCACAATGCTGTCCCCCACGCGCACCAGATCCATGCTGCTGGCATCCGGTGCCGCCATCGCGGGCCTGCTCATCGGCGGCCTCTCGGCGGGCGTCTCGCACGCCGCCGACAACGAGAGCTGTCGACCCGACGGGCTCTACAAGACTCCGGGCGTCGACGTCCCCTATTGCTCGGTCTACGACGCCGAGGGCCGCGAGAAGATGGGCGCCGATCACCAGCGACGGGTGATCGGCTACTTCACCGGCTGGCGCACCGGCAAGGACGGCACCCCCGCCTACCTGGCCAACAACATCCCGTGGGACAAGGTCACCCACCTCAACTACGCCTTCGGACACGTCGGTTCCGACAACAAGCTCTCGGTCGGCGCGGACGGCCCGAACAACGCCGCCACCGGGATGACCTGGCCGGGCGTGGCGGGCGCGGAGATGGACCCCGCGCTCCCCTACAAGGGCCACTTCAACCAGCTGACCAAGTTCAAGAAGCAGTACCCGAACGTCAAGACGCTGATCTCGGTCGGCGGCTGGGCGGAGACGGGCGGCTACTTCGGCGACGACGGCAACCGGGTGAACTCCGGCGGCTTCTACTCGATGGCCACCAACGCCGACGGCTCGGTCAACCAGGCCGGCATCGACACCTTCGCGAACTCCTCCGTGGACTTCATCCGCACGTACGGGTTCAACGGCGTCGACATCGACTACGAGTACCCGACCACCATGAAGGACGCGGGCAACCCGCTCGACTGGCAGCTCTCCAACGCCCGCCGCGCGGGCCTGGTCAAGGGCTACGCCGCGCTCATGAAGTCGCTGCGCGAGAAGCTCGACCGCGCGGGCGCCGCCGACGGCAAGCACTACCTGCTCTCCGTCGCCGCCCCCTCCTCCGGCTACCTGCTGCGGGGCATGGAGACGTTCCAGATGCAGAAGTACCTGGACTACGTCAACATCATGTCCTACGACCTGCACGGCGCCTGGAACGAGTACGTCGGCCCCAACGCCTCGCTCTTCGACGACGGCAAGGACGCCGAACTGGCCTCCGCGGGCGTCTACTCGACCTCCCAGTACGGCGGCATCGGGTACCTGAACTCCGACTGGGCCTACCACTACTTCCGCGGCTCCATGCCGGCCGGCCGGATCAACATGGGCCTGCCGTACTACACCCGCGGCTTCAAGAACGTCCAGGGCGGCACGGACGGCCTGTGGGGCAAGGCCCCGGCCACCAACTGCCCGGCGGGCGCGGGGCTGACCAAGTGCGGTGACGGCGCGGTCGGCATCGACAACCTGTGGCACGACCTGGACTCCAACGGGGTCGAGGCCCCGGCCGGCTCCAACCCGATGTGGCACGCCAAGAACCTGGAGAAGGGCGTCGTCGGCGACTACGTCACCAAGTACGGCTTCCCGGCGAACACCACCCTGACCGGCACCTACGTCCGCAAGTACGACGCGACCCTGGTCGCGCCGTGGCTGTGGAACGCCCAGAAGAAGGTGTTCCTCTCCACCGAGGACGAGCAGTCGGTGAACGCCAAGGCCGACTACGTGGTCAACAAGGGCATCGGCGGCACGATGGTCTGGGAGCTGGCGGGCGACTACTCCTACAACGCCGCCAAGGGCCAGTACGAGATGGGCAACACGCTCACCACGGCGATGTACGACAAGTTCAAGGCGGCCGCCCCGTACGGCGCCAAGCGCGCCACCATCACCATGCCGACCGAGGCGATCAAGGTGGACACCGAGTTCGGCCAGTTCCCGCTCGGCGACTCGAACTACCCGATCAGCCCCAAGCTGAAGATCACCAACAACACCACGGCCACCCTGCCCGGCGGCACGGAGTTCCAGTTCGACTACTCCTCCTCCGCCCCGAGCAACGCCAAGGACCAGTCCGGCTGGGGCACCACGGTGATCCGCAGCGACCACTCGGGCACCAACGTGGGCGGCCTCAAGGGCGACTACAACCGGGTCTCCCTGAAGCTGCCGGCCTGGCAGACGCTGGCCCCGGGGGCCTCGGTGGAGCTGGACTTCGTCTACTACCTGCCGACCTCCACCCCGTCCAACTGGACCGTGACCTTCGGCGGCAGGACCTACGGCATCGCCGGTGACCTGGCGCGCGGCGCCACCGTGGTCGAGCCGGGGGGCCCGACCACGCCGCCCACGACTCCCCCGACGACGCCGCCCACCACCCCTCCGACGACCCCTCCGACGACTCCCCCGACCACGCCGCCGACCACGCCGCCGGGCGGGACCTGCACCAACCCGGCGTACGTCGCCGGTCAGGTGACCACCGGCGGGACGGTCGTCTCGCACAAGGGCCACAACTGGAAGGCCCAGTGGTGGACGCAGAACGAGGAGCCCGGCACCACCGGTGACTGGGGCGTCTGGAAGGACCAGGGGGCCTGCTGACCTAGCAGGACCGAAGGAACCCGAAGCGGTGTGAGGACCCGGTGGCCCGGCGGCCACCGGGTCCTCGCGCGTCTTCACCCGCCCGCGCTCCGGCTCGTAGGCTGATGCGATGATCACGCAGGTCGCCACCCCCGCAGGGGGGTTCGAGGAACACCGGCCCCGGATGTTCGCCGTCGCCTACCGCATGCTGGGCTCCGCCCACGAGGCCGAGGACCTCGTCCAGGACGCCTACCTCCGGTGGAGCTCCGCCGACCGGGACGCCATCGAGCACCCCGGGGCCTGGCTCGTGAAGGTGGTCACGCACCTCTGCCTCAACCGGCTCACCTCCGCGCGCGCCCGGCGCGAGGAGTACGTCGGCCCCTGGTTGCCCGAGCCGGTGCTCACCGGGGACGGGACGCTCGGCCCACTGGAGTCGGCGGAGCAGCGCGAGGGCGTGTCGATGGCCCTGCTGGTCCTGCTGGAGCAGCTCACCGCGGTGGAGCGCGCGGTCTACGTCCTGCGCGAGGCGTTCGCGTACGGCCACCGGGAGATCGCCGGGCTGCTCGACCTCTCGGAGGCCAACTGCCGCCAGATCTACCGGCGCGCGGCGCAGCGGGTGGCGGTGCGGCGCCCGCGCCCGCGGCCGGATCCGCAGCGGTGGCAGGGGCTGGTGGAGACCTTCATGGCGGCGGCGCGGGACGGGGACCTGGCCCGGCTGGAGGGCCTGCTGGCCGCGGACGTGGCGTACGTGTCCGACGGCGGCGGGGTGGTCAACGCGGCGCGCCGGCCGGTCCTGGGCCGGAGCAAGGTGGCCCGGTTCCTGCTCGGCGCGCTGGAGAAGTACGTGGCGGGCGCCCCGGTCTCCTTCGCGGAGGTCAACGGGGAGCCGGCGCTGCTCTTCGGCGAGCGGGCAGTTCTGCTGGTGGAGTTCGAGGACGGCCTGGTCAGGGGCCTGCGGACGGTGGTCAACCCGGAGAAGCTCGGATTCCTTCGCCGTCAGCTGTCACATTCCTGAGGGCTGTCCGGTCTGAGCTGGTGAACGCAATCCAGTCGGCAGGCAAGGACGGACACCATGAGCACGATTCTCGTCACCGGAGGCACCGGGAACCTGGGCTCGCTCGTAGCCGGGCGGCTGCGCGCGGCGGGCCACGAGGTCCGCGTCCTGAGCCGCCGCTCGCCCGAGCACCCGGTCGACCTGCTGACGGGCGCCGGCCTCGACGCGGCCGTGGAGGGCGCCGACACCGTGGTCCACTGCGCCAGCGACCCGCGGGGCGGCGACGAGCGGGCCGCGGCCCACCTGATCGCGGCGGCCCGGCGGGCCGGGGTGGGACACCTGCTCTACATCTCGATCGTGGGCGTGGACGTGGTCCCCTTGCGGTACTACCGGGCGAAGCTCGCGGTCGAGGAGATGCTGACGCGCTCGGGCCTGGGGGTCACGATCCTGCGCACCACCCAGTTCCACGACCTGGTGGCCCGGGCGCTGGGCGCGGTGGCGAAGCTGCCGGTGATGCCGCTCCCGGCCGGGGTCAGCGGCCAGCCGATCGCGGTCGAGGAGGTCGCGGACCGGCTGGTGGAGCTGGCCGTGGCCGGGCCCTCCGGGCGGGTCCCCGACATGGGCGGCCCGCAGGTGCTCACCTTCGAGGAGGCGGCCCGCGCCTACCTCGCCGCCACCGGCGGGCGCCGCCGCCTCCTCCTGCCCGTCCCGCTCGTGGGAAGGACGTACGCGGGGTTCAAGCGCGGCGGCCACCTGGCCCCGGAGCACGCGGTGGGCAGGGGCACCTTCGCCGAGTTCCTGGCGGCGCGCGCGGCCGGGTGACCGGGGCGGCAGCGGGCGTCCGGGCCGCCCGGGCCCGCCGTTACGGAGCGCCGAACAGGGCGTCCTGGGCGCTGTCCCGGGCGGCCAGCCGGGCGCCCTGGAGCACCGCCGGATCGCCGAGGGTGGTGGCGCGGACCTCCGTGGCCACCGGGGTCAGCCGGGCCAGCCGGTCCGCGACCCTGGCCGCCAGGGCCGCTCCGCCCGCCCGGCCCAGCTCGCTCCCGAGGACGACGCAGCCGGGGTCCAGCACCGCCGTCACCGCGGCCGCGCCCAGGGCGAGCCGCTCGGCGAAGGCGTCGAGGAAACCCTCCCCCGCGGCTCCGGCGGCGGCTTCCTCCACCGGCCCCGTGTAGCCGTGAGCGGCGGCGAGCGCGGCCACCGCCTCGCGCCCGACCAGCCCGTGGAAACCCCCGCCGCAGTCCGTCGCGGAGGGCAGCCCCACCGTGCCCGGCACCGGCAGGAAACCGATCTCGCCGGCGCCCCCGGAGGCCCCGCGGCGCAGCCGCCCGTCCAGGACCACGGCCGCGCCGACCCCGGCGCCCAGCCACAGCAGCACGAAGGACTCCAGGTCGCGGGCGGCGCCCAGGCGCTGCTCGGCCAGCGCGGCGAGGTTGGTCTCGTTCTCGACGACGACCACGGCGGACAGCCGCCGTTGGAGCGCGGCCACCAGGTCCCGGTGCCAGGAGGGCAGGCCGTGCAGGGTGCGCAGTTCGCCGCTGGTCGGGACGACCAGCCCGGGCGCGCCGACCACCACGGTGTGCAGCGGCTCCGCGCCCGCCTCCCGGGCGAGCTCCTCCAGCCGTGTCACCGCCTCCTCGACCGCGTCGGCGGGCAGCCGCGCCTGGGCCACCGGCCGACCGAGCAGGTCGGTGATCACCGCGGTCACGCCGTCGGTGCGCACGTCCAGCGCGGCGAGGTGGGCGCGGCGGGCGACGATCCCGTGGAGCCGGGCGTTCGGTCCGCGCCGCTGCTCGCCCGATTCGCCGACGACCTCGATCAGCCCGGCGCCGGTCAGGCGCTCGACGAGGTCGGCGACGGAGGGGCGGGAGAGCCCGGTCAGCTTCTTGAGCTGGGTCGCGGTGAGCGGCCCCTCCTCCTGCAGGAGCCGGAGCGCCAGCCGGTCGTTCATCGCGCGGGCCGTGCTCGGCGAGGCGGGTGAGGGAGCGGCGGCCGGGGGAGCCGCGGATGCGGGTGCGGAAGTCACCGGGCCATCCTAGGAGGAACGGAGGACTTATTTATCAGGCAGGGTTCCTGATAGTTTGGCGACCATGACCGGGGAATCAGAGCCGACACCGCGCCGCCTGCGCCGCGCACGCATCGCCATAGCCGCCGTCTTCTGCGCCCACGGCGCGGTCACCGGCAGCTTCGCCACCCGGATCCCCTGGATCCAGGAACACGCACAGCTCAGCGCGGGCACCCTCGGCATGGCGCTCGCCTTCCCCGCGGTCGGCGCGGCGATCGCGATGCCGCTGGCCGGGCGGATCAACCACCGCTTCGGCGCGCGCAACGCGCTGCGCGGGCTGATCGCGATGTGGACCCTCTCCCTCATCCTGCCGAGCCTCGCCCCCGACCTCCTCTCCCTCTGCCTGCTGCTCCTCGTCTACGGCGCGAGCGCGGGCATGTCGGACGTGGCGATGAACGCGCTCGGCGTCGAGACCGAGAACCGGCTGGGCCGCTCGATCATGTCCTCGCTGCACGGCATGTGGAGCGTGGGCGCCCTCATCGGATCGGCCGCCGGTACGGTCGCCGCGCACGCCGGGGCCGACGCCCGGGTGCACCACCTGTTCGCGGCGCTCGCCCTGACCGCCGTCGCCCTGGTCGCGGTGCGCGGGGTGCTCGACCTGGGGGGCGGCCAGGAGGAGGAAGCGCCGCCGCGCTTCGCGCTGCCGCCCAAGTCGGCGCTGGTCATCGGGGCGATCGGCTTCTGCGCGGTCTTCGCGGAGGGCGCGAGCATGGACTGGTCGGCGGTCTACTTCCGGGACGTGCTGCACACCGATGCCGGTCTCGCCGCCGCCTCCACCACGATGTTCGCGCTCACCATGGCGGCGGCCCGGCTCGCGGGCGACAAGGTGGTGGACCGCTTCGGCCCGGTGCGCACCGTACGGGCGGGCGGCCTGCTGGCCACGGCGGGCGGTCTGCTGGTGGTCCTCGTCCGGCATCCCGCGGGCGCGCTCGCGGGCTTCGGCCTGATCGGGCTCGGCATCGCGGTGGTGGTCCCGCTGGCCTTCGCGGCCGCCGCCCGCAGCGGCCCGGCCCCGGCCCAGGCCCTCGCCGGGGTGGCGACGATCACCTACACGTCGGGGCTGGTCGCCCCCTCCGCGATCGGCGCGGTCGCCGACGCGACCTCGCTGGTGGTGTCCTTCGGGCTGGTCACGCTGCTGGCGCTGGCGCTGGTCGCGGGGGCGACCGTACTGCGCCCGAAGATCGACGCGGGACCGGCGGCGGCCGCGCCCGGTACGGACCCCGCGCAGGACCGGGCGGCGGCCCCCCAGTAGGCAATCGGGACGAACCTGCCGCTATCCCGCCGTAATATGACCTCGGCCGTCCTTCGGCCCGGTCATCGATCCCCCCACACGCGGCACAGTCGGCATACTCGGCACGTTCGACCCCCCGGTCGGCACCCACCCGGTCGGCGCCTGCGGCTGCCGCATCGCGAAACGGAGTTTCACCATGGGCCTCGGCGTGCGCTGGACCCTGCACGGCGACGGCCGGACACCCGCGCCCGGCGCGGTCGTCCGGCCGGACGAGCGGCTCACGTGGCCGCGCACCGCGGGGCTCGGCGCCCAGCACGTGGTCGCCATGTTCGGCGCGAGTTTCGTCGCGCCGGTGCTCATGGGCCTGGATCCGAACCTGGCCATCATGATGTCCGGCATCGCGACGGTGATCTTCCTGCTCGCGACCCGCGGCCGGATCCCGTCCTACCTGGGCTGTTCCCTCTCCTTCGTCGGCGTCGCCGCCGCGATCCGGGCGGGCGGCGGGAGCAGCGCGACCGTCACCGGCGCCGTGCTCGTCGTCGGCGCGGCCCTCTTCCTCGCCGGCCTGGCGGTGCGGCACTTCGGCGCGCGGATCATCCACGCGGCGATGCCGCCGGTGGTCACGGGCGCGGTCGTGATGCTGATCGGCTTCAACCTCGCGCCGGTCACCGCCTCGACCTACTGGCCCCAGGACCAGTGGACGGCGCTGCTGGTGATGGCCTTCACCGGGCTCGCCGTGGTGTGCCTGCGCGGGTTCTGGTCCCGGATCGCGATCTTCCTCGGGCTGCTCTTCGGGTACGGGATCTCGGCCCTCTTCGACCTGCTCTTCGGCAAGATCCACTCGACCACGGGCGGCGGCCCGGCCGTGGACCACTGGCGCCTGGACCTGTCCGGCGTGGGCAAGGCCGACTGGATCGGGCTGCCGTCCTTCCACGCCCCGCAGTTCGAGTGGTCCGCGATCCTGATCGCGCTGCCCGTGGTCATCGCGCTGATCGCGGAGAACGCCGGGCACATCAAGGCCGTCGGCGAGATGACCGGCGACAGGCTCGACGACCAGCTCGGCACCGCGATCGCCGCCGACGGCGCCGCGTCGATGCTCTCCACCGCGGTCGGCGGACCGCCGAACACCACGTACTCCGAGAACATCGGCGTCATGGCCGCCACCCGGGTCTACTCCACCGCCGCCTACTGGGCGGCCGCCGGCTTCGCGCTGCTCTTCGGTCTGTGCCCCAAGTTCGGTGCGGTCGTCGCGGCCATCCCCGGCGGGGTGCTCGGCGGGATCACGGTCATCCTCTACGGCATGATCGGCCTGCTCGGCGCCCAGATCTGGATCAACGGCCGGGTGGACCTGCGCAATCCGCTGAACCTGGTGCCGGCCGCGGCGGGCATCATCATCGGCGTCGGCGGGGTCGGCCTGAAGATCAGCGACAACTTCCAGCTCGGCGGCATCGCGCTCGGCACCCTCGTGGTCATCACCGGCTACCACGTGCTGCGCTACTTCGCCCCCGCGCACATGAAGGAGCACGAGCCGCTCCTCGATTCGGGCACCTCGACCTACGACGCACCGGGCGGCGAGGACCCCGCGGCGACGGCGGGCGCCCCGGACGCACCCGGCGCCCCGGGCGCCCCCACCGGGCGGTCCTGACCCTCCCGGTTCGGGCACGTTCGCCCGAACCGGCGAAGTACCGGGCCAAGTCTCCCGGGATCCGGCGCCAGCTGCGAACCTGCCTGCATGGAAGCGGTGCTCGCGCGGATGCGCGCCCTGGACGAGCGACTGCCCGAACACGACGGCGTGGCCGTCTTCAACCGGGTGTACCTGACGGTGACCGAGACCCTGCACCGCCGCATCGAGCACGGGGGCTTCCCCGGGCCCCGCCGGGCGGCGGTGCTGGGCGTCCGCTTCGCCGAGCGGTACCTGATGGCCGTCGACGCGGCCGCCGAGGGCGACCGTACGCCCGCCTGCTGGCGGCCGCTCTTCCAGTACCGGCGCCACCCGGGCGTGCGGCCCCTCCAACACGCCCTCGCCGGGATCAACGCGCACATCGGGCACGACCTGGCCCTCGCGGTGGTCACCACCTGCCGCACCCTGGACTGCGAACCGGCAGCGCTGGAAGCCGACTTCGACCGGGTCGGCGACACCCTGGTCGCCCTGGAGGAACGCATCCGGGAGGACCTGATGCCTGGGCCCGACCTGCTCCAGATCGCCGATCCGCTCACGCACCTGGTCGGCTCGTGGAGCCTGCAGCGCGCCCGGGACGGCGCCTGGGCCTCGGCCCGGCTGCTGTGGACCCTGCGCCGCTCCCCGGACCTGGCCGAGGAGTTCGAGGAGTCCCTGGACGCGGGCGTCGGCCTGGTCGGCCGCTGCCTGCTGACGCCGGTCCGGCAGAAGACCGGCTCCGTCTGGGCGGTGGGGTGAACCGCTCCGCGGCCCTCGACACCCGACCCATGGGAACGGGCCGCCGCCGCGCTCGTGGCGCGGGGGCGGCCCGTGGTGTGGCGGGAGGCCGGGACGGTCAGTCCTCGGGCAGCTCCACCGGGGCGATGGCGTCGTAGAGGTCGCCGGGGCCCGGGTTGGTCGAGTCGGTCGCGCCACCGAGGTGGTGCATGACGCCCCACACCGCGTTCAGCGCGGTCTGCACGGCGCCCTCGGCCCAGCCCGCCGTCCAGGAGATGTCGTCGCCCGCGAGGAAGATGCCGCGCTTGTCCTCGGGGAGGCGGTCCTGCATGAAGTGGGTGAACAGGCGTCGCTGGTAGCGGTAGTGGCCCGGCAGGTTCGCCTTGAAGGCGCCCATGAAGTAGGGCTCGTTCTCCCAGGAGACGGTGACCGGGTTGCCGATGATGTGACGGCGGATGTCGACCTTGGGGTAGATCTCGCCGAGGGACTTCAGCATGACCTCCATCCGCTCGTTCGCGGACAGCGGCAGCCACTTCAGGCTGTCGTCGCACCAGGTGTAGGAGAGGCAGATGACGGCCGGCTTGTCCGGGCCGTTGTCCAGCAGGTACGTCCCGCGGGTCATGCGGTCGGTCAGCGTCATCGACATGACGTCGCGGCCGGTCTCCTCGTCCTTGTCCAGCCAGAACGGCCGGTCCACCGGGATGAAGAGCTTGGACGACTCCATGTAGTGGGTGCGCTCGATCGCCGTCCAGTGGTCGATCGGGAAGAGCGTGTCGTCGCACGCGATCTTCGACAGCAGCATCCAGGACTGCGCCGTGAAGATCGCGGCGCGGTAGGTGCGGATGTCGCCGGAGGCGTCGGTGACCGTGATGTGGTTCCCGGCCGTGCGGTGCAGGCGGGTGACCGCCGGCCGCGGGGTGCCCTCGTGCAGGGTGGACAGCGAGGTGCCCTGGGCCCAGTGGACGATCTTCTCGGGGGCGCGGTCCCACATGCGCAGCGGCAGCTGCTGCGAGCCGCCGACGATGCCGCGGTGGTGGTCGTCCGCCTCGGTGTAGACGACGCGGAGGATCTCCAGGATGGAGTTCGGGAAGTCGGTGTCCCAGCCGCCGGTGCCGAAGCCGACCTGGCCGAAGATCTCGCGCTTGCGGAAGGACTGGAAGGCCTCGGACTTGCAGAGGAACCCGTAGAAGGTCTCGTCGTCGAGCTTCTCGACGAGCTTCGCCCAGATCTCGCGGATGCGCGGGACGTCCCGCTCGCGCATCGCGGTGTTCATGTCGGAGAAGTCCGCGCCCTCGTCGAGGCACGCGTTCCACGCGGCGGCCACGTCGCGGTAGACCTGCGGGAGGTCGGCGATGGTCTCGGCGTAGTGCGTCTCGCCCTTGAGGTCGACGACCGTGGAGGGGGTGGCCTCGGCGAGCGGGTTCGGGAAGGGCTCGGTCACCAGGCCGACGAGGTCGATGTAGTGCTGGAGCGCGGTGGAGGACGGCGGGAAGCGCATGGCGCCCATCTCCGCGGTCAGCCCCTCCGTGCCGGCGCCCTCGAAGCCCACGGTGCGCAGCCGGCCGCCGATCTGGTCGGCCTCGTAGACGACGGGCTTCAGGCCCATCTTCATCAGCTCGTACGCGGAGATGATCCCGGACAGCCCGCCGCCGATCACGGCGACCTCGGTGCCGTGCTCGGTCGCCGGTATCTGACCCAGGCCCGCCGGGTGGGCGAGGAAGTCGTCGTAGGCGTACGGGAAGTCCGGGCCGAACATGGTGATCGGCGGCTGTCCGTCGCTGTGCGGAACGGCGGTGGTGGGGACCGTGGACGTCATGGGGGCACGTCTCCTTGCGGCAGGGCTGGGGAAGGGGTCAGATCAGGGAGGCGTAGAGCCCGGGGCGGCGGTCGCGCAGGTAGGGGTTGTTGGCGCGCGACGCCTGGAGCAGCTCGGGGTCGACCTCGCCGAACACCAGCTCCTCGCCGCGACCGGCGCGGGTGCGGGTGGTGCCGTCGGGGCCGGCCAGTGAGCTGAGTCCGACGAACTCGAACTCGCCCTCGGGGCCCGTGCGGTTGACGTACGCGATGTACATCTGGTTCTCGAAGGCCCGGACCGGTACCAGCTGCTCGGCGACGAACTGGAACGGGTGCATCTGCGCCGTCGGCACGAGGAGCAGGTCGGTGCCGGCCAGCGCGTGGGAGCGGACGTTCTCGGGGAACTCGACGTCGTAGCAGATCATGATGCCGACGCGGAGGCCGTTCAGGTCCGCCTGGACGACGGGGGCGTCGCCGGGGGTGAAGGCGTCCTGTTCGAAGCAGCCGAAGAGGTGGGTCTTGCGGTAGTTCGCGAGGCGCGTGCCGTCGGGGCCGACCAGCTGGGCGGAGTTGAAGACGGCCGCGCCGTCCCGCTCGGGGTAGGCGTACAGCACGGCCACCCCGTGGCGACGGGCGATCTCGCCGACGGCGACGGCGGACGGGCCGTCGCTGGTCTCGGCGAGCTCGGCGATCTCCTGGACCTCCAGGGCGTACCCGGTCAGGAACATCTCCGAGGTGACCAGCAGCCCGGCCCCGCCGCCCGCCGCGCGCGCGGCGGCCTCGTCGAGGGCCTTCAGGTTCGCGGCGACGTCGCCGGGCCGTCCGGAACTCTGGAGGAGAGCGGTGCGCAGGGCAGGCATGGACGACCTCTGGGGCAGGAGGGGCGGGTTCCTATAGACGGTACGGATGCCGCCGACGGTCGACAAGGCGTGTCTGTTGCGTCCAGCCGAGCGATTCGTTGCGTCTTTCGCACCCGAAACGGCGATTCGTTGCGTCATCCTTCGGGTGTACGCAGCTTTCCCCGGCGCCCGCCCCGGCCCTGCACGGGCCGTGCGGGGGCCCCGCACGCGCAGCGTTACGCCGGGGCGCCCGAGGTGAAGCGGCGCAGCAGCGGGGAGAGCACCAGGACGGACTTCGTCCGCTCCACGAACGGCTCGCCCGCGATCCGCTCCAGCACCCGCTCGAAGTGGCGCATGTCCGAGGCGAAGACCTGGACCAGCGCGTCCGCGTCGCCCGTCACGGTCGACGCGGACACCACCTCGGGATACCGCTCCAGGCCGCGCCGGATGTCGTCCGGCGAGGTGTTGTGGCGGCAGTAGATCTCGATGAAGCCCTCGGTCTCCCAGCCCATCGCGGCCGGGTCGACGCGGACGGTGAAGCCCGTGATGGCCCCTTCGGCGCGCAGCCGGTCCACGCGGCGCTTGACCGCCGGGGCGGAGAGGCCGACCTCGGAGCCGATGTCCGCGTAGGAGCGGCGGGCGTCCTCGGCGAGGGCGTGCACGATGCGTTCGTCGAGATCGTTCAGTCGCACTGCGGGTGGATCACTTCTCTGCTGTGGCCAGTCGGGAGCGGCGGATGCCGTAGAGGAAGTACACCACGAGGCCGACGGCCATCCAGACACCGAAGGCGACCCACGTGGCGGACGGCAGGCTGTACATCATGTACGCGCAGGCCAGGAAGCCGAGGATCGGCGTGATCGGGAAGAGCGCGACCTTGAAGGTGCGGGGCAGGTCGGGCTTGGTGCGGCGCAGGATCACGACGGCGACGTTGACCAGGGCGAAGGCGAAGAGCGTGCCGATGCTGGTGGCGTTCGCCAGCTCACCCAGGGGGATGAACGCGGCGAGGGCGCCGCAGAAGAGGGAGACGATCAGCACGTTGGCGCGGGGGGCGCCGGTCTTGGCGTCGACCTTGGCGAAGACCTTGGGGACGAGGCCGTCGCGGGACATCGCGAAGAGGATGCGGGTCTGGCCGTACAGGACGGCGAAGACGACGGAGGCGATGGCGACGACGGCGCCCGCGGCGAGGACGACGCCCCAGAAGCTGTGGCCGGTGACGTCGGTCATGATCTTCGCGAGCGCGGCCTCGGTGCCGCCGAAGTCCTGCCACGGCATGGCGCCGACGGCGACGAAGGCGACCAGGATGTAGAGGACGGTCACGATGCCCAGCGAGAGCATGATCGCGCGCGGCAGGTCCCGCTTGGGGTTCTCGGCTTCCTCACCCGCGGTGGAGGCGGCGTCGAAGCCGATGTAGGAGAAGAAGAGCGTGGAGGCGGCGGCGCTGATGCCGGTGACGCCGAGCGGGGCGAGCGGGGCGTAGTTGCCGGACTTGATGCCCATGACGCCGATGCCGATGAAGAGGAACAGCGTGACGATCTTGACCACGACCATGATCGTGTTGATCCGGGCGCTCTCCTTGGCGCCGCGCATCAGGAAGACCATGGCGAGCAGGACGACGACCAGCGACGGCAGGTTGATCCAGCCCCCGTCGCCCATCGGGGCGGCGGAGAACTTCTCGGGGATGGTGATGCCTATCGTCCCGTCGAGCAGTTCGTTGAGGTACTGCCCCCAGCCGACGGCGACGGCCGAGACGGACACCGCGTACTCCAGGACCAGGCACCAGCCGCAGATCCAGGCGATGAACTCGCCCATGGTCGCGTAGGAGTACGAGTACGAGGACCCGGAGACCGGGACCGATCCGGCCAGCTCCGCGTAGGAGAGGGCGGAGAAGAGCGCGGTCAGGCCCGCGATGACGAAGGAGATCGTGACGGCGGGTCCGGCCTTGGGGGCGGCCTCGCCGAGGACGACGAAGATGCCGGTGCCGAGGGTGGCACCGATGCTGATCATGGTCAGCTGCCACATGGTGAGCGAGCGGCGCAGCGTGCCGCCCTCGCCCTGACCGCCCTCGGCGACCAGCTGGTCGACCGGCTTGCGGCGCAGCAACGGGTGGACGGGCTTGCGGGGCGGGGACGTGAGCGGTGGCGCCTGGCCGTGATCGAGCACGAGGGGGACTCCTTTGTCACTGCGGGTGGGGTTGTCAGGCGTTCGACCGCAGCGGTCCGGAGCAGGAACAGGCAGGGCGGAAGCCTGCCTGGGCATGGGGGGACCGCCGAGCAGGCGGTCCGCGCCACTCCACGTACAGCGAGTGAGCCTACGAGCTGAGTGATACCGCCCGTAATGCACCATCCTTGCACATTGCCGCACGATCATTGCGCGGATCTGGCCGGAATGGTCCTTTGTTGCGCGAAGATGATCGATCAGTGCGCGGGCCCCTTTCGACCCCCTTCATTGACTCCTCATCAGATTTCGCGCAGCGTGCCGGCATGGACCTGGACCCGCACGACCACCGCTGGCTGGACCCCGGCCCCTTCCTGCGCGGAGTGGCCTGGCTGGAAAAGGGCCGGCCCGTGCGCGCGGATCCCGCCGACACGGCGCGACTGCCCTGGGACACCGGCGAACGGGCCACCCTGCCGATAGGGGTGCGCCTGGAGTTCACCGCCGGGCCCGCGGCGACGGCGGTGGAGATCCGCTACCGGGCCACCGTGCCCGGCCCCACCGACGCGCTGCGCGACCTCGCGCACGGCTTCGCGCTGTGGGACCGGGCCGGCCTGCTGGCCGAGGTCTTCACCGAACCGGCCGCGGAGGCCGTCGTGCGCATGGGGCTGCCGCCCGGCGGCGGTCCCTTCACCCTCCACCCGCCCGAGGCCCAGGCCCCGCTGGTGCTGGGCCTGCGCGGGATCGGCGGGCCGCTCGCGCCGGCGCCCCGGGCGCCGCGCTGGGTGGTGCACGGGGACTCCATCACCGAGGGCTGGTGGTCCACCCGCCCCGCCCACGGCTGGACCGCCGTGGCCGGCCGGGCCCTGGGCTGGGACGCGGTCAACCTCGGCTACGCGGGGGCCGCCCGCGGCGAGCTCGCCACCGCCGAGCAGCTCGCCTCCCTGCCCGCCGACGCCCTGACCCTGGCCTTCGGCACCAACTGCTGGTCGCGGGTGCCCTTCTCCGCCCCCCTCATGTACGAGACCACGCGCGCCTTCGTCGAACTCATCCGCCAGGGGCACCCGCGGACCCCGCTGCTGCTCCTCTCCCCCGTGCTGCGCCCCGACGCCGAACGCAGCCCGAACCGGCTCGGCGCCACCCTGGGCGCGCTGCGCGAGGCGATGGAGCGCGCCGTACGGGAGCGGGTCGCGGCCGGGGACGGGCGGCTCGTGCTGCTCCCGGGGCGCGATCTGCTGGACCCGGGCCACCTGGCCGACGGGCTGCACCCCAACGACGAGGGGCACCGGGTGCTGGGGCTGGCCGTGGCCGCGGCCCTGCGCCGGGCCGGGTTCGCCGACGCCGCGGGCCGGCCCGGCCCCGGGGTCCCGCGGGGCCGCGACGGCGGCGCACACCCCGTTCCACCCCTCGGGGGCCCTCTCTAGACTGCCCCCATGCTGCGCGTACTGGCCGTCGACGACGAGAAGCCGCTCCTGGAGGAGCTGCTCTACCTCCTGCGCTCCGACCCGCGCGTGGGAGCGGCGGTCGGGGCGTCCGACGCCACCGAGGCCCTGCGCCGCATCACCCTGGCCGTGGAGTCGGGCCCGGACGGGGCCGACGGGCTCGACGTGGTCTTCCTGGACATCCACATGGCGGGGCTGACCGGGCTGGACATCGCCCGGCTGCTCGCCGGTTTCAGCTCGCCGCCGCTGATCGTCTTCGTCACCGCGCACGAGGGCTTCGCCGTCCAGGCCTTCGACCTCAAGGCGGTGGACTACGTCCTCAAGCCGGTCCGGCCGGAGCGGCTGGCCGAGGCCGTGCGCCGGGTCTGCGCGCTGCTGGGCCACGACCGGGAACCGGCCGCGGCGCCCGCCGCGCCGGGGAGCGCCCGGCGCCCGGCACCGCCCGGCGCTCCGGTCCTCGCGGCGCCGCTCACGGCGGCGGTCGCGGCGCCGGCCACCGGGGCGGAGCGGGCCGCCGAGCAGATCGCGGTCGAGTTGGGCGGGGTGACCCGGTTCGTGGCCATAGCGGACATCGCGTACGTCGAGGCCCAGGGGGACTACGCCCGGCTGCACACCGGCGAGGGCAGCCATCTGGTGCGGATCCCGTTGTCCACGCTGGAGGAGCGCTGGGCCGCGCGGGGCTTCGTACGGATACACCGGCGCCACCTGGTGGCGCTCGACCGGATCGACGAGCTGCGCCTGGACGCGGGCACCACCAGCGTCCGGGTCGGCGCCGCGGAACTCCAGGTGAGCCGTCGTCACGCCCGGGAGCTGCGCGATCTCCTGATGCGCAAGGCCACCGGCTGACCCCGGCCGGCCCCGGTGCGCGTGACCGCCCGGCGCGGCGCGGACGCCGTTCGTCGCGCGGCACGGCGCGTACGGCGATCCGGCGGGGCCGTCGGCCGCAGGGCGCGCCCTTTCGGCCCGCGCCCGGTCCGCCCGCCCCTATCGTGGATCTTCCGGGCGGGAGGAGCCAGATGTCCGAGATCCAGGCGCTGCTCGACGCCCTGCAGGGACTGCCCCGCACCCGGCCGACCGGTCCGGCCGAGGCCGAGGCCCTGCTGGCCCGGCTGCGCAGCGCGGCCGCGCGTTGGGCCGACGTCCTCTACGAAGCCGACGAGAGCTGCCGCCAGCACCTGCCGCCGCGCGCGGAAGCGGCCCTGACCCTGGCCTTCAGGCGGGCCGAGGAGTCCTACGTGGAGCTGGAGATCGCCCGCCGCGACTGCGCCGAGCACCGCGACTGCGAACACCCGCACGCGCACGACCGGATGCGCTGACCCGGTCCGCTTCCCGCCCCGCCGCGGTGCCGGATCCGGCCTGTCGCCCGCCGCCGGGGCGCGCCTAGAATCCGGTGACCGCAACCCGCCCCCTTCCCCTCCGAGGCCGCACGGTGAACCAGACGTACGCGCTGAGCGCGGTCGCCGTCGTCGTCCTGGCCACGGTGCTCCTCGGCGGGCTCGGGCTGCGGATATCGCGCACCACCTCCGACTTCTACGTCGCCTCGCGCACCGTCGGTCCCCGGCTCAACGCGGCGGCCATCAGCGGGGAGTACCTCTCCGCCGCGTCCTTCCTCGGGATCGCCGGGCTGGTGCTGCTCCAGGGGCCGGAGATGCTCTGGTACCCGGTCGGGTACACCGCCGGATACCTGGTGCTGCTGGTGCTCGTGGCCGCGCCGCTGCGCCGCTCGGGGGCGTACACGCTGCCCGACTTCGCCGAGGCGCGGTTGGAGTCGCGGGCGGTGCGCCGGATCGCGGTGGTCTTCGTCCTCGGCGTCGGCTGGCTGTACCTGCTGCCCCAACTCCAGGGCGCGGGGCTGACCCTGCAGATCCTGACGGGCGCCCCGCGCTGGGCGGGCGGGCTCGTGGTGGCCGTCGTGGTCACGGTGGCCGTGGGCGCGGGCGGGATGCGCAGCATCACCTTCGTGCAGGCCTTCCAGTACTGGCTCAAGCTGACCGCGCTGCTGGTCCCGGCCTTCTTCCTGATCGCCGCCTGGGCCGGGGACGGCGCCCCGCGCGCGACCTTCGACGCCCCGGCGGTGCTCCGGGAGCACACCTCGGTCACCCTGGGCCAGGAGGTGCGCATGACCCTGGACGCGCCGCTCGTCCTGAGCGTCACCGGCCGGATCGACGGCCGGACGTACACCGGGGACACCACCGCGCTGGGCCCCGGCGAGCACACCGTGGCGGCGCACACCCGGCTGGAGTTCGCGCCGGGCAGCGCGCTGCCCGCGGCCCGCGCGGGCGATCGGCCGGCTGCCGCGTCCTGGTCCCAGCCGCTCTCGGGCAAGCGGGAGGAGTACCGGCTCTACGCGACGTACGGGCTCATCCTCGCCACCTTCCTCGGCACCATGGGCCTGCCGCACGTCGCGGTGCGCTTCTACACCAGCCCCGACGGGCGGGCCGCGCGGCGCACCACCCTGGTCGTGCTGGGGCTGGTCGGCACCTTCTACCTGCTGCCGCCGGTCTACGGGGCGCTGGGCCGGATCTACGCTCCCGAGCTCGCCTTCACCGGCGACACCGACGCGGCGGTACTGGTGCTGCCGGCGCGGATGGTCGGCGGCCTGCTCGGCGAACTGCTGGGCGCGCTGCTCGCCGCGGGCGCCTTCGCCGCGTTCCTGTCCACCGCCTCCGGGCTGACGATGGCGGTGGCGGGGGTGCTGCACCAGGACGTGCTGCCGGCCCGGGGGCGCGGGGGCCCCGCGGCGCCGGGCGGCTTCCGCGGGGCCGCGGCCTTCCGGCTGTCGGTGCTGGTGGCGATGACGGTGCCGCTGGTCGGCGGGGTGCTGGCCTCGCACGTGCCGGTGGCGGACGCCGTGGGGCTCGCCTTCGCGGTGTCGGCCTCCTCCTTCTGTCCGCTGCTGGTGCTGGGGATCTGGTGGCCCCGGCTGACCCCGCCCGGTGCGGTGACCGGGCTGGTGGTCGGGGGCGGGGCGGCGCTGGGCGCGGTGCTGGCGACGCGGGCGGGGCTGGCCCCCGCGGGCTGGCCGACCACCCTGCTGGCCTGGCCGGCCGCCTGGTCGGTGCCGCTCGGCTTCCTGACGATGGTGCTGGTCTCACTGGCCACCCCGGGGCGGATACCGAAGGGGACGGCGGCCACCCTGGCCCGGCTGCACCTGCCCGAACAGCTGGTGCGCCGGCCGGAGGGCCAGCGCCCCGGTGGCCCCGGGGACGCCCGGTGACGGGCGCGGCGCTCCTGGCGCCGACGGCCGCGGCCTGCGCGGTCCTGGCCGTGGGGTACGCGCTGGGCCGGCTGCACGCGCGCCGGGCCGGTCGCGGCGCCTCGGATCTGGGCACTCCGGTGGAGCGGGCCACCTTCCACACCCTGCACACCGCTTCGCTGGCCGCTCCCCCGCTGCGCGCCGGGCTCACCGAGGACACCGCCCGCAAGGCGGCCCGGCGGCTGCGCTCGCTGCTCGGCACCGAGGCGCTGTGCCTGACCGACCGGGAGAAGGTGCTGGCCTGGGACGGTCCGGGGGCCGGTCACCACGGGCGGCGGGCGATGGAGCGGGCGGCGCGGCTGCTGGAGTCGGGGCGCGGCAGCAGCGGGTACACGGACTGCCGCGAGCCGGGCTGCGTCCTGAAGTGGGAGGTCGTCGCACCGCTCACCGGGGAGGACGGGGTGCTGGGGGCGCTGGTGGCGTACGGGGCGCAGGAGTCGGCGGTGTTGGTGCGGGCCGCCACCGAGGTGGCCCGTTGGGTCTCCGTACAGCTGGAGCTCTCCGAACTGGATCGTTCGCGCACCCGGTTGATGGAGGCCGAGATCCGGGCGCTGCGCGCGCAGATCTCGCCGCACTTCATCTTCAACTCGCTGGCGGCGATCGCCTCCTTCGTCCGCACCGATCCGGAGCGGGCGCGCGAACTGCTCCTGGAGTTCGCGGACTTCACCCGCTACTCCTTCCGGCGCCACGGCGACTTCACCACGCTGGCGGACGAGTTGCGCTCCATCGAGCAGTACTTGGCGCTGGCCGGGGCCCGGTTCGGGGACCGGCTGAAGGTGACCCTGCGGGTCGCCCCCGAAGTCCTGCCGGTGGCGCTGCCGTTCCTGTGCCTGCAACCGCTGGTCGAGAACGCGGTCAAGCACGGGCTGGAGGACTCCTCCGGGGAGTGCCGGATCACCATCGCGGCCCGGGACGCGGGTCCGGAGGCGGTGCTGACCATCGAGGACAACGGGGTGGGGATGGACCCCGCGCTGCTGCGTCGGATCCTGGCCGGGGAAGCGACCGGCTGCGGGACGGGGATCGGGCTGCCCAACGTCGACCAGCGGATGCGCCAGGTGTTCGGGGACGACTACGGGCTGGTCTTCGAGACGGCCGTCGGCGAGGGCATGAAGATCACCGTACGGATCCCCAAGTACCGGGCCGGCGTCCACAGCTCGGAGCGCTGAGGCCCGGGCGGGAACGACCGTGGCCCCCGACCCGTCCTGGAGCGGACGGGCCGGGGGCCACGGGGTGGTGCGGGGAGGTACTAGGGCGTGTTTCGAAAGTAGCGCCGGGCGCCCGAAGGGCGTGGCTCGCGGCGTCTGGTGCCGTGCATCGCAAGGCGGAGGGGCGCCCGCCTACTGGACGTAATCGGGCGTTCCGACAACGCCGCGAGGTGCGGTATCAGGCGTCGCGAGCCAGGGGGGACTTTCGAAACACGCCCTAGCTCCAGCTGGCGTGCAGCGGCTTGCCCTCGGCGTAGCCGGCGGCGGACTGGATGCCCACGACGGCCTTCTCCTCGAACTCGGCGAGCGAGCCGGCACCGGCGTAGGTGCAGGAGGAGCGGACGCCCGCGATGATCGAGTCGATCAGGTCCTCGACGCCCGGGCGGGCCGGGTCGAGGAACATGCGGGAGGTGGAGATGCCCTCTTCGAAGAGCGCCTTGCGGGCGCGGTCGTAGGCGGACTCCTCGGAGGTGCGGTTGCGCACGGCGCGCGCGGAGGCCATGCCGAAGGACTCCTTGTACAGCCGGCCGTCGGCCGCCTGCTGGAGGTCGCCCGGGGACTCGTACGTACCGGCGAACCAGGAGCCGATCATCACGTTGGACGCGCCGGCGGCCAGCGCCATGGCCACGTCGCGCGGGTGACGGACGCCGCCGTCGGCCCAGACGTGCTTGCCGTGCTTCTTGGCCTCGGCCGCGCACTCCATGACCGCGGAGAACTGCGGGCGGCCCACGCCGGTCATCATGCGGGTGGTGCACATGGCGCCGGGGCCCACACCGACCTTGATGATGTCCGCGCCGGCCTCGATGAGGTCCTTGACGCCCTCGGCGGCGACGATGTTGCCCGCGACGATCGGGACCTGCGGGTCGAGCGCGCGCACGGTCTTGATCGCGTTGATCATCGACTCCTGGTGGCCGTGGGCCGTGTCGATGACGATGGTGTCCACGCCCGCGTCCAGCAGCTGCTTGGCCTTGACGGCGAAGTCGCCGTTGATGCCGACGGCGGCCGCGATGCGCAGCTTGCCGTCGGCGTCGGTGGCGGGGGTGTAGAGCGTCGCGCGCAGCGCGCCCTTGCGGGTCAGGATGCCGACGAGGCGGCCGTCCTTGTCGACGGCGGGGGCCAGCTTGCGGTGGCCGGCGTCGAGCTGGTTGAAGGCCTCGCGGGGGTCGATGTCGGCGTCGATGAGCAGCAGCTCCTTCGACATGACCTCGGAGAGCTGGGTGAAGCGGTCCACGCCGGACAGGTCGTGCTCGGTGACGACGCCGATCGGGCGGTTGTCGGCGTCGACGACGACGCCGGCGCCGTGCGCCCGCTTGGGCAGCAGGGACAGCGCGTCGGCGACGGTCTGCGTGGGGGCCAGCGTGATCGGGGTGTCGAGCACGTGGTGGCGGGTCTTGACCCACGAGATGACGTCGGTGACGACCTCGATCGGGATGTCCTGCGGGATGACGACGATGCCGCCGCGGCGGGCGACCGTCTCGGCCATCCGGCGGCCCGCGATCGCGGTCATGTTGGCGACCACGAGGGGAATGGTGGTGCCGGTCCCGTCGGGCGACGCGAGGTCGACGGCCTGCCGGGAGCCCACCGCGGAACGGCTGGGCACCATGAACACATCGTCGTACGTCAGGTCGTACGGCGGCTTCAGGTCATTGAGGAAACGCACGTGCTGAACATCCCAGTCGATCGGAGGGGCCGCCTGCCCTGACGGGGCAGCCGAGGAAACGCACGTACTTCATTCTCCCATGTCCTGGCGTTGGTGCAGCCCGGGGCGATCGTCCAGGACGTGGTGGGACGATTGGTTCTTTCCTACGGGACCTTAGTCCCGGCAGGGGGGTACGGAAAGGACCCACGCGCGTAGAGCGGGGTCGTGGGGCGGCCGCCGGTCAGCGGATGAACTCCCGGCGGGTCGCCTGGCCGGGGATCAGGGGCCGGGGCGGCAGCACCGCGGGAGTGGTGCGGGGCTGACCGGGGGGCCTGACCGTCGCGGGGTACGGATCGGAGGCGGCCCGCCCGCGCGCGCCCAGCAGGGTCGCGGCGTGGGCGACGCTGGCGAGGGTGGCGTGGTGGTGCCAGCCCCGGAAGGAACGGCCCTCGAAGTCCCGGATGCCGACGGGCTCGCAGATCCCGGCGAAGTCGAGGGAGACCCGGTCGGTGAGCTTCGCCAGCAGGAAGAGCTGGGCGAGCGGCCGGTCGCCGATGTTGGTGATCCAGAATTCCGAGGGCAGCAGGGCGGCCTCGGTCCAGGCCCCGACCAGCAGCAGCGGGGTGGGCGCCGGTGCGACCCGGTCCTCCAGGGGCGTGCCGAGGACGGCGGCCGCGGTCAGCAGGGTGACCGCGCCCTCGCCGCGGCCGTGCCGGGTCCATTCGACGACCCGGCGTTGCGAGCGCAGGGAGTCGATGAGCTCGCGGGCGGGCGCGGTGTGCGGTCCGGGTTTGTGGCGGCCGGTGCCCCCGAAGGACACCGACAGCGATCCGTCGACCTTCAGAACGAAGGGGATGTCCTGGAGGGAGAAGGATTCGATGGTGTGTGCGATGTCGGTGTTGGCGACCTCCATCACCACCGGCCGGCGCTGCAACTGCCAGCTGGCGGCCATCCGTTGGACCGCCTGCACGGCGTCCTGCGCGGGGGTGAGCGAGCGGGCCGTGTCCGGGATGCCGGCGCGGCGGCGGTGCAGGAGTTCGCTGGTCCAGGGCCCGGGGAGGGTGAGGGTCCACTCGACGGGGAAGCTGGCCTCGCTGGAGGCGAGCCAAATGCCCCCGGCCTGCTGACAGTTGGCGGTGCGACCGAGCTGGGGGACGAACTGGCGGCCCACTCCGACCGAGCGGTCGCCGGCCTTCTCGATGACCATGGGCTGCACCACCCAGGCCAGCGGGCGCTGGGCGGTGCGTTCGAGGTGCTGGGCGAGGGAGCGGCGTACCGGCGTCCAGTCCCAGGGCGACTTGCTGATGAACTGCTGGAGGCTCTGCTCCACGGAACTCGCACCGGTTCCGGCGATATTCCGTATGGTCTTCTTTCCGCTGGTCCGCACGAGGCCGTTCAGATATACGCGGGCCCAGTTTCGCTGGTCCCGCCGAGGTAAGGACTCGAAGAACAGCGAGATCAGAACGTCGATCAATTCGGAGATATCCTTGGCGGATTCCTCCGGCAGGACTACGCGAGCCATCCGGGCCTCCCCCGCGACCAGCTAGATCCAATACCCTACTTGACCGGCACAACCGCCCGTAGGGCCCTGCGGCTACTTCATGAGGTCGCTGGTGTTTTCGAGCCGCTCTTCTTCTATCACGAGGGGGATGGGGATCTGGTTCGCCGCGTAGTAGAGCGCGATCAGGAAGTGTGCGACGAGAGTGAGGGGTGCGGAGAAGAAGGACAGGATCACGGTGCAGGGGTAGGCGATGGCTCCCAGCCCGAAGCGCATCCGCGTGGCGCGGGCGCCCTCCCGGTCGACGTGTTCGTGGAAGAGGTGGCCCACGCGCGTGACGTACCACCAGAAACCGAGATAGGCGAGGGCGTAGACGACGGTCCACGCGCTGTAGAGGATGGCGGCCGCGTTGGCCGAATCCCCGTCGTCCAGGTGCTCCGCGAGCACAGAGGTGGTCCACGGGATCACCGAAACCACCATCAACACCAGGAGATTGAGGAACAGGAGCGGCCTGTCCACCTTCTTGAGGTGAATGAAGATGGTGTGGTGGTTGACCCACATGACGCCGATGATGAGGAAACTCACCACGTATGCCGCGTAATGCGGCCACTGCTCCCACAAACCGTGCCAGAGTGCGGATCCAGTTTCCTCCGGTACCTTGATCTCCAGTACGAGAATCGTGATGACAATGGCGAACACGCCGTCACTGAACGCCTCGACGCGCCCGGTTTCCGATTCCATGACCTCCCCTTTACCCCGCTGCTCCGCGTGCCGGGGAGGGCGCTGCCCCCGCCCTCCCCGCACACGCTACCCAGATATCGGGAGTCAGCCGCCGAACCCGGCGGTCTGGCGCCAGATCCGGCCATCGCGGACGACCAGCGTCCCGAACGCGTGCTCCGGTTCACCGTTGAGGTTCATGATCGCCCGGTAGAAGATCGTGTCCTCCGTCTCGACGTATTCCTGGAGCTCGACCAGCGTGGGCTTCACCGAGAGGTAGCCGGTGAAGGTCTCCCGTACCGCGTCGATCCCCACCGACGCGCCTTCGAATCGAAGGAGCACGGCGTCGTCGGTGTAGTTCCTCATCACCGCCTCGATGTCCAGCGCGGCCAACGCGTCCATCTGACGGACGAAGACCGGGTGCAGTGTGGCGATGTCGTAGGTGGCCATGTCGACTGCCTTTCAACTGGGTTGGGTGGTACGGGGCGGTGCGGGGGCCAGCGGGAGGCGGACCACCATCCGCGTCTCACCCGGCCGGGACCGCGCCGCGATGGAGCCGCGGTGGCGCTGGGTGACGATGCGGTAGCTCAGGTGCAGCCCGAGCCCGGTGCCCTTCCCGACGTCCTTGGTGGTGTAGAACGGCTCGAAGATCCGGGGCAGGGAGCTTTCGGGAATGCCGCGGCCCGTGTCGCAGACCTCGACGACCATGCACCCGCCCTCGGCGCGGGCACGCAGCGTGAGCACTCCGGAGCCCTCCATGGCCTCGGCCGCGTTGTCGACCAGATTCGTCCACACCTGGTTCAACTCGCTCGGATAGCCCGTCAGTTCGGGCAGATCGGGGTCGTACGCCCGCACGATGCTGATCCCGGGGAGCTTGGACCTGAGCACGACCAGCGTGTTCTCCAGCCCGTCGGTCACCGCGAAGCGCTGCTCGGGGGCGCGGTCGAGATTGGCGTAATCACGGGTGGCCGATACCAGGTGGGAGATCCGCGGTCCGGCGGCGCGCAGCTCGGCCGCCAGCGCGCGGACCTCCAGGAGGGCCGACAGGTGGTCGAGGGCCGCGGGCAGCGCCGGTTCGCCGATCCCTTCCAGGCGTTCCAGCAGCCAGCCCAGCTCCAGCCCGAGGTCCGAGAGCCCGGCGCCGAGCGAGCCGGGCCGCTCCACCCCCGCCTCCTCGGCCCAGTCGCCGATCGCCTCCTCCGCGTCCGCCTGGGCCAGCGGGTCGGTGGTGACCGGTGGCGGGAGCTTGTCCAGCTCGTCCGCGATCCGGTCCAGGACGGCCCGCTCGGCGCCGGTGGCGGCCGCTCCCCAGGACTGCGCGGTCCGGGTGAGCCGGTCCAGGGCGGGGGCCAGCTCCTGGGCGGCGCGGGCCACGGCCGCCGCCGGGTTGTTCAGCTCGTGCGCCAGGCCCGCCGCGAGGGTGCCCAGCGCCTCCACGGTGGCCCGCTTGCGGGCCTGGATCTCGGAGGACTTGATCCGCCAGGCCAGCACGGGCAGCAGGACCGCGGCCACCCCGTGGCAGCGGGTCAGCATTTCGAAGAAGACCGGCCTGGGGTAGGCGACGACGGTGGTGGCGGGGCCGCTGGCCGCCGCGGTGGCCACGTACGCCCCCTCGGTGAGCAGGGGCAGTTCGCCGGTGAACCGGTGGGCGGCGGCGGGCTTGCCGTCGTGGTCCTCGGCCGCGGCGCCCTCCTCTTCGGTGGAGTGCCGTGTGAGCACCTCCTCCCGGCCGTCGACGACCTTCGTCACGACCAGGCCGCCCGAGAGCAGCACGTGGAAGCCGGTGGCCTCCTCGCCGTCGCGGAAGAGCACCTCGCCCTCGGCGAGCGTGCGGGGCTCGGAGACGGAGACCAGCCAGTCGAGTTGGTCCTCGGTGAGCGCGGCGAAGATCTCCAGCGCGCCCAGCGCCGTGCGCAGCTCGGACGGGTTCACGGCGTGCTCCCCTCTGCCCGGGTGCGGGCGGCCAGTCGCAGGGTCACCCACAGGGCCACCGCGCAGACGGCGGCGACGGCGGTCATGAAGCCGACCGAGGTGCGGTGCAGCCCGTGGATGTTGGTGAGGAGCCCGGCGAGCACGGCCGGGACGCTCATGGCGAGGTACGCGAACACGTAGACCGCGGCGGTCAGTTCGCCCCGGTGCGCCGGATCCGCGAGGGCGCTCAGGGCCCGGAAGGAGCCGAGGAAGGCGGCGCCCCAGCCGGCGCCGAGGACCGCGGTGCCGATCAGGAACACGGCGGCCGAGCGCGTTCCCAGCGCGAGCAGGACCAGCGCCAGTCCGGCGAGCAGTCCGCACAGGCCGAGCACGGCGGTCCGCAGGGCCTCGGTCCGGCCGAGGAAGAGCTGGGCGGTGGTGGCGGCCCCCGCGAGGAGGGCCACGGTGGCGCCGCCGACGAGGTAGTTGGTGCTCTGGAGGAGCGAGAGCGCCAGGTGCGGTCCGAGGGAGAGGTAGAAGCCCCCGACCGACCAGACGGCGACGATGGTCAGGACGAGGACGGCGAAGCGGCGCCGGACCGGGGCGGGTACGCCGATCCGGTGCGGGCTCAGCGAGAAGCCGCGGCCCGGCCGGGCGGCGCCGGGGGCGCTCTCCCGCATCCGCACCACCCCGATGAGGGTGAGCGCGAAGGCGCCGATGAGCAGCAGGTAGCTGAGCGCGGTGGGCGCGGGCCCGTACTGCACGAGGAGTCCGGCCCCGAGCCCGCCGAGCCCGATCCCGACCGTCGGTCCGGCGCTGTTGACCTGGGCCCCGAGCGCGGGCCGGGAGCGCGGGGCCAGTTCGAGGAGTCCGGCGCCCATGGCCCCGGTGGCCAGTCCGACGGCGAGCCCCTGCACGGCGCGGGCGGCGAGCAGCCAGCCCAGTCCCCGTGCCCCGGCGAAGAGGGCCATGGAGACGATCGCGAGGACGAGTCCCGCGCCGAGCACGGGCCGGCGCCCGAGGGTGTCGGAGAGGGAGCCGAAGAGCAGCAGACCGCCGAGCACGGTGACGGCGTACAGGGCGAAGACCACCGTGATCGTGCCGGCGGAGAGGTCCCACTTGCGCTGGTAGAGCACGTAGAGGGCGGAGGGCACGGAGGAGGAGAGCATCAGGAGCACGAGGACCGCGCCGATCACCCAGAAGCCGGAGCCTCTGGAGGGCGCGGCCGCCCCGCCGGCAGGGTGCACCGTCACTCCCGTCGTCGTCTTGGGCAGGTGGGCCACTGCTCTCACTCCCCCGTGGTGCGTCGCTGCGCGGCCGCGCTCAGCCGAGTGCGGTCCATGCGGCCAGGGCCCTGGTCAGGGCCCGGGCCGTCAGTACTCCCGCGAGGTGGCCGAGGTACTCGGCCGAGGTGCCGCGCCCGGGGACGAACAGCTCCCGCGGTTGGGCCCGGAAGGCCGCCAGCACCTCCTGCGTCGGGTACGCGTCGTGGTCGCGCAGGAGCTCCTCGACCCCGTGCAGCCGCACCGCCCGGGCGGTGGCCCCGGTGACCGCGATCCGCGGTCCGTGGCGGGTGATCCGTACGGCGACCGCGCAGACCGGGTAGCGGGTGGCCCGGTCGGCGGTCTTCTCGAAGGCGCCGGCGGCTCCCGCGGCGGGCACCAGCAGCGCGGTGATGAGCGCGTCGGTCGGCGCGCCGGTGGCCGTGAACTCCTCGGCGGTGCGGGTGGACCGGCCGCCGGGCGCGGCGAGCTCGACCAGCGCGTCGGCGGCGAGGGCGGCCACCGGGAGGTCGGTGGCCCGGCCGGGCGCGGCGAGGTTGCCGCCGAGGGTGCCGAGGTTGCGGACCTGCGGGTCCCCGTTGGCCCGGGCGGCGGCGGCCAGCTCGGGGGCCTCGCTCAGCACGAGCGGGTCGGCGGCCAGTTCGGCGAGGGTGGTGAGGGCGCCGATGCGCAGCCCCGCGGCGGTGCGGACGGTGCCGCGCAGCCCTTCGAGCCGGGTGACGTCGACGAGCAGGCGGACCGGCCCGCCGCCGGGGAGGGCCTCCCCGGTGCGCAGTCCCGGGAGCAGGCTCTGGCCGCCGGCCAGGACGCGCGCTCCCGGGGTGCCCGCGAGGAGGGCCAGGGCCTCCTCGACCCCGTCGGGCCGGATGTAGTCGAATGCGGTGGGGATCACTGCTCCGCTCCTTCTCCGCGCAGGCGGCGCCAGACCTTCTCCGGGGTCAGCGGCATGTCGATGTGCCGGACGCCGAGGTCCGCGAGGGCGTCGACGACCGCGTTGACCACGGCCGCCGCGGGCGGCACGGTGGCGATCTCGCCGGCCCCCTTGGCTCCCAGCGGGTTGTGGGGGCTGGGGGTGCAGGTCTTGTCCAGGGTGAAGAAGGGGACGTCGGCGGCGCGGGGCAGGGCGTAGTCGCGCAGGTCCGCGGTGACCAGGACGCCCTGGTCGTCGTATTCGGCGGCTTCCATCAGGGCCTGGCCGAGGCCGTGCACGATGCTGCCCTCGATCTGGCCGAGGACCACCTTCGGGTTGCCGATGTTGCCGGCGTCGTCGACGGCGGTGTAGGCCACCACCTCGGTCTCGCCGGTGAGTTCGTCCACCTCGACGACGGCGACGTGGCTGCCGAAGGGGTAGTTGAAGTCCGGCGGGTCGAAGTGGGTGGTCTCGTCCAGGGCGGGTTCGATGTCGGCGGGCAGTCCCCAGCCGTACCACATGCTCATGGCGAGTTCAGCGAAGGTCTTCGCGTTCTCCTCGTTGCCCGCTTCGAAGACCTTGCCGTTCGCGTAGACGGCCCGGTCCTCGGGGATGCCCAGGAAGACGGCTCCGGCCCGGACCAGCTTCCGCTTGAGCTTGCGGGCGGTGAGGGCGACGGCGGGGGCGGCCATGCTGTAGGAGCGGCTGCCGTACGTGCCTTGTCCGTAGGGGGCCTTGAGGGTGTCGCCCTCGTAGACGTTGACGGTGTCCACGTCGATGCCCAGCTCGTCCGCGGCCACCTGGGCGAAGACCGTGCCGTGGCTCTGGCCGGTGGAGGCGGAGCCGACGGTGACGCTGACCTCGCCGGTCGGGTGGACCCGGATGTTGGCGCTCTCCCAGGTCCCGCCGAGCATGCCCTCCTGGGACATCCGGGTGGAGGGGCCGACCCCGCAGATCGCGACGTAGGTGGCGAGGCCGACGCCGAGGCGCTTGCCGCGGGTGCGGGCCTCGGCCTTGCGGGCGGGCATGTCGGCGTATCCGGAGAGCTCCAGGGCCCGGTCGAAGTTCTCCCGGTAGCTCCCCGAGTCGTAGGTCCAGCCGAGGCCGTTGTCGTACGGGAAGCGGTCGGCCGGGACCAGGTTGCGGCGCCGGACGGCGGCCGGGTCCATGCCGATCTCGCCGGCGTACCGGTCCACCAGGCGTTCCATCAGGAAGGCGGCCTCGGCCCGGCCGCTGCCGCGCTGGGCGCCCAGCGGGACGGTGTTGGTGAAGGCGGCGTACACCTCGCAGAACGCGGCGTCGATGGCGTACATGCCGGTGATCGAGCGCCCCATCAGCGCGGTGGCCACCCCGGGTCCGATGGTGGAGGGGTACGCGCCGAGGTTGGCGTAGCTGGTGCAGCGCACCGCCGTGATCCGACCGTCGCGGGTGCCGGCCAGGGTGACGTGCTGGCGGTGGTCGCGGCCCTGGACGGTGGAGTTCATCAGGCCGGTGCGGGTGTCGACCCACTTCACGGGGCGGCCGAGCGCCTTGGCGAGGACGAGCACCAGGGCCATGTCGGGGTAGAGGTACCCCTTGGTGCCGAAGCTGCCGCCGACGGTCGGGGCGATCACCCGGAGCTTGTTGAAGGGGATGCCGAGGACCAGCGCGGAGAGCAGGAAGCGGTGGTTGTGCGGGCCCTGGGTGGAGGAGTGGAGGGTGTACTCGCCGGTGGCCCGGTCGTAGGTGCCGATCGCGCCGCGCGGCTCGATGGGGCTGTTGATGGTGCGCTGGTTGACCAGGTCCAGCTCCACGGTGACCTCGGCGTCGGCGATGGCCGCGTCCGTACGCTCCTGGTCCCCGCAGGTCCAGTACGCGTTCAGGTTGCCGGGGACGGCTTCGTGGAGCTGCGGGGCGTCATCGGCGAGGGCGTGGTCGGCCCGGGTGATCACGGGCAGCGGCTCGTACTCCACGCTGATGGCGGCGAGCGCGGCCACGGCCTGGCGCTCGGTCTCGGCGACGACCACGGCGATCGGGTCGCCGACGTGGCGCACGGCGTCGCCGGTGAGCACCGGGCGGGCGCCCGGAAGTCCGTACGGGTGGGGCGGGAAGTGGCTCTCGACGCCGCCGGGTATCCAGATGCAGGGCAGCGGCATCAGGTCCGTGAAGTCGGCCGCCGTGGCCACCTTCAGGACGCCGGGCATCTGCCGCGCGGCCTTGGTGTCGATCCCGAGGATCTTCGCGTGCGCCACCTCGCTGCCGAGGATCGCCATGTGGGCGGTCCCGGGCAGGTCGATGTCGGCGACGTACACGGCCTCGCCGCGCAGCAGTTGCGGGTCCTCGCGGCTGTCGATCGGCTGCCCGAGCAGCCCCGGTGCGTGGAGTTCGCTCTCCCCCGTCACGGTGGTCATGGCGTTCACCCCTCCTGTCTCGACGTCGCGCAGGCGCGCTGCACGCCCCGGACGACGCTGTGGTAGCCGGTGCAGCGGCAGAGGTTCCCGGTGAGCCATTCGCGGATCTCGGGCTCGGTGGGGGCGGGGCCGCCGGCGGTGGTGTCGACGAGTTCGCCGAGTGCCATGACCATGCCGGGGGTGCAGAACCCGCACTGGGTGCCGTGTTCCTGGCGCAGGGCCTCCTGGAGTCCGCTCAACTGGCCGTCGGGCCCGGCGACGCCCTCGATGGTGGCGACGTCGGAGCCGGCCGCGGCGACGGTGAGGACGAGGCAGCTCTTGGCGGACTTCCCGTCGAGCCGGACCACGCAGGAGCCGCATTGGCCGGTGTCGCAGCCGACCTTGGTGCCGGTGAGGCCGAGTCCGTCGCGGAGCCGTTCGACGAGCAGTTCGTTCGGCTCGGCGGCGAACCGCTCTTCGACCCCGTTCACTTTCAGTGCGATATCCATGCGAGGGCCTGCGCTTCCGTGAACGGATGATTGAAGAGGGGTCCGCCGGGCTGGTGGAGAATTCCTCCGGAATGCAGCGGACCGGTGTCGACGGGGGCGAATCCGAGATCGGCGATGATTCCCGCGACGATTTCCTTGGCCTTCGCGTCGTCGCCCGCCGTGTAATGCGCCAGACGCTCCGCGGGCGTGACGCGCGACACGCTTCCGGCGACGGCGAGGGTCTCGAAGTGCATGGTGTTCAGGGATTTGACGATGCGGGCCCGCGGATACCATTCGGCGACCCGCTCGCTGGAGGACTTCGACCCGAAGCCCGGCGGCACGCCGCGGTCGCCGAAGGCGTTCATCGCGTCCACGAGCACCGTCCCGTCGACGGCGCCCGCGGGCAGCAGGTCGGCGGCCCGGTCGAAGGGCACCATCAGCACCAGGAGGTCGGCCCGCTCCGCCGCCTGGACGGGGGTCGCGGCCTGCGCGTCCGGGCCCAGTTCGGCCACGAGGTCGTCCAGCGAGCGCGGGCCGCGCGCGTTGGCGAGGACGACCTGGTGGCCGGCGGCGACCAGGATCCGCGCGAGGGTGGATCCGATCCGCCCGGTGCCGATGATGCCGGTGTTCATGGGTGACCCTTCAGTCCATGCCGATCCAGACCGACTTGGTCTGGGTGTAGCTCTCCAGGGACTCGGGGCCGCACTCGCGGCCGAAGCCGGAGGCCTTGTAGCCGCCGTACGGCACCGAGGGGTCGTACTGGTTGTAGCAATTGACCCAGACCGTCCCGGCCTTGATCTGCGAGGCGACCCGGTGGGCCCGGCGCAGGTCCTTCGTGTGCACCCCGGCGGCGAGGCCGTACGCGCTGTCGTTGGCGATGCGCACGGCGTCCTCCTCCGTGTCGAAGGGGATGATCGACAGGACCGGTCCGAAGATCTCCTCCTGGGCGATCCGCATGCCGTTGTCCACCCCGGTGAAGATGGTCGGCAGGAAGTACAGGCCCTCGGCCGAGGCCCCTTCCGGGGTCCAGCCGGTGCCGCCGACCCGCAGGACGGCGCCCTCCTTCTGGCCGATCTCGACGTACGAACCGACCTTGTCGAACTGCCCCTGGTGGGCCAGCGGCCCGAACAGGGTGGCCGGGTCGCGCGGGTCCCCGGGCCTGAGCGCCGCGGCCCGGCGCACCAGGCGCTCGACCATCTCGTCGTGGACGGGCCGCTGGAGCAGCAGCCGCGAACCGGCGGTGCAGATCTCGCCCTTGTTGTAGTAGATGCCGAAGAAGGCGAGCTCCTCGGCGGCGTCGAGGTCGGCGTCGGCGAAGACGATGTTGGCGGACTTGCCGCCGAGTTCCATCGTGACCTTCTTCAGGGTGTCGGCGGCCCTGCGGATGATGGACTGGCCGACGACGGTGGAGCCGGTGAAGGCGATCTTGTCGATGCCCGGATGCCCGGTCAGCGTCTCGCCCAGCTCCACCCCGGGCCCGGTGATCACGTTGAGCACCCCGTCCGGGATCTCCGCCTCCTGGAAGAGCTCGGCGATCTTCAGGGCGGTGAGCGGGGTGGCGGGAGAGGGCTTGTGCACGACCACGTTGCCCGCCGCGAGGGCTGGTGCGATCTTCGTCATCGACAGCAGCAACGGGAAGTTGAAGGGGGTGATGGCGCACACCACCCCGACCGGTTCCCGCAGCGTGTAGGCGAGCTGGCCGCCCGCCGGAGCCCGCGAGGAGCCCTCCACCCGGGTCACGGCCCCGGCGTAGTAGTGCATGAGCTGGGCGGCCATGGGCGCGTCCACGGTGCTGGAGAAGGCGAACGGCTTGCCCATGTCCACGGTCTCCAGCAGCGCGATCTCCTCCAGGTCCCGCTCGATCAGCTCGCCGACCCGGTTCAGCCGGAGCGCGCGCTCCTGTGCGGAGAGTCTGCTCCAGGGGCCCTCCTCGTACGCCGTGCGGGCGGCGGCGACGGCCGCGTCCGCGTCGGCGGCGGCGGCCTGGGCCACCGGCACGATCTCCTGGCCGTCCACGGGGCTGACGTCCGGTTCGGTCCGGCCGTCCCGGGCCTCGACCCAGGTGCCGCCGATGAACAGCTTCCCGGGGTTGGCGAGGGGTTGGCCCTTGAGCTGACGCTTCGTCATGGCTGCCTTCCGGTATCGGGTGCGGGCGGGTGTGCTACCCCTGGTCGAGCTGACGCAGGAACGTCTCGGCAAGGGCCTTGGAGGAGTAGGGGTTCTGTCCCGTCGTGAGCCCGCGGTCCACGACCACGTGCGAGTCCCAGATCGCCTCGGCCTTCTCGTAGCGGGCGCCGAGCCGGGTGAGTTCGACTTCGAGGATCAGCGGGAGCCGGCCCGCCATGTTGGTGACCATCTCCTCGCCGTGCGAGAAGGCCGTCATCCGATAGCCCTCGAAGGGCCACCGGCCCTCGCCGTCGCGCAGCGCGAGCAGCGCGGTGTGGCCGTGGCAGACCGTCGCGAGCGGCTTGTCCTGGGCGATCGCCCACCGCAGGACCTGCGCGAGCTCGTCGGACTTGGGGAGGTCCCCGATGGCGCCGTGACCGCCGCTGATGTAGATCCCGTCATAGTCGGCGACGTCCTTCTCGCCCAGGGTCTCCAGGGCGATCGGCCGCCTCAGCTGCGGGTTGCGCTCGATGGCCCGCAGGTACGCGGCGGCGTTGGCCGCGTCGTGGTCCTCGGAGCCCTGCGGCCGGACCCACCGCAAGAAGGCGGCGTCGACGCTGGTCTGGTCCACCGTGGGGGCCTGGCCGCCGATCGTCGCCACGTCCACGCTGTGGCCCGCGGCCTTGAAGAGCTCATAGGGCACCACGAATTCCTCGGCCCAGAATCCCGAGGGGTGCTGTTCACCGTCCAGCAGGTGGAGCGTGGCCTTGGCCGTCATGACGACGAGAATCTTCATGACTGATCTCCTTGTTTCCGATGCGCTGCCGATTCAACACGCCCCCCGCAAGGGGCGTAAGGGGGATGCCCTCAGGCCCGTGATACTTCGTCACGTGCGTCGAGCACCGCGATGATGGTGCGGAATTCATTGACCATGGGGTGGTCGGGATGGGCTTCGGCGAATATGCGTTCGCCGTACAGCGCGGCCAATTCCGGTGCGTACGGCAGGATTCCGGCCAGGGGCGCGCCGTAGACCTCCTCCGCGCAGCGCCGGAAGCGGACCGGGTCCACGCCCTGCGGGGCCATGCTCATCACCAGGGCCCGCCGGCAGGAGAGCCGCCCGGCCAGGGCGATGCTCTCCTCGACCCCCGAGAGGTCGATCCGGTCGGCGCGCGCGAGGATCAGCAGGACGTCGGCGCTCGCCATGGCGGTGACCGACTCGTTGCTGAGTCCGGCGTGGGTGTCGAGCAGCAGCACGTCCAGGGCCAAGGAGGAGACCAGTCGGTCGAAGCCCTCCGGGAGCAGCCCGACGTCGTAGCCCGTGGTCATGATCTCCCGCAGGGCCGCGCTGCCGGTCCTGGCGGGTACGACGTACAGCCCGGGGACGCCGGCCTGCCGGGCCGCGGCCTCGATCTCGCAGCGGCCGAGCAGGTAGTCGGTCAGCGACGGGCCGGGTCCGAGCCGGAAGAGCAGGTCGAGGGCGGGCGACTGGAGGTCGGTGTCGACCACCCCGACCCGGCGGCCGGCGCCCGCGAGCAGGAGTGCCAGGTTGGCCAGGACGGTGGACTTGCCGGTGCCGCCGCGGTGCGAGTGGACCACGACGGTCAGGGCCATCAGGCCACCGCCCGCTCGGCCGGTCCGGCGTCCCCGCCACCGGTCCCGTGCGGCCCCCGCGCCGCAGGTGGCCGGTGCAGGGCCAGCATGGTGACGTCGTCGTGCTGCTCCGCGCTCCCGGTGTGCTCCCGTACCGCGGTGTCCATCCGGTCGAGCAGGTCCCGGCCGCGCAGCGGCGTACGGGAGAGCAGGTCGAGCATGCGCGCGTCGCCGAGGAAGGTGCCGTTCGGGCACCGGGCCTCGGGCACCCCGTCGGTGAAGATGAAGAGGGTGTCCCCGGGGTCGAGTTGGGCGTACCCGAGGGTGTAGACGCAGTCGGGCAGCACCCCGACGGCGGGTCCGGTGACGTCCAGGGGCCTGGGCGTGGAGCCGTTCGCACTGAGCAACAGGGGTGGGTTGTGGCCGCCGTTGATGTAGACGAGGCTGCCGGTCAGCGGGTCGAGGACGCCGAAGAAGAGGGTGGCGAAGTACCCCTGCCGGAGGTGGTTGCGGGTGAGGTAGCCGTTGGTCGCGGTGACCGCGTTGAGCAGCGGGGTGGCGCCGACGACCGGGATGCGCCTGCTGCCGCCGGCGCGCCCGGCGGCGACCAGGTTCTGCAGGCCGCTGTTCTCGGCGGTGTGCCGCAGCAGCGAGCGGATCAGGGCCATGAAGAGGGCCGAGCCGACGCCCTTGTCGCAGACGTCGGCGACGACCACGGCGAGGCGTCGGCGGTGGGAGATCTCGAAGACGTCGTAGAAGTCCCCGGCTACCTGTCGGGCGGGCCGGAAGCGGACGTCGATCTCCCACCCGTCGGGCACGGGCAGGGACTCGGGCAGGAAGCCGGCCTGGATCTCCCGACCGATTTCCAACTCCTTCTCGTAGCTCATGAGTTCGGCGCGGGCATCGGCTTCGCGCAGGGTGCGGCCGAGCTCGGCGCGCTCGGAGCAGGTGTGCAGCCGGGCCGCCACCAGGGCGGGCAGGAAGGGCGGGACGAGGTAGTCGTGGCCGATGCGCACGTGTTCCTCCAAGCAGGCGAAGCCGCCCACGGTCCAGACGACCACGATCGGGGCTCCGGCCCAGCGGCGCAGCCGGCGCACGACCGTGCGCACGGACTCGCCCGCCACCTCGGCGGGGGCGAGCAGCACGTCGGCGACGGGCAGCGTCGCCAGCGGTCCGGTGAGCAGCTGCGACAGGGTGCGGGCGACCACGGCGGCGTCCATCGCCGCCAGGGCGGCGAGCAGTTCCGGGGGCGGCGGCGGGTCCGCCTCTAGGACGATCACGGTCGTGGAGGGCATGGGCCGGTCCCCTCTGCCTGCATGGGTGTCATCGCCGCGGCCGCGGGCCCGCGAGGACGGTCAGCGTGCTGATGTTGCGGCCCTCCCTGCGTACGTAGCCGAAGTCGTCCACGCTGGTGAGGGCGAGGTGGATGCCCAGGCCCCCGATGCGCCGGCGCTCGGGCGGCAGCTCGGTGGCGGGCGGCAGCCGGCCGGCCACCGGGTCGAAGGCCGGCGCGCCGTCCTCCAAGGAGATGCTCGCCCGCCCGGCCCCGGCGCGGCCCAGGACGGTGATCCGCCCTTCGTCGCCCCGGTATCCGTGCGTCACGATGTTCGTCGCCAGTTCGTCCACCGCGAGCCGCAGCCGGTAGGCGGCCCCCCGGTCGAGTCCGGCCGCCACCGCCACCGCCCGGACGAACTGGGCGATGGCGGTCAGCGAACCGAGGGTGGCCGGGACGTGCAGCTCGGCGGTGGCCGGTTCGGTCAGGCGGGTCCCGCGGTGCGGGCTAGCGCCCATGGGCGCTGCCCTCACTCATCGGAGAGGACGATGCTGCGGTCCAGGCCGGCCGTCCGGATGGTCCGGGAGACCGGCTCGATCGCGCCGACGACCCGGATGGTGACGTGGCCGGCGACCTTCTGCTGGGCGAAGACCAGGGAGCGCAGCCCGGCGCTGGCCATGTAGCCGACGCCGGCCATCCGGATCTCGACGGTGCTCGTGCCGTGCCCGGCTGCCTTCTCGATGGTCTGGTGGAAGTCGGGCGCGGTGTTGGCGTCCAGTTCGCCCGCCAGCTCGATCACGGTGGTGTCGCCCTCGATGCTCAGGGACACGGAAAGCGGCATGTCAGGTCTCCTTCGGCCGTGCGGTCAGGACGTCTCGGGATCCGGAGCGCGGCCGACCAGGACGACGACCGAGCGCGGACCGATCAGGTACTTGCCGGCGTTCTCCAGGAGGGCCTCGCCGCCCGGGGAACGGATGTCGTGCGGAGCCGCGGCGCCCGTGTCGGCGTAGAGGTGCCAGCTACGGTGCCCGGGCAGGGCGGGCAGCTCCAGGTCGTGCGGTTCCCAGTGCGCGTTCATGGCGACGTACACGACGTCGTCGTCGGCGGGCCCGCACCGGGCGACCGCCAGCAGGCGGCTGTCGGGCGACCAGTCGGGCTGCCAGGCCCGCTCCCCGTGCCAGCTGATGTCCGGCAGGCCCACGTGGTCGCGGACGAGGCCGGTGGGGTGCTCGGTGGAGCGCAGTTCGCGGTGGTGCTTGCGCAGGGCGATCATCTGGCGGGCGAAGCGCAGCAGTTCGGCGTTGTCCTCGACCTGGTCCCAGTCGAACCAGGAGAGTTCGTTGTCCTGGCAGTAGGTGTTGTTGTTGCCCTGCTGGGTGCGGCCGACCTCGTCGCCCGCCAGCAGCATGGGGATGCCCTGGCTGGTGAAGAGGATGGCGAGGGCGTTCTTCATCTGGCGCAGCCGCAGCCGGTTGACCTCGACGTCGTCGGTGGGTCCCTCGACACCGCAGTTCCAGCTCTGGTTGTCGTTGGCCCCGTCGTTGTTGTACTCGCCGTTGGCCTCGTTGTGCTTCTCGTTGTACGAGACCAGGTCGGCCAGCGTGAAGCCGTCGTGCGCGGTGAGGAAGTTGACGGAGGCGGCGGTGCCGCGGCCGGTGTACAGGTCGGGCGAGCCGGCGATCCGGGTGGCGAGTTCCCCGGTGAGGCCGGGGTCGCCCTTGAGGAAGCTGCGGACGGTGTCGCGGTACTTGCCGTTCCACTCCGCCCAGCGTCCGTAAGCCGGGAAGTTGCCGACCTCGTAGAGGCCGCCCGCGTCCCAGGCCTCGGCGATCAGCTTGGTGTGCCGCAGCACCGGGTCGTACGCGAGCATCTCCAGCAGGGGCGGATTGGGCAGCGGGGTGCCGTCCAGGTCCCGGCCGAGGATGGCGGCGAGGTCGAAGCGGAAGCCGTCGACGTGGTAGTCGGCGACCCAGTGGCGCAGGCAGTCGAGCACGTAGTTGCGCACGACCGGGTGGTTGCAGTTGACCGTGTTGCCCGTGCCGCTGAAGTTGAAGTAGTACCCCTCGGGCGTGAGCATGTAGTAGGTGGCGTTGTCGAGGCCCTTGAAGGAGATGGTCGGGCCGAACTCGTTGCCCTCGGCGGTGTGGTTGAAGACGACGTCGAGGATGACCTCGATGCCCGCCGCGTGCAGGTCCTTGATCAGGGTGCGGAACTCGTCGCCCTGCATGCCGTAGCGTCCGGTCGCCGCGTACCCGGCCTTCGGGGCGAAGAAGGAGACGGTGTTGTAGCCCCAGTAGTCGAAGAGGTGCTCGCCGGTCTCCGGGTTGGAGCGCGGGTTGTCGCTCTCGTCGAACTCGAACACGGGGAGCAGCTCTATGCAGTTCACCCCGAGTTCCTTGAGGTACGGGATCTTCTCGCGCAGGCCCGCGAAGGTGCCGGGGGCCGTCACGCCCGAGGAGGGGTGCCGGGTGAATCCGCGCACGTGGGTCTCGTAGACGACGAGGTCGGTGGCGGGGATCTGGAGCGGGGTGTCGTCGCCCCAGTCGAAGTCCTGGAGGCAGACGCGCGAGCGGTACTGGTAGGCCCGGTCGCGGTCCGGTTCCACGCCCCACACGTCACGGCCGCTGATCAGCCGGGCGTAGGGGTCGGAGAGGATCTGCCGGGCGTCGAAGCGGTGCCCGGTGACGGGGTCGAAGGGGCCGTCGGCCCGGTAGCCGTATTCGATGTTCTCGTGGTCGAGGCCGAAGACGGTCATGGAGAAGACGCTGCCGGTGCGGAACTCCTGGGGGAAGTCCAGCTCGGCCATCGGCTCGGGCTCTCCGCGCTTGAAGAGGACCAGGGCCATCGAGGTGGCCTGGTCGGAGAAGACGGAGAAGTTGACCCCGCCGGGGACCACGTTGGCCCCGAAGGGGAAGGGCTTGCCGGCGCGGACGCCGTACCCGCCCACCTCGTGGGTCGGGTAGGCGTCGACGCGCAGGACCTGTTCCGAGCTGCCCCCGCTCATCGCACGGCCGGTTTCGCGGCGGCCGCGGCGGCTTCGCCGGTCTCGAAGAAGTCGAGGAAGCCGGTGGCCGACATGACGAACCGGACTTCCTCGCTCACCCCGTACAGGGTGACGGCGACCCCGGCGTGCTGGGCCTCGCGGTAGACGACGAGCAGGGTCCGCAGGCCCGCGCTGGAGACGTAGGTGACGGTGGTGAGGTCGATGCGCAGCGGACGGCCCTCGCGGACCAGCGGCAGCAGCGACTGGAGCAGGGACCCGGAGGTCTCGCTGTTGATCTCGCCGGTGGCGACGAGCACGGTGCCCGTCTTGTTCCGGCGTTCCTTCACGCTGAGTGTCATGGTCTTCTTCCCCTCGTGTTGGGGCGCCCCCCGCCCCGCGCTACTTGTTCACCGGCCGCAGCCGGACCTTGACCTTCACCCGCCCCTGGACGTCGGGCAGCCGCACGGTGAGGCCGTCCGCGTCGAAGTCCGTCCACGGCTTCTCGTCGATCTCGACGGACGCGACCTGGACCGAGCCGGCGGGGAGCAGGTCGGGCGAGACGCGCAGCACGCGGTCGGGCAGGCCCGCCGGGTCGGGCTGGAAGTGGAAGTCCATCTCCCGGCCGTTGATCAGCAGGTTGTTGTAGACGGCGGAGAGGTAGCAGAGCTCGGCCGAGTGGTACATGGACATCGAGTGGCTGCCCTTGAGCCGCTCGGTGCCGAGCAGGTACGGCGTGCCGCTGGCCAGCACGTTGAAGTAGACCGCTCCCTCGTCGTGGTCGAGGAAGAAGGTGTTGTAGAAGGCCTGGGCCTGGCGGCCTTCGCGCAGGAAGTCCTCGTCGCCGAGGGTGCCGTGCAGGATCAGGTAGGCCAGGACGGCCTGTTCCTGCTGCCACCACGCCTTCCGGTCGTGCCAGGCGAAACGATACGTCTGGGCGTCGCCGACCTTCTGGCGCTCCACGACGTCGTACCAGCCGCCGCGCTGGAGGTCGCTCCCGACCTCCGGCATGATCTCGCCGATCCGGCGGGCCAGCTCCTCGTAGGCGGGCTTCGCCTTCAGGGAGTTCATCCGCATCAGGTTCCAGGCGATCTTGAGGTTGTGGCCGACGACCGCGCGGTTCTGCTGCCAGCTGTGCGTGGTGTCGTGGGACCAGTCGCGGTAGAAGCGTTCCTGGACGAAGGGGCTGTTCTTGTAGTCCGGGAAGCGGTCCGCGATGGTGTCGAAGGTGTACTCCAGGAAGTCGGCGTACTTCTGCTCGCCGGTCGCCAGGTACAGGTTGATCAGGTAGGCGGGCGCGTGGTCCCCGACGGAGTTCCAGTTCTTGCGCTCGCGGTTCTCACCCAGCGACTCGTGGTCGGCGCTGAAGAGGATCGGGTCGATGTGCGAGTAGTAGCCGCCGAGTTCGCCGTCGTGGAAGAACTTGTCGAACAGCCGGATGGTGGCGTCCGCGTCGTTCTTGATCCGGACGTCGCCGGTGATCCGGTAGGTCTGGATCGGCCCGGCGAGCGCGTAGATCTGCTCGTACATCGGGATCGCGTCGTAGTCGTCGGAGAACTCCGAGGTGAAGAGCTTGCGCTCGCTGTCCCCGTCGACGCTGATGCCGTGGTACCAGAAGACCACGTCCTCCTCGCTGTCCACGACCCGCATGTGCTTGCGCAGGTACTCGGTGCCGCGCTCGGCGACCTCCAGGTACTCGTCCTTGCCGGTCAGGAGGTAGGCCGAGGCCATGCCGTAGACCAGGCGGGAGATGGTGTCCGTCTCCTGGACGTGGCTGGCCGTCTTGTCGCCGCCGAGCCGGATCTCCGTGCGGTACTGCGCGAAGTCGACCGGGCCGTCGCCGAACTGGGCGCGCCGGTAGAAGGAGGCCAGCGATTCGATCTGTTTGACCCACCAGCTCGGCTCCTCGAAGCGGAAGTCCTCGGCGCCGCGGCCGAGGAACACCAGCCGCTTCGCCTCGAACCGGCCCCCGGCCTCGGGGTAGTGCACGCCGTAGACGTAGAGGAAGCGGCCCGGCGAGAGCATCTCGTCGATGTGCCCGGAGGCGTCCACGTACGGCTCGTCCAGATTGCGGACCAGTTCGGCGCTGGGGTCCCCGGCGAGCGAGACCTCGAAAGCGCGGCCGTCGGCGGTGTTCAGGCGCAGGGTGCGGGCGCTGGAGTCGAAGCGGCCGACGTAGCCCGCGATGGTGTCGGAGAAGGAGAAGCTCACGGCGTCCGCCATGTCATGCACCGTCCTTGTCGGGAGAGCGGTCGGTCACTGAACGGTCTTCGTCCTCGTATCCCTGGCTGACCTCGACGATCACCCCGTCGGGATCGCGCAACCACACCGTGCGCCAGCCGCAGATGAAGTCGTCGAAGTCCAGCGGCCCCAGGGTCACTTCGGCCGCGTCCCCCAGCTCCGCGAGGAAGGCGTCGACGCTGTCGGTCTGGAAGGCCAGGTGGCGCATCCGTCCCGGGGCCCGGGGGCCGTCCTCGTGCGCCGGGCGGGCCGGTCCGTCGGCGGAGCCGAAGAGCTCCAGGTACGCGTCCCCCTTGCGCAGGAACACGATCCGGGCGTCCCCCAGGTCCACCACGCGGGCCCGGGCGAAGCCGAAGTACCGGGTGTAGAACTCCTCGGTGGTCTTCTGGTCGGCGCAGTTCAGGCCCACGTGCGAGAAGCGCAGGCTCGCGTCCATCAGCGGGCACCTCCCGGCGGCGGGGGGGGGGGGGGGGGCCCGGGGGGGGGGGGGGGGGAGGGGGGGGGGGGTGGGGGGGGGGGGGGGGGGGGGGGGGGGGGGGGGGGGGGGGGGGGGGGGGGGTGTGGGTGGTGGGAGGGGCGGGGGGAGAGGGAGGGGGGTGGGGGGTGGCGCCCCCCCCCCCCCCCCCCCCCCCCCCCCCCCCCCCCCCGGAGGGGTTGTCAGGCGGGCTTCAGGGAGGGTCAGCCGACCTTCTGCGCGGTCCAGGACTGTGCGGCGCGGCCGTCCGCGCGCTGGAGGTCCAGCAGCCAGTTCCCGTAGTAGGGACGGCTGCTCACCGTCAGCGCGAAGCCGCCGCTCGGGTCGGTGACGGTCACCGCGGCGCCTCGGGAGGCGAGCTTCCAGGCCTGCGCGGCGCCGCCGCACGGCTGCTGGGCGACCCACACCCCCGCGGCCGGGGCGCTGCCCGGCTGCAGGCACTTGCCGGAGACCGCGGAGCGGATGCGGACCAGTCCGTTGCCCGCGTCGTCGAAGTACCACTGCTGCTGGGCGTACCCGTTGGAGCGGGCCCCGACGAGCACGGTCCCGTCGGCGGCGCGCCCGCCCCAGACCTCGGCGTTCATGCCGGTGCTGCCGTTGCCGAGCAGGTAGCGGGCGCCGGGTGTGGTCGCGCCGCCGCCCGTGCCCTTGGTACGGAAGGACGCGCTCTTGCCCGCTCCCGTGTCCCGGCCGGCGTTGTCGCGGACGGAGACGGCGACCGTGTAGGCGGTGTCGGGCCGGAGGTTGTAGACGCGCAGCACCGGGGACTGGACCCAACCCAGGTGCTTGCCGTTCAGCAGGACCTGGTACCAGGCGGCGCCGTCGACCTTGGGCCAGTTCACGACGGCGGAGTCCGACTGGATCTGTCCCACCGTCACGTCCGGACCGCCGGTGGGGCTCTTGGTCGGCGTGGGCGTCGGCTTCTTGGTCGGCGTGGGGCCCGGGTTCGGGCCGGGGTCCGTGCCGCCTCCGCCCTGGGTGCGCATCAGGAACTGGTTGTCCGCGATGTTCCAGTGCGTGGCGAGGTAGCTGCCGGCCTTGGGGCTCGTGTGGAAGTAGTCGTCGTGGTTGCAGTCCAGGATGTTCTCGGACGCCTGGTTGGTGCAGACGTTGCGCATCTGCGGGTAGTAGGGCGTGTCCGAGTAGCACATGACGTCGAACTCGTCGGTGCAGTGAGCCCCGCGGCTGCTGTTCGGGGCGCTGTTGTTGACCGCTCCCAGATTGTGGCCGAGCTCGTGCGCCGCGGTGTGGCCGCCCCAGCAGCCGGAGTCCGTGCGCCCGTACGAGGGGCCGAAGTTGCTGATGTTGGCCTGGCCGGGCCGCTCGTCTCCGTTGAAGGTGCCTATGCCGCAGTAGACCTGGGTGTCCGCGAAGATCATGTACTTGCGGTCGCGGCGGTCGAGCCCCTTGCCGGCGAGGGCGGTGTTGGTGGCGCTGAACTCGGCCAGAGCGGAGTCGGGGAGCTCGATGTTGACCACGGTCGGAGTGCAGTCCGCGGCCGTGACGTAGCGGATGTGGCGGATCCCGCCGGTCTCCTGGGCGCTCGTCGCGTAGATGAGGTCGGCGTCGGCCGCCCACTTGCGGAACGAGGCCACGTATTCGGAGTAACGGTCGCGGCCCGGTCCGTGGACGTACACGACCTGGACCCGGTTGCCCGTGCTGCCGTCGCCGTCGCACTGGACGGTCTGGCCGGCGGGTCCGGCGGCGACGGCCTGACCCGCGGGCGAGGGCGCGGGCGCGGCGGCCTTGTCGGCGGCGCGACCGGCGTCGGCGGCGGGCGCGTCCTCGGGACGTCCGCCCCCTTCGGAGCTCGCGGGGTCGTCGGCCTGCGGGCGGGCCGGATCGGCCGCCGGCGCCTGGGACTTGACCGCGGGCTGGATGTCCTTCGTGATGTCGACGCCCTTGGGCGGGGCGTCCGGTCCGTGGGTACAGAGGCCGGCGCTGGTCCGGTAGACGCCGACGCACCGGTCGCCTCCCGGCGCGGGGTCGAGACCGTCGTAGACCATGCCGCGCGCGCTCTCGTTGGCGGGCGCGGCCGCGAGGGGCTTGGGCTCCTGGTCCCGGGCGGGCGCGGCGGCCGGGGCGCCGGCCCCCGCGGCGGCTTCTACGGACACGGCCTGGGCGCCATCACCCATGCCGGAGTAGGCGATGCCTGCGGCGATCACCGCCGCCGTGCTCATGGCGGCGGTGAGAAGTATCAGCCGCCGGGGCTTGCGGCGATGCTCCCGCCGTCTACGTCGTCCTGTCATGCGCACCTCAACTGTGGATCGGATGAGTGGGTGCGCGGAAGCCTGCCAGACGAACACGGCGGAGAATTCGGACAAAGAGGGGCCGCACCTCAAGAAATCATTCCGTTACCTGCCCGTCGAATTTGACGAACACTCACCACCCTTGAAAACAAGGCCAGTTACGCGCGTCACGTGGATTGGTCCAGGCCTTATAGAGGACAGTCGTTATCGAAATGAAATATGAAGCGGAGGGCTATTGACAGGAATTCAGTCAAGAATTCACCTAATTACTACCTGTCGAAATTCCCTCGTCACGACCTGTGAGGAACGCGAGCCTCCGGCCGGCCCTGACAACCGGTCAGGGCCGGGGCGCCGACCGCACTCGTGCATGCGGCCGGCGCCCCGGCCCGCCGGGAGGCAACGGATCAGCTGACGGATCGGCTAACGGATCGGCTCACGGGTCAGCTGTTGAGGGAGCCGTTGCCGGACAGCACCGGGATGTTGTCCAGGATGTGCGAGAGCGACTCGTCGCCCTTGGCCTGGGTGGAGTTCTCGGTGCACTGCTGGTTCATCGGGTTGGACAGGACGTTGATGTCCTGGACCCCGACGTTGGCGATGATCGCGACCAGCGACTGGGCGTTGACCTTGACGGGCAGTCCCACGCAGGGCTTGTTGGCGGAGCCCTGGACCAGGCTGAGCTGCGGGCTCTGGTTGCCGGCGGTCTTCTGGTTGCCGTAGACCTGGGAAGCACCGTTGCCGTTGACGGTGTTGACCCCGTCGTCGTTGCCGATCGCCATGGCGGGGGCGGCCACGGCGGCGCCCGCTCCGAGGATGGACGCGGTCGCGGCGGCGGTGGCCAGAATCTTGTTGAACATCACAGGTCCTTCTACGAGTGCACGGTCAATGACGCCTCGATCAACGACGGGACCGGCCGTAGGTGTCTGTGATCCGCCTGAACAGCCCACTGCTGGGCCCTCGTTCGACGCCGGCCGCACACGGCGAGCCGCGTCGGCCGTGCGATCGAAGCTCAGCGGCCGGGGCCCTGGATCCGGGCCGCGGCGCGGTGCAACTCGGCGAGGACCGTGCGCACGGCCCTGCGCGCGGTGCGTTCGGGCCGGTGCAGGACGTCGATGTCGCGCCGCGCGCGCACTCCGCTCAGGGGCCGCAGGACGACGTCGGGGTGTGGCCGGGCGGTCCAGCGGGGCATCAGCGCGAGACCTCCTCCGGCGGCGACGACCTCGGCGACCACCGCGAACTCGTTGATGCGGTGGACGATGTCGAGTCGGCGGTTGGCCACGCTGGCGATGGCCTCGATGGTGGACATCAGCGGGAAGCCGTCGTGCACCGTGATCCACGGTTGGTCCGCCACGTCCCGCGGGGTGAGCCGCGACTTGGCCGCCAGCGGATGACCGGCCGGCAGGGCGACGTCGAGGGGCTCGCGCAGCAGCGTCGTCGAGGTCACGGTCCGCGGCCAGGGCGGGCCGTGGTCGAGACGGTGGGCGAGTACGAGGTCGTAGTCACGGGTGAGGGTGGGGAACCGGTCCTGGGGCACGTCCTCGTCGGCGAGTGCGGGGCGCGGGCGTCCGGGGCCGGCGAGGCCGCGCAACAACAGCGGGAAGAACGCGGACGCCGCGCTGTGGAACGCGGCCACCGACACGTCGCCGTCTCCTTGCTCCGCGAAGTCGCTGATCGTGTTCCGGGCCTGGGCCAGGGCGGTCTCGACTCCGACGGCCGCCACGGCCAGGGCCTGGCCGGCATCGGTCAGTACCACCTTGCGTCCGGCACGTTCGGTGAGCGGGACGGGAATCGAACGCTGGAGCAGCCGCAGTTGTTGCGAGATCGCGGACGGCGTCACGTGCAGTGCCTCGGCGACCGCGCTGACGCTGCCCAGGTCTCCCAGTTCGCGCAGGATGCGCAGCTGCCGTTCGTCCACGCCGACATTGTAGTGCCGCTACACCGTAGGTTTAGAGATTGGTCGTGGCCTTCAACGTGCTGGTGGGGCAGCGTGGCGGCATGCATGTTGCCCGCCGCACCGATGCGGTACTTTTCCTGGTCGCGCTGGTCTGGGGTTCCAGCTACCTCGCGGCCAAGACGGCCACCGTCGCGCTCCCGGTGCTGGCGGTCCTGTTCGCCCGGTACGCGCTGTCCGCACTCGCGTGCGGAGCCCTGGTGGCCGTACGCGGCCGCGCCCGGAGCCGCACCCGCTGGACCCGTGCGGAGGTCCGCGTCGGGTCGCTGCTGGGAGTCACCCAGGCGGCCGTGCTCGTGCTGGAGACGTACGGGGTGGCGCACACCAGCGCCGCGAACGCCGGTTTGATCATCAGCCTGACCATCGTGTTGACGCCCCTGCTGACTCCGCTGCTGCACCGCACGGGCGGCCGGCGACTGCCGTGGACGTTCTTCCTCGCCGCCGGTGTCTGCGTCGTGGCCGTCGGGCTGCTCACCGCCGGCACCGGGCTGCACGCCCTACGCACGGGAGACGCGCTGATGCTCGCCGCCGCGCTCGTCCGGGCCGGGCACGTCGTTCTCGTCGGCCGGCTCACCGCGCGCCGTCCTCTGGACCCGCTGCACCTCACGACCGTGCAGACGGTCGTCGGCTCGGTCCTCTTCCTGCCGCTCGCCGCCGTCCACCTGCCCGACCTGTTCCACAGCAGCGCCACCACCTGGGCCCAGCTGGCCTATCTCGCCCTGTTCTGCAGCGTGTTCGCCTTCCTCGCGCAGACGTGGGCCGTGCAAGGCACCTCCGCCAGTCGAGCCAGCCTGCTGCTGGGCACCGAACCGATCTGGGCCGTCGCCATCGGCATCGGCGTCGGCGGGGAACGGCTCACCCCGTGGGCCGCCCTGGGCGCCCTGCTGATGGTCGCCGGTACCTACTGGGGCCAGAACATCGAACGTACCCACCGGACCGAGCCGACCGCGCACCACACCACCACAGCGAGAGCAAGCACCGGAAAAGAGGAAGAACCATGCCCGAAGATGACACGTACCAGCGCCTGATCACCCTGTTCGACACCACAGGGACGCCCTACCGACTCATCGATCACGAACCCGAGGGCAGCACGGAGGCGGTGTGTGCCCTGCGCGGGCACCCCACCTCGCACGCGGCGAAGTGCATCGTCCTCAGGGTCAAGACCGACAAGAAGACCACCCGCCACGTCCTCGCGGTCGTCCCGGGCGACCGGCGCGTCGACCTGGACGCCGTCCGTACGTTGTTCGACGCCCGCTACGTCGGCTTCAGCGACGCCGCCACCGCCGAGCGACTGGCCCACGCCGTCCCCGGCACCGTGCTGCCCTTCGCCTTCGATCCCGACCTCGAACTCGTCGCCGACCCCGCGGTCGTCGCCCGGCCCGAGCTGTACTTCAACGCCGCCCGGCTCGACCGGTCGGCGGTCATCTCGGGCGAGGACTACGCCCGGCTCGCCGTGCCGCGCGTCGCGCCCATCGCCGCTGCGGCTCCCGCTGCCACCGCCGCTGCCGCGACCGACACCGTGACGTAACGAAGATGCCCGGGGCCTGGGGAGGCTCCGGGCATCTTCTTCACTTCACTTCACTTCACTTCACGTCACTTCACTTCACGTCATCTCGTGTCACGTCACGGCCGGTCGGCCGTTCGGCTGATCGGTACGTGTCAGAAGGTGAGCTTGAAGTCGGTGATCGTGCCGACGTCGGCGGCTCCCTTGTCCTGGACCTTCAGCTTCCAGGTGCCGTTGGCCGCTACGGCCGAGGCGTTGACCGTGTAGGTCTTGTCCAGGTTCGCCGTGGAGTCGGACGACGAGCTCTGCAGGCGGAACGAGGTCCCGTTGGGGGCCACGAGGTCGATCTGGAGGTCACCGATGTAGGTGTGCGTGACCTTCACGCCGACCTTGAGGGTGCTCGGCGCGTTGCCGGTGACCCCGCTGACGGCGACCGACGAGGTGACCGCGGGGCCGGGCGAGTCCGGAATGGCCACCCGGGTCGTGCTCTCGAAGACCTTCCCCGGGGTGGTGGTGCCGCCACCCGAACGGGCGCCCACATTGACGGCCGCCCAGGCGTCGGTGACGTTCTTGACCTCGGCGCTGCCGGCACCGTACAGCTCGGTCGCCGCGGCGATCGTGCCGGTGCGGGCACCCGCGTAGTCCGTGCTGGAGTTGAACTTGGTGGTGAGGGCCTTGTACCAGATGAGCTGCGCCTTGTCCCGGCCGATGCCGGTGACGGGCAGGCCGTCGGAGGTCGGCGAGTTGTAGCTGACGCCGTTGACCGTCTTGGCGCCGGAGCCCTCGGAGGCCAGGTAGAACCAGTGGTTGGCCGGGCCCGAGGAGTAGTGGACGTCGAGGTTGCCGACGCCGGAGTACCACGCGTCCGCGGAGCCGCCGTCCTTGCTCGGCTTGTCCATGTAACGCAGCGGAGTGCCGTCGCCGTTGATGTTGATCTGCTCGCCGATGAGGTAGTTGCCCGGCGCGCTGGGGTTGTTCGCGTAGAACTCCACGGACGTGCCCATGATGTCGGAGGTCGCCTCGTTCAGGCCGCCCGACTCGGCGCTGTACTCCAGACCCGCGGTGGCGGCGGTGACGCCGTGCGTCATCTCGTGGCCGGCGACGTCCAGCGAGGTCAGCGGGTCGTTGTTGGCCGTTCCGTCGCCGTAGGTCATGCAGAAGCAGTCGTCGTCCCAGAACGCGTTGACGTAGGCGTTCCCGTAGTGGACGCGGGAGTAGGCGGCGACGCCGTCGCCGCGGATTCCGGAGCGCCCGAGGACGTTCTTGTAGAAGTCCCAGGTGACCCCGGCGCCGTACGCGGCGTCCGCGCCCGCGGTGGCGAGGTTGGAGTTGGCCCCGTTGCCCCAGGTGTCGGTGGACTGGCTGAAGAGCGTGCCCGTGCCCGACGTACCGCGGTTCAGGTTGTACGTCTTGTGGCCGCCGCGGGCGGCGTCGTTCAGCGTGTAGGTCGAACCGGACGCGGACGTGCCGAGGGTGACCTGGCCGCTGTAGTGGGTGTTGCCGACACCGGTCTCGATGCCCTGCCACTGGTGGAGCTTCGCGCCCGTCTTGGCGTCGGTGATGACGTGGAGCTTGTTGGGGGTGCCGTCGTCCTGGAGGCCGCCGATGACGGTCTCGTAGGCCAGCGTCGGCACGCCGTTCGCCATCCACACGACCTTGCGGGGCGCGGCGTCGGCCTTGTCCGCCTTGGAACCGACCGACTTCGCGGCGTCGAGCGCCTTCGCGGAGGCCGCTGCCGGCGCGTCGGCCGGGGCGGAGGTGGAGATGCCCTGGAGCTGGGCGGCGGACGCCTTGCTCACGCTCTGCGTCCGGTCCGCGGCGGTGCGGCTGACGACCAGGTCGCCGCCCAGGACGGGGAGGCCCTCGTACGTCCGCTCGTACCGGGTGTGGGTGGTGCCGTCCTGGTCCTTCACCACGTCGTGGACCAGGAGCTTCTCCTGCGAGCCGAGACCGAGCTCCTTGGCCGTGGCGGCCGTGGTGCCCTGCGCCTTGGCTATGAGCTCGGCGCGCTGGCTCGGGGTGAGCTGAGCGGGCAGTGCACCCGGGTTGCGCACGGGTGCGCCACCGGGGGCGTTCGTGTTCGCGGACGCCTCGGGCTGCGCGCTGGCGCTGCCGGCCTGGACGCCGACGGTCAGCAGGGCGGCGGCTGCGAGCAGGGCGCCGGTGGCGGTGGCGTTCCGGCGGTGCGTGGACTTCACGCGGACTCCTTCAGAGTGTGGGGGGTGGAACGAACCGGCGGCCGGGACGAGGCCGGCTTGCCGGACAGAGCCGGAGGTGTCAGTGGTTCTGGTGGTGCTGGTGGTGCTGATGGCACGTCTGGCTCTGGTGGTGCTGTTGGGGATGGGGAGAGGTTGCCAGCGATCTTCGTGATCGCCATGGACACGCCATGTATCAGCCGAAACATGTCCGGATTTCGATGAGTGGCGACCGCCGAGCGGACACGTAGGGGCAGAACGAAACGCCCCCCAAGGATCCCAACTGGCCCATCACGGACAGGATTTGACCAGATCCTGACACTCGGCTCGGTCTTGCGCATTCAGGTAAAGCGTTCGACATCAACCGTCAAACAGTCTTGCTCCGCGCATGACTTGACGGGTGTGATCACGGAAACCGCCCCGACAGCGGGGCACAATCGCGTTGACCCGCGTGGGCGGGGCGGAGATCGTGAGCGCATGACGGACAGCACCTGGCTCAACCGCGACCACCACTTCGCTCCCGGCAAGGAGCTCTTCCGCAGCGGGCGCAGCTTCCACCTCTTGGCCTTCACGGCGAGCCACAGCCAACTCCTGATGCGCAGCGTCGGTCGGCCAGACGAGCCCGGTGAGCCCGAGACCACGATCGACCTGCTCTTCAAGCCCGCCGCTGTGGTGAAGATCAGCACCGGTTACCGCGGCTTGGTGATCAGGTGCGCGACCGAGGCCGAGACCGAGCGGGTGAAGGCCGAACACGCCAGCATGTACTTCGGCAGGGAAGATCGCGTTTTCGTCCTGGAGAGCGAGGGCGATTCCGATTACGTGGTCGCCATGGCCGTCGGCTGGACCGAAGGAGTGCTCCGCCGCACGCAGCAGAGCTTCTTCAACACCTTCTACCCCGCCGGGCGGCCCGCCTGGCCCAGCCAGCCGCTCTCCGGTGTCGATGCCGGCCTCGACATCGCGTCGGCCCAGGAACTCGTCGAGGCACTGTCGGCCGAGGAGAACACCACGATCCGGCGCGAGCGCCACCGCCACATCAGCGTCCTCATGACACGGGTGATGCGCCCCGAGGGACCCCAGGTCACCGCGGCGGGGGCCTTCCTGAGCAGAGCCGATGCCGAGGAGGCCCGAGCCGTGATCACCGCGGAGTCGATCGACTGCTGGATCGAGGAGATCCCGATCGCCGTGTGACCGGATGCGGCCCGGGCGTCCCGGCCATGGGCGGACCGCGCCTAGAGTCGAAGGCCGCGGATCGACCCGCCCGTTCCGCGGACCGTTCCGCGCTAGTGCGGTGCCCGGGAACCGTTGCCGGGCCCGCGATGGGGGGCGGGCCGGCGGCGGTGCGCCGAGGCGTGGAGGCGCCAGCCGACCGCGGCTCCGACCGTGTACCAGAGCAGGTCCGGGGCGTTGAAGGTGGAACCGAGGACGAGACGGGCCGCGGTGCTGTGCCGCGCCAGTTCCGCCGGCAGCGGGCCGAGTTGGAGGAACTCGATCGCCCAACTCGCGGCCAGGGCGATCGCCGCGGCCCGCGAGGGCGTCGTACGCGGCGCGACCACGACGACGAGCGCGAGCAGCAGGACCGTGTAGAGGGCGTCGCCGCCGTACTTGGCCACGTCCCCGCCCGCCACGGCCCGAAGCCCCAGACCCGCGCACTCCGTCGCCGCGGCAGCGGCGGCCGCCACGAGGCGGATCCGTACGGGGTCGGCGGCCGTGCGGCCATGGGTTCCTGGTACGAGCACGGAGTCATCCTGCCGCACGCCGCTCGCCCGGGAGGCCCGGGCCCTACGGGCGGACTGCGGGACGACACGGCCGACGGCGTCGGTCCGATCGCAGTGCGCGATCGGACCGACGCCGTCAGTAGGAGGTCCGGTGGCGGGCCCAGCGGCAGGCCCCGTGGCGGGTCGGATCAGCCGCACTTCAGGCCGGACTGGGCACTGGCCACGGCCGTGTCGAGCTTCTGCAGGTCCGGGGTGAGCTTGGTCAGGGCCTCGGCGCCCGTGGTGTCCCCGGGCAGACCCTCGTACGTCTTCTTCACGGCGTTGGCCGCGGACTTCACCGCGTCCTTCTGAGCGGCGTTGAACTGCGCGGTGGACTCGGCGACGGTCTTCCAGTCATCCTGAACGGCGTTGTGCGCGCTCTTGATCTGGTCCTTGGTGGCCGTCGCCGGGTCGAGCGTACGCAACTTCGCGTTGTCGGCCTTGAGTTCGGTCAGGCTGCTGCACAGCTTGTTCGTCGCGTCGTCGGTCGGCGCGGCGGCGAAGGCCGAGGCGGCCCCGCCGGTCACGAGAAGTGCTGCGGCGGCCGTGCTCACGGCAGTGGCGAGAAGTCGGTTCATCTGTGATGCACCCCTTCGGGGAAGAAGACACCCCCCGTCCAGCCCCCACTCGTACCAACCTCGCACAGGCCCACCGAGGCCGCATCCCCGCACGGCGCTCCCCCACCACCGCTGATCTGTATGAAACCGCAGGTCAGCGGACTTCTATCGTGATGTAGGAGATGTTCTGCCGGTACGCCGCCGCGCACGAGACCTTCGAATTCTGGTACCACTGCGCCCACGGGCCGTAGAAGGTGTACCTCTCCCCGTTGACCCCGTCCAGGCAGGTGATCACCACTCGCTGCTGGCCGGGTCCGTAGTGGCAGGTCGAGCTGGCCGTGGCGTGGTCCAGCTTCGTCGACTGGCAGCCGTGCGGGGCGGCGCTCGCCGGGGTGGCGAGCGCGATGGGCACCGCGGCGACCGCCCCGGTGAGCAGGAGCGGCGCGGCGAGTGCGGAGACTAAGGAAGCCCGTCGTGAGCGGTCGTACATGGCAGTCCCTCCGATGGTTTCGTTCGTTCGTTCGTTGTCTCGTTGGCTTCGGCTGGCGCTCACCAGGTCGCGTGGAGCGTCGGGGGCGAGCGGTGGATGAGGGTCGGGCGCATGGGCGCAGGTGAGCGGTCCGAGTCCAGGCGCAGACCGGGAAGGGTCTGCGAGAACAGCTCCAGCGTCAGGTGGAGCTGGGCACGTGCCAGGCGGGAGCCCGGGCAGTTGTGCGGTCCGTGTCCGAAGCCGAGGTGCCGCCGGTCCGCGGGCCGTCGGATGTCGAAGCGGTCGGCCGTCCCGTGCCGGCGGTCGTCGCGGTTGGCGGATGCGTAGGAGACCAGCACCGCGGCGCCCGCGGGCAGTCGGGTCCCGCCCAGCGTCACCGACCGTGTCGTGATCCGGCGGAAGGCCTGGATGGGTGGATCGAAGCGGGCGCATTCCTCCACGGCCGAAGCGGTCAACTCCGGCTCGGAACACAGCAGCTGCCACTGCTCCCGGTCCCCCAGCAGGTGCAGCAACGCGGTGGAGATCAGCGCGCTCGTCGTCAGGAATCCGGCGATCAGCAGGTTCTGCAGATTGGCCACCAGTTCGTGACGCTGCTCCAGGGTCAACTCCCCCTCCCCCGGCGCCAGAGCCGCCACCAGGTCCGAGCACAGGTCGTCGCGGGGGCGGGCCCGTCGGTCGCGAACGTAGCCGTCCAACAGGTGTTGCAGCGCCACCACGTCCTGCGCGGCGGTGGCCTGCCCCTGCGGCGTCAGCGGCCGGAAGAACAACTCCTCGGCGCGGTAGCCGCCGTGGACCGCCGTGAGGGCGTCTTCGGGCTCCAGCCCGATGAGACGCCCGATGACCAGCCCGGGCAGCTTTCGGGCGTACGCCTCCACCAACTCGGCCGAGCCGTCCGTGGCGAAGGCGTCCACCAACTCGCGTGCCCGCTCCCGCGCGTACGGCAGCAGCGCCGCGATCCGGGTGGAGGACAGGCCCCGGTTCAGCGGGGCGCGCAGGCGGTGGTGGGCGGTCCCGTCCGTGGAGACCACCGTCGGCCGTGGTCCGAAGCCGCGCGGGAGGACGCCGAGCGCGGCTTCCGACAGCGGGACGTCCGGCAGGAGCGCGTTCGCGGAGGAGAAGTCCGTGTCGCGGCGCAGGACTTCCCGCACGTCCGCCTCTCGCGCGACCAACCAGGCGTCGGCCTCCGGCAGCCAGGTCAGTCCTTCGGCTCGCCGGGCGAGGGCGTAGCGGGGATAGGGGTCCTGGTAGAACGCGTCCCGGAACGCCTGCTCGTGACCTACTGACACACGGAGCCCCCGTCCCACGGTCCGCGCCCGGGAGCGGCCCCGCGCGCACCGGGCATCCTGCCGGACGCCGGGCCGGACCGGAAGAGCGCGTCGCGACGGCGCACGTAGCGCGCGAACGGCCACCAGCGCCACCGAACCTGTCATGGTGGGGCAATGGCCTTACGGATCCCGTACGCGGGCGGTCGGCTCGGTGAGGAGCTCGACGTCACGGTGTACCTGTTCCCCCGCGAGCCGGACCGGCCCGCTGACGACGGCACGCGCGCGCTCGGGTCCTGGCGGACCTGGCCGCCCCGACAGGTCGACGTGGACGGTGCTCCCGAGGAGGTCGAGTGGTGGACCGCGGCCGCCGCCTCGCTCCTGCGGCGGATCGCCGAGGCGGAACGGCTGCTGGGTCGGGCGGAGCGCCGTATCCGGAGGTGGGACTCCTTGGTGACGCGTCGACGGGCTCGGGCGAGGTACGACGACTCCCGAGCGGACTTCCTGGCGCAGGTGCGGGCCGCGGCGGCCGACTACCAACCGGTCCGGGACGTCATCGAGGTGCGCCTGGCCGCTCAGGAGGCTCACGCGCGCGACGTCGCGCGACGGGCGTACCAGGAGAAGGAGCGGCGATGGAAGGAGGTCGTGGCCCGGTTCAGGCAGTGGGAAGCCCGCCAGGCGGTCGCCGACCGGCCCTTGCCCGGCGGTCTCACCCCTCGCCAGATGGCGGCCCGGGGGGAGGAAGGTCCCGCGAGCTGGCCCGCGGACGTACGGGCGGCCGTGGGCGACCCCGCCGCGTGGTGGGCGGGTGTGCGCGCCTCGGTCCGCAACCGGCAGGCGGAGGCACTGGCCCTGCGGCAGGTCCTCGGGGCGATCGCCGAGGCGGCCTCGGCGCTGGAGGCCGCGGGCAGGCCCGGCATCGAGACCATCAGGGGCAATCCCAGCGAGGTGCTCCGTGGCTGGTGTCTCCACTTCGACTGGTCGGACCTGCCCGACACCAGGCGGCTCAGGACCCCACCGGACGTGCCGCCAGGGACCGTTGACGCGAGCAGGTGGCTCTACCAGCTGTACCTGCCCACCGACCAGATCTTCGTCGCGGGCCGATCCGCCGCCGCGTACGGCTTCGCGACGGAAAGCCGGTCGAAGATCCCCCCGGGGGGCTACGGCTACCGCTACAGCTGGTCCAAGAGGGACCCCGAACGGTTCGCCGAGCTGCTGGTCCACCACGAGATCGTCGCTTTCGACGCCCCCGGGCACACCGGTCCCGTGACCTTCCCGATGGCCGACCACGCGGACCCCGACGCCTACGTGCCGTACGTGGAGGCCGTGGCCGAGCGGGCGGCGGCCCGCTTCCGGGCGCTGATCCCGCGTCAGCCGTAGGAGGGCGTGGTGGGGTGGGGGCCGTACACGCTCCGGCGCGCGGTCCGCCCCGTCCAAGGTGGCGGCCCGGGCGTCCGTACTTCGACAGGGCGGTGCGTGCCTTCGCGGTCGCGTCGCGCCATGATCGAGGACCAGGCCCAGGACCGAGACCAGGAGTTCCCCACCATGCCCGACATCACCGTCCGTGCGCCCCGGCCCGGCGACTTCGCCCAGTGGCGCGCCCTCTACCGCGGGTACGCCGACTTCTACGCGGTGGAGCAGACGGAGGCCGCCGCCGCGACCGTGTGGGCGTGGGTGAACGATCCCGCGCACGAGGTCGGTGCGCTGGTGGCCGAGGACACCGAGGGGCAGCTCGTCGGGCTCGCCCACTACCGCCCGTTCGCCCGGCCGCTCTCGGCCACCGTCGGCTGCTTCCTCGACGACCTGTTCGTGGCACCCGAGCACCGCGGTGCGGGAGCGGCCGACCTGCTGCTCGATGCGCTGCGCACGATGGCCGCGGACAAGGGCTGGAGCGTGGTGCGTTGGATCACGGCCGACGACAACCACCGGGCCCGGTCCAAGTACGACCAGGTGGCCACCCGCACGATGTGGGTGACGTACGACATGGCCCCGACCGCCCCGGCGACTGCGGCGACTGCGGCGACCGACACGGCCACGTCCCGCTGACTACGCGCGCACCGCCGGGTATACGGGTGCCATGGACACAAAAGCCTGGCTCATCCTGGCCGCCGTGGTCGCCGCCGGACTCGCGGTCGGCGCCGCCGTGTTGCTGGTGCGCGTCTTCGCGGCGCGGCGGCTGCTGCTCGACGCCGGGATCCCGCTGCGCGACAAGGCCCTGTTCTGGGTCGCCGTCGTGTACACGATCTCGCCCCTGGACCTGATCCCGGACCCGGTGTACCTGGACGACATCGGGGTGCTGCTGCTCGCCCTGCGCTCCCTCCACGCGGCGGCGGCGCGGATCCCCGGCGGACCGCGCCCGCCGGAGGGTCCCGCTCCGGTCGGTCACCTCAAAGACGGCCGAGTACGGTGACCACCCGGCCGTCGAGGTCCCGGACGAAGAACCGCCGCACTCCCGGGGCCGCGCGCGCGTGACCATGGATCGACGGGGAATCCGGTGAGCATGGACACCAAGGAGACGCACGTCGCCCCGGATCGGCGGTCCCGCACGGCCCGCACGGTCGGCCGGATCGCCGTCGCCGTCGTCGTGACGGCCGCGCTGCTCGTCCTCGCGTTCCGCTTCCTCCCCGTGACGGGCCTGGGAGACCTCTTCGGCTCGCGCACCCACGACCGGACCGGACCGGCCGTGCTCAAGTCCCTGCGCGACCTGAGCCGGTTCGAGGGCGCGGCGGGCGACTACCAGGTCGTGGTCGACCTGGAGCACGACGCCCCGTTCCTCCCCGACGGCATCCGCGGCACCCGCACCCTGTACGTGGGCGCGGGCTCCGTGTCGGCGTACGTCGAAATGGGCGGGCTCGGCCCGCAGGCCGTCACGGTCGACGCGGACCGGACCTCGGCCTCGCTGCGGCTGCCGCACGCCAAGCTGGGCGGCGCGGCACTGGACCCGGCGCGTTCGTACGCGGTCTCCAAGCAGCGCGGCCTGCTCGACCGGCTCGGCGACTTCTTCTCGGACAACCCCTCGGGCGAACAGGCCGTGCAGAAGGTCGCCGTGCAACGCATCGGCGAGGCGGCCAAGGCGAGCGGGCTGGAGCAGCGCGCCGAACACAACACGGCCGCGGTGCTCGAAGGAATGCTGCACTCCCTGGGTTTCACCACGGTCACGGTGACGTTCGCCTGACGCGAGCGAGCGAGCGCGGCGGGCCGGGGCGTGCGGAAGGAACGCCCTCTTTCGGCGACGCGGAGTGGCCGTTGGGTGAGTGCGCCGGACCGACGTGGTCGCGGAGGATCGGAACACCACCCTTCTCCCCGGAGCCACACATGCCCCACGACGTCGTGAACACCCCGAGCGGACCCGCGTCCCCCGTATTCTGCGCGCCCTGTACGGCGGTCATCGCGCTGGGCGCGAACGCGGGCCACCGGCTGGCGAGTCTGCAGGCCGCCGTGGACGCCCTCGGGGACACCCCGGGGCTGGAGGTGACGGCCCTCTCGCCCGTCTGCGAGTCCGCTCCGTCGGCGCCGGGAGCACCGGGAGCGCCGGCCCCGTACTTGCACGCGATCGTCGTCGTACGGACCGCGCTGGTCCCGGACGCGCTGGTGGAACGCGGCCGGGCGGTCGAGGAGGCCTTCCACCACGACGGCGTCGGCACCCGGCCGGGGCAGCGGGAGATCGACGTCGACCTCGTCTCCTACGACGGCCGGGTCCGCGCCGCACCCGGCCCGCCCCTGCCCCACCCGGCCGCGCACCGCAGCGCCGGGGTGCTCGTGCCCTGGTACTGCCTGGACCCGGCGGCGCTGCTGCCCGGCCACGGGCCGGTCGGGGAACTGCTCGCGGCGCGGGGCCCGGCAGGTGTCGTACCGCGCCGCGACCTGTATCTGAGCCTGCCGGACTGACCGGATCCACGGGGCCGTTCGCCACCGCCAGGGCCGGCGCCGACACCGCCCGGTCGCCATCCGGCGCGGCACGCGTCACGGTGGCGGCTGCACGCGACCGAGGAAGCGCGTGAGCGCGGCCATCGGGCCGAGCGGGTCGGCGTAGTCGACCGTTTCCCGCTCCTCGAACGAGCCGTCCCTGCGCCGGATGGTGGTGCGCTGGCTGCGCTTGATGCCGCCGGTGCGCAGCAGGTAGAGGCCGTACATGGCCGCGACGCTGATGATCCCGATCTCGATGACGGGGAGTTTGGCCTTGGCGTCGGCGGCGATCTGGAGGATCCGCTCGGCCTGGTCCGGCTCGTCCCAGGCGCCCGACAGGACGAGGAGCGCGGCGTTCTCCAGGAGCAGCGGGTCGGCGGCGAGCCGCTCCAGGTCGGCCGCGAAGTCCGGGCCCCATCCCCGGGCGAGTTCGGCGCGCATCTCTTCCGTGGTCGGGTCGTCCAGCCGTTCGCTGAGGTAGTAGCGCAGGGTGTGGTGGACGGTGTCGGGGTCCACCTCCCGCTCCGACAACGCCGACGTCAAGGTCCGAGTCATCTACCAGTCCCCTTCCAGGGCCATCGACCAGGCGATCCAGCCGGGCACGCCGGACCGTTCCGCTTCCAGACAGGACGTGCGCAGGGCGACGCCCGGTGGGCTGCCGGACAGCACGAGGGCGCGGCAGCGGTCGAGGACCGGCAGCACCTGCTCGGCGAGGATGTCCCAGCGCGGCGCGACCAGGGTGCGCAGGCCGCGGTGGCGGAGCGCGCTGAACAGGCCGACCTGCTGACCGCCGCGGGTGTGGTTGAGCCCGCTCGAACACGCCGCCGAGAAGATGGCGGAGGGCGAGCGGGCGACGGCCGTCGCGGACCGCCAGTCGAACCGGTGGGCGGGCCCGGAACGGGCGGCGGCCAGGGAGTCACCGGGCGGGAGCCGCCCCTCGGACGAGAGCAGGAGCGACACCGAGGCGCTGCCGGTGTCGACCAGGCCGTGGCAGAGCAGGGTGCAGAGGTCGCAACCTTCGAGGACGCGGACGAGCGCGGCGGCGTCCGCCTGCTCCCTGTCCGCCGAGGCGAAGGGGAGCTCGGCCGCGGCGGCCTCCGCCCGGCTCGCGACCAGGGACGCCGTCAGGGCCGCTTCGACGGCCGGGGATTCGCCGAAGCGGGGCGCGCACACCGCACCGACGGCCGGGCGGGCGACCGCGGCGTCCGGCCGGAGCATGAGCGACCCCCAGCTCGGCGCGTAGGAGCACGTCCAGGTGGGGCCGAGGGCGAGGTGCCACGGCAGCCGGTACAACTGCGGCGACTCGATGACGACGACGTGGTCGGCGGAGCCGAGCCGTTCGCGGAGCACGGCGTGGAGCGTGCGGGTGAACGTCCGCCACTGCGGGACGTCGAGGGGGTCACCGGGACGGCTCGGGGTCCAGTTGGCGATGCGGGTGCCGAGCCGGGCGGCGAGCGGACCGAGGTCGTCCAGGGGCATGACGACCTCGGTGACCGGAATCTGTCCGGCCTCGATCAGCGTCAGGACCAGCGACCGCCGGTCGGGGCCGTGCTCGACCTGTTCGAGGACGGCGGTGCGGACGAGACCCGTCCGGTCGCAGAAGGCGGTGAGCGCCCGGTCGTCGGCGAACGAGCCACGGGCCTCGTAGCCACCGGAGGCACCGGGGACACCAGGGACACCAGCGGTGAGCAACCGCCGCGCCGGGTCCCTCCACAGCTCCTCCACCGTCCGCTGCAGTTCTCCGCATCCCTCGCCGTCCAGGAGCGCTCCCTGGATCTCCCGCAGGTCACCGGGGTGCGCCGCCTCCACGCCGGCGGCCTGCTCGAAGTCGGTGAACCCCTCCATCGCCCGGCCGACGAGCCGGTCGGCCTTCCGCACGAGCGCGAGGGCGTCCCGGTGCGCACCGGCCGTGGCCGCGGCGACCGCGGGGCGCACGAAGCACTCGACCGGCGGATCGACCCGGTACTGCTCGACGGCCAGCCGTTCGAGCGCTTCCCAGTCGGGGGCCTCCGCGTCGGGGGTGCCGCCGCGGATCTCCGAGGCGAGGGCCTCCACCCGGATCGCCTGGAGGTGCACGAAGCAGTCGCCACGGGCGGCCGCCCGCGCGCGCAGGTCCGACAACCCGTCGAGGGCTCCCGCCGCTGGGCCTCCGCGTCGCAGCTCCTCCAGCCGGGCCATGGCCGCATAGAGGTCCGCGACGGGGCTGTACGGGACGGCTCCCAGGTTGGTGACCTCCCCCGGCCCGCGGATGTCCAGCGCGTGCAGCGGCAGGGCCCACAGCTCTTCGTCGGGTTCCTCCTCGTCACGCAGGAGCGCGTACTGGAGCTGCGCCCGGACGATCGGAGTGACGAGGGAGGAGAATTCGAGGGCGTGGACCAGGGCTTGCCTCAGCAGGGTCACGGCGTCGCCGAACCGGCCGGTGGTGAAGTACCCCGGCGCCAGCTCCACGGCGACGTACGGGCGCAGGCTCGGCCGGAGCTTCGCCCACTGCGGTTCCAGGAGGGCCAGGGCCTGGTCGACCCGACCGCTTTCGCGGAGCACGACGGCGGTGGTGATCGCGTGCTTGTGCGGGAACGGGTGGAGCGCGGTGAGCCAGCGATCGGGTGTGAACCAGGCGTCCTGGTCGCCGATCTCCGCGAGCGCTTCCCCGGTGCGGCCGGTGAGGGTCAGCGCGAGGGCGCGGACGTCGGAGAGGTCCGACCGGCGGAAGTCCACTGCCGGTTCGAGGTCCCGCACGCGTTCCAGCATGCGCAGGGCGCCCGCCGCGTTCCGCGCGGTGATCAGCGCCTCGCCCAGGAGCACCGTGGCGTTCAACGACCCGGTCTTGCGTTCCAGAGCCGCGTGGACCAGGTCGAAGTCCGCGTCGGTGCCGTGGTGGGCCAGTCCCGAGTAGATCTGGGAGCGCATCATGGCGAGGGATTCGACCCCGAGTCCGTCGATCATGCCGGCCAGGGCGGCGCCGACGTCGTTCTCGGGAAAGCGGATGGCGATGTGGTCGGCGAGCCGTGCGGCGAGGTTCGGGTGGCCCGCCTTGACCGCCGCCTGCTGAATGCGCTCCTCCGTCGTGTTCCACTTCCTGCCGACCCGGCGCGGCCGCCGCTGGAACGCGTCGATGCGGAGCCCCTTCTCCAGCTCGATGAGGCGGCCGAGGTCGAAGGCCGACAGGGTGGGGCGCAGGTGTTCCTCGCTCAGCCGCAGCCGTTCGGTGGGCGACGTACCGATCCAGGCCCGCTTCACGCGCACTTCCAGGCTCATGTACTCCATCGCCCAGTCGAGGGAGGCCGGGTTCGGCAGCCCGGCCCGGTGATGGAGGACGGCCTCGACGGCCCGGGCGCAGTAGAACCACTCGCGCTCGCCCTTGGCCCCGGTCCGCGCGACGCGGGCGACGGCGGCGGAGAACTGGCCGAGCGCGTCGCCGATGGGCGGTGACCCGTCCACGTACGTACGCAGGTCCTCTTCGAAGGTCCTCGGCAGCCCGCGCGCCCGTAGTGCCCACGCCGCGCAGAGGTTCTGCCACGTCCGTGCCTGGCAGGAGCCCAGGACGGCGACCCCCTCGTCCGGGTCGACCCTGACCCGCGGCAGCACCCCGGCCGCGGCGACCGCCAGCGCGGAGTACACCGCCCCGGTCAGCTCCCGCCATCGCCGGTCGAGCTCCGCGTACTCCGCTTCGGTGAACCACCCGAGCACCGCCTCGATCCGCAGCCGCAGCAGTGTGCCGACCAGGTGCTTGAAGTGGGCGGGCGAGTCGGCGAGAAGGCTCTCGCCCTCCCGCCGCTGCCCCCGGTCATGCCCCTGATCCCGCTCCAGCTCCCGCAGCCACTCCCGGTATGGGTGCTGGTCCTGGTCCTGGTCCTGGTCCCGGTCTCGGTCCTGGTCCCGGTCCTGGCTTCGATCCCGATCCTTGCTCCGGTTCCGTTGGATCCGCTCGTGCAGCGCCGCACGCAGGGCGGCGGGCGTGGCGATCTCGGACGACGCGTGAGAGCGGATCAGGCTCTGTTCGGTGGACGCCCAATAGAAGACCTTGGCGGGTACGGTCGTGTGGCATCCCGTCGCGCAACGCAGGAAGTCCAGCTCTCCGCCGAGGAGTTGGACCGTCTTGGCGACTTCGTGGTCGCGTATCAGCAGCAGGCTTCCGGTATCGATCTCCGCCCCACAACGGGTGCATCGCACCCGTTCACGGTACGGGCTCACTCTGCGCGAGGGAAGGGTCCGCATCCTGTGACCCCGCCGGACTGCTCGGGTCCCGCCGCCCAGTCGCGGCGGGACCTGCGAGACGGTCCGAAGCGGGCCGACGGACGGTGACCCGTGGGGAGGTGCGGCTGCTCGTGCGCCGGGTGTCAGCCGGCGAGCTGGAGGCGGTGGTCGTTGACGTAGGTGCCGAAGCCGGTCGCGACCTTGTGGAAGTCCTTGAAACCGTCGCCGGTACCGGTGCCGAGGGTGAGGCTTCCGTCGGGCTCGACCGCCAGGATGTCCGCCCTGCCGTCACCGGTGACGTCGCCGAAACGCAGGCGGTCGTTGCTGACGAAGTCCCCGTAACCGCTGGAGATCGTGTGGTAGTTCGAGAACCCGTCACCGTTGCCGACGGCCAGGGTCAACGAGCCGTTGTTCTCCAGGGCGATGAGGTCGGCCTTGCCGTCACCGGTGATGTCGGCGAGCTTCAGCCGACTGCCCGTGACGTACTCACCGAAACCGGTGGCGACCTTGTGGAAGTTGGTGAAACCGTCCCCCGTACCGACCGCCAAGGTCAGCGAACCGTCGCTCTCCACCGCCAGCGCATCGGCCTTGCCGTCACCGGTGATGTCACCGAACTTGAGCCGGCTGTTGTCCACGTACTCGCCGTACCCGCGGGAAATCGTGTGGTAGTCGGTGAAACCACTGCCCGTGCCCCGGGCCAAGGTGAGCGTCCCGTTCGTCTCCAGACCGATCAGGTCCGCCTTCCCGTCGCCGTCCGCGTCCACGTAGTTCAGCCGGTCCGCATTCACGTGCAGACCGAAACCACTGGCGATCTTGTGGTAGTTGGTGAAACCGTCCCCCGTGCCGTCAGCGGCCGTGATCGAACCGTCCGCCTCGAGCGCCACCAGATCGGCCTTCCCATCACCCGTCAGATCGCCGTTCCCCGCATCGGTGATGTTGTCGTAGCGGCGGGGGCTGAAGGTGCCGTGCCCGGAGTAGTACGGGTACGGGATCTCGTGGTGCACCGCGCCGGTGCTGCTGGCCTCCTCGTAGGCGTCGTACCGGGTGTGTTCGGCGTTGGCCCAGCCGTTGAAGATGACGACGTGACCGAGGGCCCCCGAGGCGGGGTTGAGCAGGATGTCACCGGGCTTCAGGGACTCCTTGGCGATGGAGGACGTGAAGTCCAGCAGGCTCCCCGTCGTCTCCCCGTAGTTGTTGGCCGAGGAGGACGCGAGGTGCCAGGCCATGGAGACGAAGCCCGAGCAGTCGGTGCGGTAGCGGCCGCCCGCGTCCGAGCGGTAGCTGGTCATGCTGTACGGAACCCCGGCGTCGGCCCAGGTCTTGGCACGCGCTATGACCTCGGTGCGGCTGATCCGACCGCCGGTGCCGGAGTCGGCGACGGCGGTCTGCGCCTGGGGGGCCAGGAACGTCTGGCCGGGCTTCGCGGTCTTGGCGGCGGCCGCCGCGAGTTCCGCCTTCGTGGCGGTCGTCGGGTGGGGCACGGTCGGCGTGAACGGCGTGATGGTGCCCGTGTCCCCCTTGGTGGTCCGCGAAGCGGCCGCCGCCGCGGGGGCCTGCGCCGCCTGCGCCGGGATCGTGCTGGTCAGCACCACGGAGGCGAGACCCGCGGCGAGCAGGGCGGTGGCGGACGAACGGCGCAGGAAGCGAGTCATCGAGATCTCCAGATCCATGGGTGGTGCGATGAAGGTGGTGGCCCCTCGGCGCTCGGACTCGGGGGCAGCCCTGATCGGCTCGCGGAGAGGGAAGGGCGTGTGGGATGGGCGTGCGGGAAGGGTGCACGGGCAAGGCCGTGGCAGGCCGAGCACCGGACCGGCGGGCGGGCCTGGTCCGTTGCGAGGAGGACTACGCGTCCCCGAGCTTCCGGTCCGGTGCTACTGCCGGCCCATGGCGTCCGGGGCCGTGGCAGCCGATCCGGCGGCCGAGTGCGGGGCGATCAGGAAGAGCCTTGGGGCCGCGCCGTCCTGGGCGCTGCGCATGCGCATCACGAAGGTTCTTCCGTTCTCGGGTGTTGTCGGCGCGTCGCCCTGGTCCGCTGGTGCCCTCTGTTGCCCTGACCCGGTCGCGTCCCGCGGCGGCGCATTGCGGTACGAGTCCCTTCCGGACCGGTGTCCGTCGGGCAAGGACTACTTTCGCCGCAGGTCAACACGGGTGGAAGGGCGCAGGGGTGGACGGAAACGGCAGCGGCCGTTTGTGCGCGGCCGCGGCCGTCAGAGCGCGGCGAGGACGCACGCCGACACGAAGATGACCTGGAGGAACGTGCGCGGCACCAGGGGCATGACGGGCTTCCCGGCGAGCGTGAGCCCGGACCGGGCCGCGTGGACGTTGGCGGGGAACATCGCCAGCAGCATGACGGTGAGCCCGATCGCGGCCAGGGGGCGCGTCACAGGGAGCAACAGGCCGCCGGCTCCGGCCAGTTCGAGCAGTCCCGTGGCCGTCACCAGCAGGTCCGCCCGGGGCAGCGCGGGCGGGACCATCGCGATCATCTCGGCTCGGCGCCCCGTGAAGTGGGCAACGCCGGTGAGTGTGAACATCAGCGCCAACGCGACGCACAACGCGGGCTGCCAGCCGTCCAGAACGGAGAGGCCGAGCAGTCCGGCGAGGCGGGCCAGGATCCAACCGACGACGAGCACGATCACGGGAGCCATTGCGTGTTCACCCTTCGAATTCCCAGAACTTGACACTGGAAAGATTCACTCATCCTGCCGATCCTGTCAATGACTAGATCCAGGTAAACTGACCCCATGACAACCCCCTCCTCCGCGTCCCGCCCCGCCGCAGACCGTCAGAGCTACCACCACGGCGATCTCCGCCGCGCGCTCCTGACCGCAGCCGTCGAGGCCATCGAGGAAACCGGCGCCTCCGCGGTGAGCCTGCGCGACCTGGCCCGACGGGCCGGGGTCTCCCATGCCGCGCCCGCCCACCACTTCGGCGACAAGGCCGGCCTGCTCACCGCAGTGGCCGTCGAAGGGTTCGGCCTCTTCGCCGACGCGCTCGACGCCACCTGGGAAAGGACAGGCGACTTCGCCGAGGTCGGCGTCGCCTACGTACGGTTCGGGTTGACCCATCGCGGGCACTTCGAGGTGATGTTCCAACCCGGCCTGTGCCACGCGGACTCCGCCGACCTGGCCGCCGCCCGGGCCCGCGCGGGCGAGTCACTGCGCCGCGGCGCAGCACTCCTGGCCGCCCGCGCCGAAGACGGGGACCCTCGGATCGCCACGTTGGCGGCCTGGTCGCTGGTCCATGGATTCACGGCGCTCCAGCTCAGTGACACGCTGCCGCTACCGCCGGACGCCGACCTGGAGGGCGTGGCGCGGCAGGTCACCAGGTTCCTCGTGCGGTGAAGCGGGCCCTACCGATCGGCGGGGCCGTCCTGCGCGGCGTCCGAGGCGGACGGATTCCAGAGCCGGTCGGCTTCGCCGCGGGCGAGGTGCTCCTCGTAGATGCGCACCTTGTACCGCATCACGTCCAGGGTGCCCTGTAGCTCGCGCATCCGCGCCTCCACGTGGGCCTCGTGCCGGCGCAGCAGTTGGAGGCGCTCGTGTTCGTTGCCCGGGCCCTGACGGGCCAGGTCGATGTACTGCCGGATCACCGCGAGGGACATGCCGGAGGAGCGCAGCTTCGTACAGATGGCCAGCCACTCCAGGTCTTCCTCGTGATAGACCCGGCGGCCGTTGGACAGGCGGCGCACGGGATTGGCGAACAGGCCCTCCCGCTCGTAGAACCGCAGCGCGTGCACGCTCAGTCCACTGCGCTGCGCCACCTCACCGATGCTCAGGTCCACGAGCGTCCCCTTCCTCCCCCGACTGTTGATCTAGACCCGACTCTAGGTTCTAGCGTCTGGTCATCGGCTCGCCGGGTCATGAAAACGGCGGCACAGGGGACCAGTTGAACAGGGGAGAACATGAGCGTTTGGTTCGTCACCGGGGCGTCGCGCGGGCTCGGCGCCGAGATCACCCGGGAGGCGCTGGACCGGGGGCACAGCGTGATCGCCACGGCGCGGGACGCCGGCGCGGTGCGCCGGGCGCATCCCCAAGGGCGTGCGGGACTGCTGGCGGTGGACGCGGACGTCACCGAGCCGGGGCAGCTTACGGCAGCGGTGGAGGCCGGTCTGGCGAGGTTCGGCCGGATCGACATCGTGGCCAACAACGCCGGTTACGGCCTCATCGGCGCGATCGAGGAGATCTCCGACGAGGCCGCCCGAGCCCTGTTCGACGTCAACGTCTTCGGCGTGCTCAACACCTTGCGGGCGACCCTGCCGACGTTGCGCGCCCAGCGCTCCGGGCACGTCCTGAACATCGGCTCCGTGGGCGGCTTCGCCACCGCTCCGGCGGCGGGCCTGTACGGCGCGTCGAAGTTCGCTCTCGAGGGCGTCTCCGAGGCACTGCACGGTGAACTGGCACCGCTCGGCGTCCGCGTCACGATCGTGGAGCCGGGCGGGTTTCGCACCGACTTCCTCAGCAGCTCCAGCATGCGGGTCGAACCGGCCTCCATCCCCGACTACGTCGCCGGCGCGGGGCCGGTGCGCGCGGCGCTGGCCGAGAACGACGGCCGCCAGCCGGGCGATCCGGTGAAGGCGGCGAAGGCCATCGTCGACATCACCGAGGTCGCCGAGCCTCCGCTGCGCCTGCAACTGGGTGCGGATGCGGTCGAGCGCGTCGAGGCGAAGCTGGATCTGGTGCGGAGCGAGCTCGACCAGTGGCGCCACGTGGCGCTCTCCACCGGGGTCTGACGACTCCCCTACTCGGACCGTAGCGCGGCCAGGCGCTCTTCGAACGGGATCACCTTGAACCCGTCCGCCGGGTCCACCGACGTGATCGATCCGGTGAGCGAGCGGGGAGCGCTCGCGGCAGGGACAGAGGGGGCGGAGAGGGCGGAGGAGGTACGGGTGGGTGCGGCGGCGGCCATGGAGCGGGCCAGTTCCGCGCCCGCCCGGGCGATGCGGTGGTCCAGCCTCGCGTCGCCCCAGTCCCCCGAGGCCGCGTACACGGCGGTGGGCTGGACGAGGGCGCGCAGGTAGGTGAACAGCGGGCGCATGGCGTGTTCGGTCACCAGGGAGTGCCGGGGCGTGCCGCCGGTCGCTCCGAGGAGCACCGGTTTCCCGGTCAGGGCGTCCTTGTCGATGAGGTCGAAGAACGACTTGAACAGGCCGCTGTAGGAGCCGGCGAAGACCGGCGTCACGGCGATCAACCCGTCCGCGGCGGCCACGGCGTCGAGCGCGGCGGCCAGTCGCGCGGGCGGGAACCCCATGACGAAGTGCTGGCCGATCTCCGCTGCCAGTTCCCTCAGCTCTATCAGCTCGATCGGCTCTATCAACTCGATCGCTTCGGGCTCGGCGTCCAGCTGCGCCACGGTCGCCGCCGCGAGGCGGTCGGCCAGCAGGCGCGTGGAGGAGGGGGTGCTCAGGCCCGCTGTGACGACGACGAGCTTCATCATGCCTCCGTGTCCGTCACCGGAGCGTTCCGGACCGCTGCCACGCGGGCGGAATGCGTCGGCGCGTCCGGTACACCGGCCGGGCGCAGGTTCGCGAACTCCTTGCGCAACACCGGCACGACTTCCTCGCCGAGCAGGTCGAGCTGCTCCAGGACGGTCTTGAGCGGCAGGCCCGCGTGGTCCATGAGGAAGAGCTGGCGCTGGTAGTCACCGGCGTAGTCCCGGAAGGACAGGGTGCGCTCGATGACCTGCTGCGGCGAGCCGACGGTCAGTGGCGTCTGGGAGGTGAACTCCTCCAGGGACGGGCCGTGACCGTACACCGGCGCGTTGTCGAAGTACGGCCGGAATTCGCGCACCGCGTCCTGCGCGTTCTTGCGCATGAACACCTGACCGCCGAGTCCGACGATGGCCTGTTCGGGGGTGCCGTGCCCGTAGTGGGCGTAGCGCTGCCGGTACAGGTTCACCATCTGCCGGGTGTGGGAGACGGGCCAGAAGATGTTGTTGTGGAAGAAGCCGTCGCCGTAGTACGCGGCCTGCTCGGCGATCTCCGGCGAGCGGATGGAGCCGTGCCACACGAAGGGCGCCACGCCGTCCAGTGGGCGCGGGGTGGAGGTGAAGGACTGCAGCGGGGTGCGGAACTTGCCCTTCCAGGTGACGACGTCCTCGTCCCACAGCCGCCGCAGCAGCGCGTAGTTCTCGATGGCGAGGTCGATGCCGTCGCGGATGTCCTTGCCGAACCACGGGTAGACCGGGCCGGTGTTGCCGCGGCCCATCATCACGTCGACGCGGCCGTCCGTGACGTGCTGGAGCATCGCGAAGTCCTCGGCGATCTTCACCGGGTCGTTGGTGGTGATCAGCGTCGTCGACGTGGACAGGATCAGGGACTCGGTGCGCGCGCCGATGTAGCCGAGCAGGGTCGTCGGCGAGGAGGGGACGAACGGCGGATTGTGGTGCTCACCGGTGGCGAAGACGTCGAGGCCGACCTCTTCGGCCTTCTGCGCGATGGCGAGCATGGCCTTGATGCGCTCGTGCTCGCTGGGCGCGCGCCCGGTCGTCGGATCGACCGTGACGTCACCGACGGTGAAGATCCCGAACTGCATGGCTCCCGTGGCTCCCATGACTTCCTGGCTCCCTCTCCATGATTGTTTCACTTTCAACCATTGCCTCCAACGAGGGGCCCCACCGAGGTATTCCCGACGGACGGCGGGGGTCCGCGGCGGGAGCCGTGGGAGGTGTCCGATGGGAGCCCGATAGGCCGGGTCACGGCCCTGCCCGACTATTGGATCTTGCAAATGTCCGGTGCGCGGGTCCGCGGCGCCCGCGCGCCTACATTTCGTCCAGCACTACGGCGGCCGCCTCGATGAAGGGCCCGATCAGTCGGATGAAGGCGCGCAGCGTCCCCTGGAACTCGCGGCGGTTCTCCCTACTCGGGTTCTCGACCACGGCCGCCAGGGCCGTGGAGAGCGTCCCCGACATGATCAACAGGTTCGATGCCGCGACCTTGACGGCGGAAGGACCCTCCAGATCGACCGATGTCACCGCGCGCCGCAACTGCTGGTGCCGCTCGCGGTGAGCGACCAGAGCGGCGTCGGACTCGTCGGTCGAAAGGCCGTCGACTCCTCGGAGCCCGTCGGCGACGGTGTGGGCCTGCTCGATCGTGGCCAGATAGGCGGCCCGCCGGCTCTGCCGGATGCCGCCGCGCCGCTGGGCCGCGGTGGTGGCCTCGACCTGGATCCGCGCGGCGTGGGCGTTGCCCCTGCTGGTCAGCCAACTCGCCAGCGAGCTGGCCACGATGGCCGTCGCACCGGTGAGGGCGGCGACGAGCAAGGCGTTGTCGGACGCGTCGAGCATGTAGAGCAGTCTGTCCGAGAGGACCCTACGAGAACCACCGCTTCCTCGAAACCGGCTGGTCAGAACAGTGCCAGGCCCTCGCCGCCGGTATCGACGACGATCGGCCGGGAGCGGAGGGGGAGGTCGTCCAGACGTTCCGGTCCGGCCGCGGCGGCCACGGCGGGGGCGGTCTCGGCCAGCCAGCTGCCGAAGCGTTCGACGGCTTCGCGGTAGGGCATCTGCGCCAGGAGGCGGTGTTCGCCGGAGGGGCAGAAGTCGACGGCGACGGTGAGCAGGCAGGAGCGGGGCGCGCGGTGGCTGCCGGTCCAGTACGCGCGCAGCACGCCGCAGGGTTGGCGGCCGCGGGGGGCGCGGTGGGTCGGACGCAGGGCGCGGCAGGCCGTGTGCGCGGTCCATGCGGCGAGGTGCGGCAGCGGCAGGGTGCTGCGGGTGCGGCAGCCGGGGCAGCGGTGCCAGTGGCGGAGCCAATCGGCTGCCTGCGTGTCGAAGAGGCGGGTGTAGTGGTCGGCGACGCGGACGTCGTTGCTGTACAGGTGGTCGGGGCGTTCATGGGTGTTGCAGGACTGGCACACGGGGGCGCGGACGTAGCCGTGTTCGTGGCAGTGGTCGAGCACGGCGGCGGGGGCGGTGCGACAGACGGCGCACGCCCACCCGGCCACCTTGCGGGCGGTACCGGCCTTCCTGCTGAGTACCGAGTACAGGTGGCCTTCCAGCTCCCCTTCGTACGGGCGCGGCGGGACGGTCGGGCGGTCCTGGCCCGTCGACCGCGGATCGCCGGTGGACGGGGGCCGGCGGCGCGGGGAGGGCGGTTCGGTGACGGCCGCGTCCGCCCGGCGGGTCCGTTCGGCGTGCAGCCAGCGCGTTTCGGCGTGTTCGGCCGCGTCGAGCAGTCGGACCAGGGCGCGCGGCAGCCACCAGGTCGACGCCGTGCGGTCGTGCGGCTTCTCCACGAGCATCCGCCGCCAGTCGATACCCGCCAGCGCGCACGGCCGGCCGCCGCCTTCGCTCGGCGCCGCCCGCTCCGGGGAGCGCGGGTGCTGCAGTTCCCCCATGATGCGCGCGCGCCACCGCAGCGAGGTCTCCCCGTCGGGCTCCCCTCGCGGCGCGCCACGGAACGGACCGATGCGGACCAGGTCCCGGCCGTCCAGCGCGACCGCGTTCATTTCCGCTGCCGCGCGGCGCACCTCCGCCTCCGCAACGCTCCACCGGCCGCCGCCCGTCTCGTCGATCGTGACCACACGGCAGCCGAGCAGGACGTACCCCGCTCGGCCACGGGCGGCGGGGCGGGTGAACACCTCGGCGGCCGTCGGCACGGCGCTGGCGGACGTCAGGTCGGCCCACAGGGTGTCCGCGGCACGCAGGGTGATCCGACCGCCCGTGCGGCCCGGGATGGCAAGCTCCGACATGCCAACAGGCTAAGGTCTGGCCGCCCTTGGGCGTCACCGCTCGGTTCAGGGGCCCTCGGTCGGTCCGGCCCGGTCCCATCCGGGCGCCCGCACGTCGAGCGTGAGGCTTCCCGGCGCGACCTCCTCGCCGCAGGTGCGGCACGTCGACGCCGGGTCGAGGTCGTGCTCGGCCTCGTGCGCGGAGCCGGGACCGGCGCGGTGCCGGAAGGCGACCGGTGGAGTGTCCACCGCCCAGCGGTCACCCCAGGTCAGCATCGCCCGCATCACCGGCGCGAGATCGCGGCCGGCCTCCGTGAGGTGGTATTCGAAGCGCGGTGGGCGCTCGCTGTAGGCGCGGCGCTCGACCACGCCCGCCTCCTCCAGTGCGCGCAGGCGGGCGGCGAGGCGGTCGCGGGGGGCGCCGGTGTTGCGGACGATCCGGTCGAAGCGCCGGTTGCCGTAGAAGATCTCGCGGATCGCCAGCAGGGCCCAGCGCTCGCCGATGAGGTGCAGCGCGGCGGCCACGGAGCACGGTCGACCGGGCACTTCGGGGTGCGGAACCGCCTTCTCGCCCTGCTTCGCATTCGAGGTCACGTCCCCATCATCCCCCTACTCCGTTGTGTTTTCAAACTCACACCGCTAGCCTCCGCCGCATGATAGTTGGAATTTCAAACCCACCACGGCGTGGATCCCGCGCCGTGTTCGCGACGGTCGCGGCCGCGGTGTTCATGTCGAACCTCGACCTCTTCATCGTCAACGTCGCCCTCCCGGCGATCGGCCGCTCGTACCCCGGCAGCGGCCTCGGCTCCCTCTCCTGGGTCCTCAACGGCTACGCGATCGTCTTCGCGGCGCTCCTCGTGGTCGCCGGCCGCGTCGCCGACCGCTCCGGGCACAAGCCGGTGTTCCTGACCGGATTGGCCGTCTTCACCCTCGCCTCGGTCGGCTGCGCGCTCGCTCCCGGCGTCGGGACGTTGGTCGCGGCACGGCTCGTACAGGCCGCCGGCGCCGCGCTGCTCATGCCGACCTCGCTCGCGCTGTTGCTCGACACGACGGCGCCCGAGAAGCGTGCCGCGGCGGTGCGGGCCTGGGCGTCGATCGGCGGGATCGCCGCCGGACTCGGGCCGGTGGTCGGCGGGCTGTTGGTCGAGGCCGGATGGCGTTGGGTGTTCCTCGTCAACGTGCCGGTGGGGATCGCGGCGATCGTGCTCGGCGTCAAGGTGCTGCCGTCACCGGGCCGCGCCGGGGCGGTCAAGAGCCCGCTGCCCGACCTGTTCGGCGCCGCGCTCCTCACCGGGTCGATCGCCACGCTCGCGCTCGGCCTGGTCAAGGCGCCCGACTGGGGTTGGACGAGCGCCGCCACCCTCGGCGGCCTGGCCGTCGCGGTGCTGCTCGGCGTCTGGTTCGTCCTGCGCTCGGCCCGCCACCCCGTGCCGATCGTCGAACTGCCACTGCTGCGGGTTCCGGCGTTCGCGTCCGCCGCGGCCGCCCTGACGCTCTTCACCGTCGCCTTCGCCGGCATGCTGCGCTGCGCGGTGCTGTGGTGCCAGGGGGTGTGGGGCTACTCCGCCCTGCGCACCGGCCTCGCCATCGCGCCGGGGCCCTTGCTGGTGCCGCCGGTCGCCTTGCGGATCGGGCCCGCCGTGGCGCGGTTCGGCGCGGGCCGCATCGCACTGGCGGGGACCTTACTGTTCGCCGCCGGCGTCCTGTGGTGGGCCGCCGCGCTCGACACCGGATCGGCCTACGCGACCTCGCTGCTGCCCGGCATGGTGCTGACCGGCCTCGGCGTCGGCATGACGCTCCCGGTCCTGACCGGTGCGTCGGCGGCCGCCCTGCCGCCGGCCCGCTTCGCCACCGGCTCGGCCATCACCTCGATGGGCCGTCAGATCGGTGCGGTCCTCGGCGTGGCGGTCCTGATCGGCCTCCTCGGCGCCCCGACCCCCGACCACGTCGTCACCGCGTTCCAGCACGGCTGGTACGCCGTCGCCGCGGCGTCCCTCCTCGCCGCGTGCGCGACGCTCCCCATGGTCCGCGAGCCGCGGGCCGCGACCGTCGCCGCCTGAGGAAGGGGTCCCGGGGGGCCTCGGGGGGAAGGGGAACGAACTCTCCCCCAGTGTTTTTCCCCCCAGCACAATGCGGGTCAGTCGCTCAACACACAAACCATCCGCACGCAGTTATGGGTCCCGG
>NZ_JBVHUE010000005.1:159741-171059 GCF_055565515.1 Streptomyces sp. NPDC028419 | reverse complement strand
GTTTTGGTGCTGGTTGAGGGTGGGGTGGTGTGGGGTGTTGGGGGGGGGGGGGGGGCGCACCCCCCCCCCCCCCCCCCCCCCCCAAGAAAGCCCCCCCCCCCCCCCCCCCCCCCCCCCCGGGACCCGCGCTCTCCCCGGGCGTTGTTCCGCCAGGCACGGTGCGGGTCAGTCGCGCGACACCAGAGCCGTCCGCGCGAAGTGGCGGGCCCCGGGTACGAACGCCGCGGCGGCCGGTACGAGGAAGCAGGCGCCCGCGCACACGGCGAGCACCGGGGTGACGCCGAAGGCGGCGATGGCCGGTGCGATCAGGGCCAGCCCGACCGGTGCCAGACCGTAGGAGACGAGGAAGTCCAGCGAGGAGACGCGGGCCAGCTTGTCCGGAGCGACCTCGCGCTGCGTGGCCGTGAACCAGGGCACGTTGAACAGCTCGATGCCGATCCCCGCGACCGCGTACGCGCCCACGACCACGGCCGGGTGCACGGGCAGCATCAAACTCAGCGGCGCGACGCCGTAGGCGGCCAGGCCCGCGAAGGCGGCCCACCCCTGCGAGCGCGGCCGCCACCGGGCGGTGACCAGGGCCCCGCCGAGCGCGCCCACGGTGTAGGCGGTCACGGCGCCGGCCAGCACCCACTGGGTGTCGTAGCGATCCCGGCTGATCAGCGGCAGCGCCACGCTGGTGACGGAGTATCCCAGCGCTATCACCGCGGTCAGGGCGCCGAGTCCGGCCAGGAACCAGGGGTGGCGGCGCGCTTCACGTATCCCCTCGAGGAACTCGGCGCGCAGGCCGGCGCGCGGCTCCGGCTCGACGTGCGGGTCCGCCGGACCGGCGGCTCCCTTGCCGGGGACGAACGCGGCGACCAGCCAGAGCAGGCCGATGCCGAGCAGCAGCGTCCTGATGTCGAGGACGGCGGCGAGGAGCGCGGTCAGCGCGGGCCCGGCGAGCGTGCATCCGCGCACAGCCATGGTCAGGGCGGCGTTGGCCTGTTGCCGGCGCTCGGGTTCCACGGTCTCGGCGGTGAGCGCCTGGAACGCCGGTCGGCAGGCGCCCTGTCCGGCGCCCGCGAGGGCGGCAGCGGCGGTCATCAGCACGAGGGAACGGCCGAGTCCGGCGGCGAGCAGGGGTGCGGCGACCGCTGCCGCGAGGCCCGACCAGAGGACGACCGCGCGGCGGGAGTGCCGGTCGGCCAGTACGCCGCCGACGGCGACGGCGGCCAGGAAGCCGGCGGTGCGGGCGGCGAGGACGAGGCCGAGACCGGCGGCGCCGAGGCCGCGGTGCAGTACGGCGAGCCCGAGGACGAAGGGCAGGGCCCAGGTCGCGAGTCCCGAGGCGGTGGTGCCCGCCCACAGGCGCAGGAACGCGGGGTCGCGCAGCACCGAACGGGGGTGTGGGGTAGGGGTTTTGGCCGCGATGGACGCGGGTGTGGTCGCCACGGTGTGGTTGCTCCTTGGGGCGGGGGTGGCGGCTCGGCGAACCGCACCCGGATTCGTTAATGAAAATGAATACCATTACAGTACCCTTCACACGCCGGGCTTCTGCCCTGTGCACGACAACACCCACGCCCTCGCCCCCGAACCGGAGAACCCATGCGCCACCCCGCCCGCCTCGGCATCGCCCTGACCCTCGCCCTCGCCACCGCAGGCTGCTCCACGGCAGCCGGCGACGGCTCCACGGCGGACGACGGGCCCGCCGCCCGCGCCTCCACCAAGACGGCCTCCGTCACCAGTTGCGGCCGCCAGGTGTCCCTCACCGCGCCCCCGAAGCGGACCGTCGCCCTGGACCAGACCTCGACCGAGACCCTGCTCGAACTCGGACTCCAGGACCGGACGGCGGGAACCGCCAACCTCAAGACGAAGATCCCCGGCCAGTACGAGGCCGCGTACGCCAAGATCCCGGTCATCGCGCCCAAGATCGCCACCGGTGAGCAACTGCGCGCCGCCACACCCGACTTCGTCGTCGCCGGCTCCGCGGACCTCTTCACCAAGGACCGGGCGGGCACCCGCGAGGAACTGGGCGACCTCAAGGTCCCGACCTTCGTCAGCGCCGTGGACTGCCCGCAGCAGAGCCCGGCCGGCACCACCCCCTTCGAGCTCCTCTTCTCCGACTACGAGAACCTCGGCAAGGTCTTCGGCGTCGAGGAGCGGGCCGGCAAGCTCACCGCCGACCAACGCGCCGCCGTCGCCAGGGCCGGACAGAACGCCTCCAAGGCCGCCCGGGGAGCGGGCCGGCCCGGCCGGCCCACCGTGGTCTACCTCTACTCCGTCTTCAACGGCATGCCGTACGTGGCGGGCGGGACCGGCCTGCCCAGCGAGATGAGCCGGATCGTTGGAGCGCAGAACGCCTTCGACGACGTCGACCAGGACTGGCCCGAGGTCTCCTGGGAGGAAGTGGCCAAGCGCGATCCCGACTTCATCGTGATCGGCGACCTGTCCGAGCGCGGCCGGCCCGGCGACAGCGCCAAGGAGAAGCGCGCCGCGATGACCCAGCACCCGGTGATCTCCAAGCTGGCCGCGGTCCGTGACGACAAGGTGCTCGAGGTGCCGGGCATCGAGCTGGACCCCTCGGTGCGCTCGGTCCACGCCCTGGGGCTGTTGGCCGACGGCATGAAGGGCCTCGGCTATGTCCGCTGACCCCGTCGCCCGGCCGGGGATGCGGGACCTCTCGTCTCCGGGCCGGTCCGCGGCGGCCCGTGCGGCGCTCTTCCTCCTCGCCGCGGTCGCCCTCGCGGCCTCGGTGACCGCGTCCGTGCGCATCGGCACCGCCGAGGTGGGCTGGACCGACCTCGCCCGCGTTCTCGGCGCCCGTCTCGGCCTGGACGTGCGGCCGTTGCCCCCGCTGCTGGACTCCCTCGTCTGGGACCTTCGGCTACCGCGCGTACTGATGGCGGCCCTCGTCGGCGCCTCGCTCGCCGTGTGCGGCGCGGTGCTCCAGGCGGTCACCCGCAACGCGCTCGCCGACCCCTACCTGCTCGGCGTCTCGTCGGGGGCCTCGGCGGGGGCCGTCACCGTGGTGGTCCTCGGGATCGGCGCCAACGCCGTCGGGGTCACCGGCGGCGCCCTCGCCGGCGCGCTGCTCTCCTTCGGGCTGCTCCTGCTGTTGCTGAGGCGCACCGGACTGGACTCCGTCCGCATCGTCCTCACCGGTGTCGTCGTCGGCCAGCTCTTCACGGCGACCACGTCGCTCGTCCTGATGGCTTCGGCGGACGCGGACACCACGCGGGCGGTCACCCATTGGCTGCTGGGCTCGATGGCGCCGGCCCGCTGGAACGCGGTCGTGGTCTGCGCGATCGTCACCCCGCTGGGGCTGGCGGCGGCCTGGCTCTGCTCCCACTCCCTCGACGGGCTCGCCTTCGGCACCGACACCGCCGCCTCCCTCGGGATCGGCGTACGCGGTACCCGGATGCTGCTGCTCGTGGTCACGGCCGTGCTGACCGCCGTGGCGGTGGCCACCGTCGGCGCCATCGGATTCGTCGGGCTGATCGTCCCCCACGGGGTGCGGTTCCTCGTCGGACCGCTGCACCGCGTGCTGCTGCCGTACGCGGCGTTCGCGGGCGCGGTGTTCCTGGTGTGGACGGACACCCTGGCACGGATCGCCTTCGCGCCCCGCGAGGTTCCCGTGGGCGTGATCACCGCCCTGCTGGGCGTACCGCTCTTCCTGCTCGTCCTGCGCAGGAGGGGTGAGCTGTGAGGATCACCGCCGAAGGGCTGAGTTGGTCGGTGTCGGGCAGGCCGGTCGTGCGCGACGTCAGCGCGGACATCGCACCCGGCGAGACGGTCGGACTGCTCGGCCCGAACGGCTCGGGCAAGTCCTCGCTGCTGCGCTGCCTGGCCGGGCTGCGGCCCCCCGACGCGGGCACGGTCCGCTACGACGGCGAGTCCGTACGCCACTGGAGCGCCCGGCGGATCGCCCGCCAGGTCGCCTTCGTCGAACAGGGCTCGGGCGCGGACAGCGACCTGCTGGTCGCCGATGTCGTGGGCCTCGGGCGGATCCCGTACCGGGACCGCTGGCGCGGACCCGACGCCGTCGACCGCACGGTGGTCGCCGCCGCCCTGGACCGCGTCGGACTCACCGCGCTGGCCGACCGACCCTGGAAGGCGCTGTCGGGCGGTGAGCGCCAGCGTGCCCACATCGCCCGCGCGCTGGCCCAACAGCCGTACGGGCTGCTGCTCGACGAGCCCACCAACCACCTCGACGTCAAACACCAGCTGGAACTGATGGAGTTGTTGACCGGCACCGAGCAGACGGTCCTGGTCGCGCTGCACGACCTGTCGCTCGCCGCCCGGTACTGCGACCGGCTGCTGCTCCTGCACCACGGTCGCCTGATCGCCGCCGGCACGCCCGCCGCCGTCCTGACCTCCGATCGGCTCGCCGAGGTCTTCGAGGTGGACGCGGAACTCTCCACCGATGCCCTGGGCAACCCCGCGGTCACCTGCCGGGGCCCGCTCGGAGCACCGACCGCCGCACCCCGACCCACCCCCGTGAAAGGAACCCCGTGAACCCCATGACCCCCGTGAACCCCATGAACCCCGTGCAGCTCGTGAATCCCCTTACCGTCGACGCCCTCATCGAGGCCGTCCTCGCCGGCGAGCACGGCCCGCTCCCCCACCGGCTCGTCGCGACCAGCGTGTTCTGGGCGCACCACGGCACCCGCCTGGCCGGCGGCGACACCACCTACCTCAACCAGTACGTCCTGGTCCGCCTCGGCGGCTCGTTCGGCGGCTGCGCCTTCGAGGCCGGCGAGATCGCCCCGTCGATCTGCCGCGACTCCTCCGGCGCCCCGCTCGACGTGCTGCTGCGCGAGGCCCCGCGCCCGCTGCGGATCGCGGCCCTCGACGCCTACCTCTCCGAGGCCCGCCCGCACCGCGTCGCCGCCGGGGCGGGCGACGCCGAGGCCGTGACCCTGCCCGCCGGTACCCCGGAGGTCCGCGCGAAGGCCCGTGACGCGGCCATCGCCGGCCTCCTGGACATCGAGGAGGGCGCCAAGGTCGGCCTCATCGGCGTCGTCAACCCCCTCGTCGCGGCGATCCGCGGGTGCGGTGGCGAACCGCTGCCCTGCGACTTCAACCTCAAGGCCACCCAGTGGGGCGATCCCGTCACCACCGACATGCACGAGGTGCTGGAGAAAGCCGAGGCCGTGGTCGCCACCGGGATGACCCTGAGCAACGGCTCCTTCGACACCGTCCTGGACCGCTGCCGGTCCCGCGGCATCCCGCTGATCGTCTACGCGCAGACCGGGAGCGCCGTGGCCCGCGCCTTCCTCGGCTCGGGCGTGACCGCCCTGTCGGCGGAACCGTTCCCCTTCTCCCAGTTCAGCGCCGACGAGAGCGTCCTGTACCGCTACCGGACGGGGGGCCGCGCATGATCCGCGCCCCGCGCCAGGTGGCGCCCGGTGCCGGCGACCTCCCCGCCGGCGCCGGGTACGCCCCCTGCCACCACGGCGAGATCCTCCAGGGCGTCTTCCTCGACGGCTCGGGACACCCGTGCGCCGGCCTGGTCACCCTCCCCATGGCCGGCCCCGGCAGCCACGCCACGTTCGTCCGCCGTCCCGGCACCGAGCCCGGGGCGCTGAGCGTCGTACCGGCCGACCGTACGAAGGCCGCGGGGGCCGCGGGCCTCGCGGTGGCGGAATGCGCGCGGCGATCCGGCCAGCCGCCCTGCGGCGGGGAGTTGCGGCTCGCCGGTGACGTGCCGGTGGGACTCGGCATGGGCAGCTCGACCAGCGATGTGATCGCCGCCGTACGCGCGGTCGCGGACGCGTACGGGCTGCGGCTGTCCCCCGACACGGTCGCCCGGCTGGCCGTGCGCGCGGAACTGGCCTGCGATCCGCTGATGTTGGACGGCCGCCCGGTGCTCTTCGCCCAGCGGGAGGGCAGGGTCCTGGAGGTCCTCGGCCCGCGGCTGCCGCCGCTGGTCGTCGTGGGCTGCGCGCTGGGCGGGGGCGCGCCCGTGGACACCCTGGCCCTGCCGGTGCCCGAGCCCGGCGTCGAGGACGTGCGGGCCGGGGAGCGCTTGCGCGGGCTGCTGCGCCGGGCGGTGGCCACCGGTGACGTGCGGCTGCTCGGCCGGGTCGCCACCGCCAGTGCGCGGCGCGGCCAGCGGGTCCTCGGCCACCCCGAGTTCGACGCGCTGTGCGGCATCGCCCGGCGGGTGGGGGCGGCGGGCGTCCAGATCGCGCACAGCGGGGCGGTGGCGGGTGTGCTCTTCGACCCGGCCGCGCCCGGCCTGCGCCACCGCGTGCGCACCTGTCTGCGCGCCCTGGACGCCCATGCGATTCCCGCCACTCGTACCTTCACGACCTGCACCACCACCAAGGAGATCCTCAATGGACCAGCACATCGCGGAGTCGATCGGCAGGCCGGACCTGGTACGCCTCGACGACCGGCTCGTCTGCCTGCGCTTTGAGACGATGAAGGTGGTCTCCGCCCTCGCCGCGGTGGGGCACCTGCTCGACACCGGGGTCGTGCGCCGCGGGGACACCCTGCTGGACAGCTCCAGCGGCATCTACGCCTACGCCCTCGCCCTGGCGTGTCACCGGCACGGCATGCGCTGCCACATCGTCGGCTCGACCACGGTGGACCACACGCTGCGCACCCAGCTCGCCGTACTCGGGGCGACGCTCACGCAGATGGAACCGTGCGACGACCTCAAACTCGACCAGAAGCGGCGCGTCGAGCGGATCCACGAGATCCTCGCCGAACACCCCGAGTACCACTGGATGCGGCAGTACCACGACGACATCCACTACCTCGGCTACCGGGCGGTCGCCGACCGGATCCGGGAGGCGACCGGCGCGGACGGGCTCACCCTCGTCGGCGGGGTCGGCTCGGGCGCCTCCACGGGAGCCCTCGCCCGATACCTGCGCGGGGCCGTCGACAGCCCCGCGCGGGGAGGGGCGAACGGGGAGGCCGATGTGGAACTCGTCGGTGTCCAGCCGTACGGCAGCGTCACCTTCGGCGCCGAACACGTCAGCGACCCGGAGATCATCATCGCCGGGATCGGCAGCTCCATCCCCTTCGGGAACGTCTCCCACGAGCTGTACGACGTCCTGCACTGGGTCGCCTTCGACGCCGCGCTGGCCGGCAGCGTCGACCTGCTGCGGCGGCACGCCGTCTTCGCCGGTCTGTCGACCGGCGCGGGCTACCTCGCCGCCCGCCACGAACGCGAGCGCTCCCCCGAGCGGACGGTCCTCTTCATCGCCGCCGACACCGGACACCGCTACGTCGACACCGTCTACGCCCGGCACCGCGAGGTCGCGCCGATGGCGCACTACGCCCCGCGCGAGGTGTCCGATCAGGGCCAGCTGGCGCTGCCGTGGTCCCGGATGCGGTGGAACCGCGCCCCGGCGGTGCCTTCGCCCGCCGGGCGACCGGCCGGGGTGAGCACCGCATCGGCGCGGGCGCGTGGGCGCGGGTGATCGCCGGTCAGCGGCGGCCCGCGGCCAGGACGACGAGGAACTGACCGCCGCCCGGCTCGACGGCGGCGGTCACCGGCAGCCCCGGTACCAGCCGGGAGAACCGGTCCACCAGCCAGTCCGCCGCCTCTTGGGCGTCCTTCTTCGTCGGGCAACGGCCCACCATCTCGCGGCCGCCCTTGCGCTCCAGCCGGTCGGCCACGGTGATCAGCGGCGCGGGTTCGACCACGTACAGGTGCTCCGGCCAGGCGATGACCACCTTGACCGCGCCCTTGCGGGTGTTGCACCCGCGGTGCGCGAGCCGCTCGGCGACCTTGGCCTTCCGGTCGGTGGTCCGGCTGTCGACACTGGGGCCTCGCGGGTCGTTCACGGACTCGTCGGGGTCGACCGGTTCGTCGCACACCCAGCACCGCCAGCCGTCGCGCTCGGCCACATCATCAAGGAGACTCATCCGAGCAAACTATCCTGCTCGGCCGCCGCCCACGTACCAGGGGCCGCGAGGTCCGTGCTCGGCCGTGCTCGCGTCGGCCGTGCCGTCGCGCCCGTGGAGCGGCCGCTGGGGCATCATCGTGTGCGTGAGTGCCGAAGAAGAAGCCGTGGCGTACGCCTGCATGATCGTCCGGAGGCCGGCCGCCACCGCGTTCCGCGCCTTCGTCGACCCCGACGTGACCACCCGGTTCTGGTACAGCGGGAGCAGCGGGCCGATGGTCCCCGGCGCCGAGCTGCTGTGGGAGTGGGAGACCTACGGGGCCAGCGTCCGTGCCCGGGTCACCGCGGTGGAGGAGGACCGGCTGATCCGGTTCGAGTGGGGCAACTACGCGCAGCCGACCCGTGTCGAGGTGACCTTCACCCCGCGCCCGGGGCTACCGGAGGCCACCTTCGTCGAGGTGCGCGAGACCGGCTTCCACGGCCGGGGCGCGGAGCTCGTGGAGTGGCTGAACAACACCGTCGGCGGGTTCACCACCGCTCTGTGCGCCATGAAGGCCCTGCTGGAACACGACATGGAGATCGGCGCCGTCGCCGACCACCACCCCGCCTGACGGCGGGGACCGGAGCGGCCGAGCGCGCGGAGCCGCTCGAACCGGCGAGGCCCGCTCCTGCCGCGGGGCGGGCCCCGGCCGCGCGGTCGCGGCCTCGCGGCGGCGGGGCGTCAGCTCTGGGCGGTGTCGTCGCTCGCCTGCGCGGCGTCTTCGGCGGCCTCGGCGGCGCGTGCCTTCTCGCGCATCTTGCGCACCAGCTCCGCCTTCTGGTCGGCGGCGCCCTTCCGGTCGAGGTTGCGGTGCGGGCCGTTGTTCTGCCGTTCGGCGCGGGACAGCTTCTTGCGGTGGCCGCCGCCCTGGCCCACGGGGTTGTTGATGTTCTTGCTGTCGGTCACGAGCTCTCCGGGAATGAGGTGAAGCGATCTGCGGATCCATCGGTGGGGACGGGCGCGGCGGCGTCGTAGGACGTCAGCAGGGGTCCGTCACACCCTCCATCGTAGATCGGCGGCCGGCCGGACATGACAAGGGACGGATGTCCGGTCCCCGCCCGGTCGGTCAGGGACCGGTCCCCGTCATCGGCGGGTGCGGGGTCGGCTCAGTCGGGCGGCGGGGTGGAGCGGGCGTAGCGGGTCGCCAGGTGACGTAGTTGGGTGACCAGCTCGGCCGGCTCGGTGACGTCGAAGTCGAAGCCGAGCATGCCCAGGTGGACGGCGAGGCCCTGGAGCGTGTCGGCGCCGGTGGTCAGGACGCAGCTGTCGGCGTCGACGGCCTCGACGGTGCCGACCGCGGGGTTGATCCGCTCGATCACCGCCGTCGCCGGCGCGTGGACGGTGACGCGCGCGTGGTGGCGCCAGGCCGCGCTCGACACGCGGCGGGAGACGTACGAGACGACGTCGCCGCCGGGGAGCTCGCGCGGGGCGAAGCGCGGTCCGGTCGGGGTGCGGGGCCTGATCCGGTCGATCCGGAACGTGCGCCAGTCCGCGCGCTCGACGTCCCACGCCACCAGGTACCAGCGCCGTCCCCAGTTCACCGCCCGGTACGGCTCCACCGTGCGGCGGGTGGCGGAGCCGGCGTGGTCCGCGTAGTCGAAGCGCAGTCGTTCCCGGTCGCGGCAGGCGGACACCAGGGTGGTCAGCACCTCCGCGGAGACCTCCGGCGCCGGACGGTCGGCGGGCACGGCCACGGTGTAGGCCTGGAGGGCGCGCACCCGCCGGCGCAGCCGCGAGGGCAGCACCTGTTCCAGCTTGACCAGCGCCCGCAGCGCGTTCTCCTCGGTGCCGGGGACGGCGCCCTGCGCGGCGGTGCGCAGGGCGATCGTCACCGCCACGGCCTCCTCGTCGTCGAGGAGCAGCGGGGGCACCGCGGCCCCGGCGCCGAGCCGGTAGCCACCGGCGGAGCCGCGTGTGGCGTCCACCGGATAGCCGAGCTCGCGCAGCCGGTCGATGTCGTTGCGGACGGTGCGGCCGCTGACCCCCAGGCGCTCGGCCAGTTCGGATCCCGGCCAGGCGCGCGGGGTCTGGAGCAGGGCGAGCAGGCGCAACAAGCGTGCGGAGGTATCGAACATGGTGCCCAGCCTGTGGTGTCATTAGGAACGGAACGTGCCTATATCGAGAATACTGTGGGATTCATGGAGACCACCAGCAGCACCGACGCCCGGATCCGCCCCTACCGCATCGACATCGCGCAGGACGAGCTCGACGACCTGCGCGATCGACTGGCCCGTACCCGCTGGGGCAGCGAGATCCCCGGCACCGGCTGGAGCCGGGGGGTGCCCACGGACTACCTCAAGGGCCTGGCCGCCTACTGGGCCGACGGCTTCGACTGGCGCGCGGCGGAGGCGGAGCTGAACGGGTTCCCCCAGTTCACCACCGAGATCGACGGCCAGAACGTGCACTTCCTGCACGTCCGCTCGCAGAACCCGGCGGCCGTCCCGTTGCTCCTGCTGCACGACTGGCCCTGCTCCTTCGTGCAGTTCGTCGAGGTGATCCGACCGTTGTCGGAGGACTTCCATGTGGTCGTGACCTCGACGCCCGGCACCGGTTTCTCCGGTCCGCTCGGCGAGGCCGGATGGAACACCGGGCGCATCGCGGGCGCGTTCGTCGAGCTGATGGACCGGCTCGGCTACGGCTCGTACGGCGTCCAGGGGACCGGTGGTGGTGCCTGGACCGCCGCCGAGATGGGCCGCCGGGCGCCCGATCGGATCGTCGGCATCCACGTCAACGGCCTGGTCACCTTCCCCTCCGGGGACCCCGCCGAATTCGAGGGGCTCACCGGGTCCGAGCGGGAACGCCTCGCCCGGCTGGAGGACTTCCAGCAGGACAAGATGGGCTTCAACGCCATCCAGTCCACCCGCCCGCAGACCCTCGCCTACGGCCTGCACGACTCCCCCGTGGGTCAACTCGCCTGGATCGCGGAGAAGTTCAAGGAGTGGACGGACCCGGCCACCGATCTCCCCGAGGACGCCGTGGGGCGCGACCGCCTGCTGACGAACATCAGCGTCTACTGGTTCAGCGGCACGGCCGGCTCCTCGGCGAACCTCTACTACGAGGCGGGCCACGATGCCGGCGCGTGGGCGCCGAAGGCGCGCGGCACCGTCCCGACGGGTGTCGCCGTCGCCCTCCACACCGACGTCGCCATCCGCCGCTTCGCCGAGCGGGACCACAACATCACCCACTGGACCGAGTTGGAGCGGGGCGGCAACTTCCTCGCGCTGGAGCAGCCCGAGGCCTTCGTCGCCGACGTGCGCGCCTTCTTCGGCACGCTCGCGGGCTGACCGGGACCCGCCGGGGCCGCGAAATCCCTGGGGCGATGTCGCCGTCGCGTGAGACCCTCCGTGGGGGGGGGGGGGGGGGGGGGGGCGGAGGGGGGGGGGGGGGGGGGGGGGGGGGGAGGGGGGGGGCGAAAAAGAGAGGGAGGGAGGGAAAGAAGC
>NZ_JBVHUE010000005.1:93400-159731 GCF_055565515.1 Streptomyces sp. NPDC028419 | reverse complement strand
CTCACCCAACACCCCCACCACCTCCCGACACTGGCGTGGGTGGGCGGGGATCAAAGTTTGCCTCTCCCCACCCCCCCACCCCCCCCCCCCCACCCCCCCCCCCCCCCCCCCCCCACGGAGGGCGGCGCGGGGGCGCCGCCCGGTACGGACACGACCCAGGGGTGGGAATGAAGACACGCACGATCGCCGCGACCATCGTCACGGTGGGCCTCATGGCCGCGGGCACGACCGGGTGCGGCACGGACGTCACCGACAAGGCCGCGAGCGCCGCGGTGGCCGCAGCGCTGGCCCAGGCCTCCGACCAAGCCTCCAAGCCCGGCTCGGCGGACATCACCACGACCGTCTCGGGCCCGAAGACGGGCGGCAAGACCGTCAAGACGACCGGGCTCTACTCGTGGGGCAACGGCAGGGGCATCTCGATGCAGACCGAGATGCCGGCCGCGGACGTGAAGATGGAGAAGTTCGTCGCGGACGGGACCGTCACGGTCCGATTGGTCGATGCCGTGTACTACTACAACATCGACCCCGTCCCGGAAGGGCCGTACAAGGGCAAGACCTGGGTGCGGATCGACGCCTCGGCGATCCTCGGCGAGGCGGGCGCCTCCGCCATGAAGTCCGGCAACGCCGACCCGGTGGCCGGCCTCAAGACGCTCACCTACGCGAAGGGCGCGTCCAAGGTCGGTACGGAGACCCTCCGCGGCAAGAAGACGACCCACTACCGGGCGACGGTCCCCACGGACCAGATGGGCGCGGCCGGCGACGCGTACACCGGCATGGGCATGACGGGCGACCTCGTCACGGACGTGTGGCTCGACGACAAGGGGACCCCGTCCCGCCTGAGCCAGTCCGTCGGCGGCACCGACCTCAGCGTCGACTTCCTGAGCTTCGGGGGCAGCCAGTCCGTAGAGGCCCCGCCGGCCGCCGACACCGTCGATTTCACGGACCAGGTCAAGAAGAAGCCGGCCGGGACGGCCTGACGCGACCTGCCGCGCACGCCCAGCCGCTCCGCTCCGGCCACATGGGGCGGGGCATTCGGCCGACCCGTGCCGGCAGGTCAGATTTTTCCAATCCAGGCCCGACGGCCGCCCGGTAGGTTTCCCGCCGGCCCGGCAACCAGCCCCCCACGGTGGTGGAGGGATGGGCCATCGCGTTCCGGTGAACGTCGACGGGTCGGAGGGGCCTTGGTGTCTGGGCGTGGCGGCGGAGCACGAATGTCCGCGCGGTCGTGGTGGATACGGATGGTCGGCTTCGCGCTGACGACGGCCTCGGTGGTGTCGCTGGCGCGGGCGGGGAGCACGCCCTCCGCATCGGCGTCGGTGGCGTCGAAGAAGGTGCCGCGGGACCTCCCGCTCCTGTCGGCCCACTCCCCCGCCGTGCGGGGCGTGCGGGGGCCGCTGGTCGAGCCGAGGCAGCCGAAGGCCGACTTCGCTCCGTTGGCGGTGGGCGAGCACGCCCGTTTCGACGCCCGCAGAGCGGTGCGCGGCGCCGATGCCGATGCCGCGCCGCAGACGAGCCTCGTGTCCCCGGTCGACGGAGCGGTCACCGTCAACCAGCGGGTGGGCGATCCGGGACCGGCGCCGACCGATCATCTGGATCCGGTCACGGTGAACCTGTTCAACGGCAACGCCCACGTCGAGGCCGCCGGACCGGCGTTCCAGAGCGTCGGCGGATCCGCCGGGGTGAGCCTGGCCCACAACTCCCGCCAAGGCGCCCCGCGAGTGCGGTGGGAGGGCCAGTTCAAGGCCCCCGTCACCGGTGACTTCTCCTTCCCGGGCGCCCACACCCGCTCCGTCCGGGCCGGGCCGAGCCGGCTCCTCGTCCCGCCGCGGAAGTCCCAGCGCGGGGTGACCCCGTCCCTCGACGAGTGGAACGTCGACCACATGGAGCCCCGGGCTCACGGTGGCGCCAAAAGCCCTGCCGACGGCCAGCCGCTCTGCCGCTGGTGCAACGGCTGGAAGTCGGACAAGTGACGCGGGCCGCCTCGGCTCGGGCCGCCCTCCCCCGATCCACGCACGACGAAAGGATCACGCTGGTGACAAGAAGAACAACGGGACACAGAGGCGCCCTCTGGAGGAGGGCAACCGTCGTCGCGGCAGCGCTGTGCGCCGCCGTGGGGATCATGACGTCCCCCGCAACCGCTCGCGAGGAGGGCGGCGCGTCGGCCGAGGCGCTGATCCAGTTGACGGTGACGAACGTCAGCAACGGCAAGCTCCTGGACGTCCAGGGCGGCAGCTACGACGACAACGCGGCCATCTCCGTGAACCCGGGGTCGGGATCCGCCACGACGTGGCGCATCAACACGGGCACCAGCCTCGACTCGGGGTTCTCCATCGTCAACACCACCACCGGCAAGTGCGTCGACCTGACCACCGCCCGCTACCAGCTGCGACAGCAGCCCTGCGACGGGCGCGCGTCCGAGCAGTGGTACTTCCAACCGATCGCCGGATCCCCGCAGAAGGCGTTCCGGATCCGCCAGGTCGCCGACAACTCCTGCCTGACCGTCCAGATCCCGCCCAACACCGACAACTTCGTGTACACCTACCGCTGCGACAACACACCGCAGCAGCAGTGGACGCTGCCCGCCGACGTCTACCAGAAGGCGTGGAGCACCGCGGTGGACTACGCGGCCGCGCGGTGCAACAGGGACACCTCGAGCTGCTCGTGGTCCACGACCAGCCAGACGCCGCCCTTCACCCTGCCGGAGACGTGCGTCTCCCCGATCTGGTTCAACGACACCTCGACCACGATCCCGTGGGAGTTCTCGCTGACCACCAGCACGGGATGGAGCAACACCATCGGCTTCAAGCTGACGGGAAGCCTGAAGGTCGGCGGTACCGTCGGCCTGGCCAATCTCGAGCTCCAGGTCACCGCCGAGGTCAGCGGCGCCACCACGGTGGACCTCAAGCAGGAAATGGGCAACAAGCTGACGGTGAGCGTGCCCCCGCGCCAGTACGGGTGGGTCGCGCTGTCCGAACTGGCGACGAAGGCCACCGGCACCTGGACCTTCGACACCCAGGGCTTCCCGTGGACCGCCGACGACACCATCACCGTTCCCCTCACGTACGACGCCAACGGCGGCGCGAGCATCTACAGCGCCCGGACCAGAACGTCCTTCACCAACTGCGCCGGCGTCTGACCGGCACCCCAGCGGGTAGCGCACGTGAGAGGGGCGGGCTCCCTGAGCCCGCCCCTCTCACGTGCGCCGACTTGACGAGCTCTGGCCGCCTTCTCAGGACGTTCCGGTCGACGACGAAGGTGGTGATGACGCTCTCGTCCGCCGTCCCCGCACCCGGTCCCGATACGAGCCGGTCGAGGGAGAAGGGCACCCCGTACAGGTCCCGAACGACCTCCCCGGGCTGGTCACGGGGGATGTGGGCCTCTCGGGACGTCATGTTCACCGACCGAACGCACCACAGGTCACGCCGCGCCGACGGACCGCTCCCCCACCTCCTCTCCAGCGATGTTTACCAGCCAGATCAAAACGATCTTTCCTGAAATCGATCTTTGCCCCAGGCGACTTCAACTAGGCTCACTCGGCATATAGTTCACGCTTCACCAATTCTTTACGACGGGGAGAATGCAGCATGGCGATCCAACCGCCCACCGCGACCGGACACCCGCTCTTCGGGTCGATGCTCGACCTCCAACGGGATGCTCTCGGGACCTACCTCAAGGCCCAGCAGGAGCACGGCGACGTGGTGCGGTTCGTCGCCGGCCCGCCGGGAATGCGGGCGCAGTTCTACGGGGTGTTCTCCCCGGCCGGGGCGCAGCAGGTGCTCGCGCAGTCGGCGGCCACCTTCCGCAAGGACAGCCGCTTCTACGACGAACTGCGCGCCTCCTTCGGCAACGGGCTGCTGACCAGCCAGGACGAGGAGCACATGCGCCAGCGGCGACTGCTGAACCCGCTGTTCAGCCAGCGCCAGGTGGACAGCTACTGCACCGACATCGCGGCGGAGGCGCAGGAGCTGACGCAGCGGTGGGACGCGGTGGAGGACGCGACCGTCGACGCCGCCGACGAGATGGCCCGGTACACGCTGCGCGTGATAGCCCGCCTGCTGTTCGGCACCGGCAGCGACCTGGAGACGGCGCTCGGGAGCGTCAAGCGCAATTTCCCCATCATCAATGCGTATGCGGTGAAGCGGGCCTTCTCACCCGTCAACATTCCGCGAAAGGTGCCGACGCCCGGCAATACGAAGGCGGCGAAAGCGCACCAGGAACTGTACGACGTGTGTGACCAGATCATCGCGGCCCGCCAGGACGCGGAGGCCGAGGGCGAGTCGGACCGGCACGACATGCTGAGCGTGCTGGCGCGGGCGCGCGACGAGAACGGGGAGCCGCTCAGCGCGCAGGAGATCCGCGAGCAGGTGCTGGTGTTCCTGGTGACGGGCCACGAGAGCACGGCGACCTCCCTCTCCTTCGCCATGCACATGCTGGCGCTGAACCCCGACGCGCAGGCCCGTGCGCACGCGGAGGTCGACGCGGTGCTGGAGGGTCGGATCCCGGGTGCCGGGGACATGGCCCAGCTGCCGTACCTGAACCAGGTGATCAAGGAGACGCTGCGCCTGTACCCGGCGGCACCCTCCTTCGGCCGCTCCCCCAACGTGGACGTGGAGATCGGCGAGTACGTCATCCCGGCGGGCTCCGACGTACTGGTCAGCCCAGGCGTGATCCAGCGGCGTCCCGACATCTGGGAGGACCCCGACCTCTTCGACCCGGAGCGGTTCCTTCCGGAGAAGGAGGCGGAGCGCGGCCGGTACACGTGGTTCCCGTTCGGCGGCGGTCCGCGGGCCTGCGTGGGCCAGCACCTGGCGATGTTGAACGCGGTCCTGACCCTGGGCGCGCTGCTGCAGAAGTTCGAGTTCACGGCGGTCGACACCGACATCCCGATGTCGACCGGGGTGACGCTGCGGGCCGAGGGCCCGGTGCGGGTGAAGCTCGCTCCCCGTGGGTGAACCGCCCGCCCGATGAACCACCGGGCGTGAACGACGTCGGCCTCCACGACCAGGATCTGGTCGTGGAGGCCGACGTCGTCGTGCGTGCGGGGCCGGGTCAGCGGAAGGTGTTCAGGCGGTCCGTGATGTGGGTCGCCGCGCCTTCCATGAGCGTGTCGGCGATGGCCTCGACCGTACGGGCGCTCCAGGGCTGCAGCTCCGTGCCCGCGACGACCTGGTTGAACGCGCCCATCGACGGGCCGCAGTGGACCAGGTAGTCGACCCGGGAGCGCTGGTCCCCGGTGACGGCGAGGCGCAGGCCCCGGTCGAAGTAGCCGCGGAACAGGTCGGCGAGCTCGGCCTTGGGGTCCTGGCCGGGGGTGGCCGGCGGGGTCGCGCCGCCGAGGAACCGGTCGAGGACCTGGGTGCGGGTCTCCTCGTCGAGCTCCGCGAACGAGCCGTGCCGGCGCCAGATCTCGTACAGGCGGGCGGCGCGGGCGGGGAAGAACAGGCCGCGCTTGAGGTAGCGGGCCTGGACGCCGAGTTCGAACATCTCGCCCCAGGGGGCGGTGTCCACGTCGAACTCCCGGGCCTGCTGGAGGATGTCCTTGACCTCGGGGCTGGTGGCGGCCTCGACGGAGCACTGGTTGACGGAGCCGGTCAGCAGGAAGTCGGCGCCGAGCAGGAAGGCCGCGGCGGCGGCCTCGGGGGTGCCGATGCCGCCCGCGCAGCCGATGTGCACGCGGTGGCCGGGCAGTGCCAGGGCGGCCTCGTCGCGCAGCCGCAGCACGGCGGGGAGCAGGGTCAGCAGGTCGGCGGTGCTGCTGAGCCAGCCGCCGTCGGCCTCGACGCACAGGTCGTCGGCCATGGGACGGCCGGCGGCCTGCCGGGCCTCCTCCTCGGTGACCTCGCCCGACGCGAGCAGCCGGTCGACCAGGACCTGCGGCGGCGGGGCGAGGAACTCGGCGGCCGTGTCGGTCCGGGACACCTTGGCGATGATCCGGCCGCCCTTGAGCCGGAAGCGGACCAGCGCCGGGGTGATCAGCGGGAACCCGGAGGCCTCCACGAGGTCCACTCCGTGCCGCAGCAACAGGTCGACGAGCGCGGACTCCTGCTCCGGGGCGCCGTGCCGGTAGAGCAGGTTGACGCCGAAGGCGCCGCCGAGGCCGAGGTCGGCGGCGAGGGTGCGCAGCTGGTCCGCGGTCTCGGTGGGGCTCAGGCCGGCGGTGCCGAGGAAGCCGAGGAGCCCGGCCTTGGCCGCGGCGCGGAGCATGTCGGGGCCGGAGACGCCGCCGTAGAGGGAGCCGAGGAGGTAGGCGCGCCGCAGGCCGTAACGGGCGCGGAAGCTCGCCGAGCCGAGCGTGTCCGCCGCGATGCCGAGGGACGCGGGGGCCGGGGCCGCTTCGACCTCGGCCGGGACCGGGGTGTGCGTCGGGACCGGGAGGGGGGTGGCCGAGGAGCGGATGCGGGCGACGAGCCGGGTGAGGACGTGGCCCGGGCCGAGCTCGGTGAAGTCGAAGTCGCCGTGGCCCATCAGGCGGCGGACCGTCTCGCTCCAGCGCACCGGGGAGGCGATCTGCGCGGTCAGGGTCTCCTTCACCGTGTCGGCCCGGTAGGGCTGGGCGTCGGTGTTGGCGAGGACGGGGACGGCGGGCCGGCCGAAGGCGAAGCCGTCGAGGAAGCGCGCGAACTCCTCGGCGGTGCCCCGCATGTAGCGGGAGTGGAAGGGGGCGCTCACATTGAGCCGGACCGCGCGGGCGCCCGCGGCCTCGAAGGCGGTGCAGGCGGCGCCGATGTCGTCGGCGGGACCGGACAGGACGAACTGGTCGAGCGCGTTGAGGTTCGCCAGGTCCAGGCCGTCGAGGCCGGATCCGGCGAGGATCCGGGTGACGGCGTCCTCGTCGCTGCCGACGACGGCGGCCATGGAGCCGCCGCCCGCGGCGGCCATCAGGGCTCCGCGGCGCTGCACCAGGCGCAGCCCGGTCTCGAAGTCGAAGACGCCGGAAGCGAAGAGGGCCACGTACTCGCCCAGGCTGTGACCGATCAGGTAGTCGGCGGGCTCCGGGTCGCGGGTGAGGTGGTCCAGGTAGGTCAGGGCGCTGACCGTGTAGAGGGCGGGCTGGGTGTACTCGGTGCGGCCGAGGAGCCGCTCGGGGTCCGAGACGCACAGTTCCTCGATGGAGTAGCCGAGGACGCGGTCGGCGATCGCGGTCTGCTCGGGGAACTTCTCGAACAGCCCCTTGCCCATGCCGCGCTGCTGGGAGCCCTGTCCGGGGAAGCCGTAGACCTTCATACCGTGTGCCTTCCTTGGTGTCTTCGGTGCGTGCGGTGCGTGCGGTGATTGCGGTGCGTGCGGTGCCGTGGCCGCCTTCGGTGCGGCGAGCGTCCGGGCCCGGGGAATCTGTTCCGGGTCGTACCCGAAGGGGCTGAGCAGGGGCAGGGACCGGGAGCGGCTCCCTGCCGGCAGGTTGTTGCGGGCGAAGTTGTGCAGGGTGCCGGAGGGCCCCAGGTCGAGGTAGAGGAAGTCGCCCCGGGCCCGCATGGCGGCCATGGCCGCCTCGAACTCGATGGGTTGGCGGGCCGCCCGCCAGAAGTGGTGCGCGGTCGGCCGCTCCACGGACCGGCCGTCCACGCAGGAGATCCACGGGATGGCCGGCGGGCCGAACTCCACGCCGTCGAAGGCGTTGTTGCACTGGGCGAGGACCGGGTCCATGTGCCGCGAGTGGTAGGCGTACTCGACGGGGACGCGCTGGTGGAGCACGTCGGCGGCGCGCAGCTCCCGCTCGGCCCGGGCCAGGGTGTCCTCGTCGGCGGCGACCACGAAGTGGCCCGGGTAGTTGCGGGCCGCGACCTCGCACTCGCGCAGGGCCGGGACCCGGTCGAGCACGTCGGCGGGGGCGAGCACGGCGAGCATGCCCCCGCGGGGGCCGGTGCGCAGGCCGGAGGCCTGTCGCACCAGCACCCGCAGGCACTCCGCCTGGTCCAGGCTGCCGGAGACGGCCGCCGCCGCGTACTCGCCGAGGCTGGAGCCGAGCAGGTAGTCGGGTTCCAGTCCCGCCGCCCGCAGGGTCTCCGCGAGGGCGAGTTCGATCATGACGATCGCCGGGTGGGTGAGCCGGGTGTCGGTGAACGGGTCGTTCTTGCGACGCGCCGGATCGAACATCCGGGCGATGACCGATTCACCCAGCTCGGCGGCCACCACCGCGTCGTGGCGCAGCAGCGCGGCGCGGAACACCGCGTCGGTCTCGAAGAGTTCCCGGCCCATCCCGTAGTACTGGGACCCCTGGCCGGAGAACATGAAGACGACGGGCAGGTCCCCGGTCGGCACGGGGATCGGGGCGCTCATCGGTAGGTGTCCCAGAACATGCTCCCGGCGGGCGCGGGGGCGGCGGCGGAAGCGGTGCTCGCGGACGCGGTGGCGGTCCCCGTCGCCCGGCCGCGGATCACGACCCGGGGGGTGCGGACCGGCTGCGGCAGCGGGGTACGGGCGACGGCCGAGCCGGTCGCGGACGCCCCCGGCGCCGGGGCGAGCAGCAGGTGGGCGTTGGTGCCGCCGTCGGCGAAGCAGTTCACCGCGGCGAGTTCGGCGCCGCCGGTCGGCCAGGGCCGGGGCTCCCGCGGGAAGTACAGCGGGGAGGCGGCCAGGTCGTAGTGGTCCAGCGGCTCCTGACCGGAGCCGAAGGGGACCTGCTCGCGGTGGTGCAGCATCAGGGCCACCTTGATGAAGGCGGCGATGCCCTCGGCGGCCAGCGGGTGGCCGATGTTCGGCTTGATGGAACCGAGCGCCACCGGCTGGGTGGAGCCGGACCGGTAGACCCCTTCCACGGCCTTGAGTTCGAGCAGGTCGGTGACGGCCGACCCGGAGCCGTTGGCCTCGATCCAGCCGATGTCCTGGGGCAGGTGGCCGCTGCGCGCGAGGGCCTCCTTCATCACGTCCTTCTGGGCCTGGAGGTTCGGGGTGGCGGGGCCGGCGGTGCGGCCGTCGTTGTTGATCGCGATGCCCTTGATGACGGCGACCACGCGGTCACCGTCGGCCTGCGCGGCCGCCAGCGGCTTGAGGACGACGACCCCGACGCCCTCGCCGAGGACCAGGCCCGCGGCCCGGCGGTCGAACACGTGGAAGGCGGAACCGGGGTTGAGCAGTCCGCGCTGTCCGAAGACCTGGTGGGCCCGGTCGTCGGCCAGCAGGCTGACGCCCGCGATCACGGCGGACTCGATGTCGCCCGAGCGCAGGGCCTGGACGGCCATGTCCATGGCCACCAGGGCGGAGGAGCAAGCGGTGTCGACGACCAGGCTGGGGCCGCGGAAGTCGAAGAACTGCGAGACGTTCGCGGACAGGTAGTTCTGGCCGGTGACCACGACCGGGTTCTTCGCCCCGGCCAGGCTTTCGGTGTCGGGGGTGTGGGTGGCGCGGCCGCCGACGTAGACGCCGATGCGGCGGCCCTTGAGTTCGGCCGGCCGGTAGCCGGCGTGGTGCAGGGCGTTGTCGACCTCTTCGAGGAGGAGCAGGGCCTGCGGGTCCATGGCCGCGACGTCGGCCTCGGCGAGGAGGAAGGACTCCGGGTCGAAGCGCAGGACGTCGTCGAGCAGACCCGCGTGGTAGCCGACGGGACGGCCGAAGCGGCTGTCCGGGATCGGGTGCAGGGCCGAGCGGCCCTGGCGCAGCAGGTCCCAGTACGCACCGGCGGACGGGGCGTCGGGGAAGCGGCAGGAGAGGCCGATCACGGCGATGTCGGTGGTGGCGGGTGCGACGGCCGCGGTGGCCGGGCCGGCCGGCGCCGCCGGCGCGGTCGGCGCGGAGGCCGTTACCGCGCGGGCCGCGGAGGCCGGGATGGTGGCGGGGACGGCCGCGGCGGGGGCGGCGAAGGCCGCGAGGAGGGCGTCCCGGTGCTCCTCGGCGAGGTACGCGGCGAAGCCGTCGGCGGTGGGGTGCTCCAGCAGCGCCGAGGGGTCGATGGAGACGTCGAGTCGCTTGGCGGCGGTCTGCACCAGCTGGGACACCATGATCGAGTCGGTGCCGTAGTCGTGGATGGGGGTGTCGCCCGTCAGCCGGCTCCGCTCGAAGCGGAGTTCGGCGGCGAGCCGGTCCAGCAGCCAGGAGGAGGCCGCGTCGACCGCTCCCCGGACCGCGTCGTCGGCCGCCGCAGCGGCGGGCACCGCCGGGGCGGCGGCGACGGCCGGGGCGGCCGGGGTCGCGGCCGGGGACAGGCGGCGGGAGGTGAGCAGCTCGGGGCGCCACTCGGCGTCCGGACGCGGCAGCGCGGGCAGGACCACCCGGGCGCCGCTCGCCAGGGCCCGGTCCAGCAGGGCGAGGCCCTGCTCGTCCGTCAGCGCGGACAGCCCGGAGGCCTGGTAGGCGGCGCTGCGCGCCTCCCCCATCCCCGTGTCCTTCCAGCTCGGCCACTGCACGCTGACCAGCGGGAGCCCGTAGGGACGGGCCTCGGCGACCGCGTCCAGGTAGGCGTTGGCCAGGGCGTAGTCGCTCTGACCCACGGCGAGGGCGGGCACGGAGGCGGCGACCGAGGAGTAGAGCACGAACAGGCTCAGGGGCTCGTCGCGGAAGCAGGTGATCAGCGAGTCGAGGCCGAAGACCTTCGGGCTGACGACCCGGTCGATGCCGGCCTGCGTCTTGCGGACGAAGGCGGGGTTCTCGAAGTCGGTGAAGCCCGCGCTGTGGATCACTGCGCCGGCCGGTCCCATCCGCAGCCGGATGTCGGCGAGGCTCTTGGCCAGGGCCTCCGTCTCCTCCAGCGGTACGGCGAGGACCTCCAGCTCGATGCCGCGCGCGACCAGTTCGGCGAGCGGGCGCAGCTTCTCGCCCAGGGCGGTGCCGGCGGCGATGTGCGCGGCCCATTCGGTGCGCGGCGGGAGTTCCTCGCGGCCGGTGAGGACCAGCTTGCGCACGCCGTGGCGCTCGACGAAGTGGCGGGCGCTCAGCAGGCCGAGGCCGCGGGTGCCGCCGGTGACCCACAGGACGTGGTCGGCCGGGAAGGCGGTGCGGCCGGTCGGGACCTGCTGCGGCAGGGCGCGCAGCTCCGCCCGGTGGCGCGCGCCGTCGCGGTAGGCGATCTCGTACGGGTCGTCGCCCGCGGCGAGTTCGTCGGCGACGCGCAGGCACAGCTCGTCGTCGAGGACGCCGTGGCCGGCGTCGACGTGGCGGGAGCGCAGGTGGCGGTACTCGCTCTGCAGCATGCGGTAGAGCCCGGTGCGGGCGGCTCCGCCCGCGCTGCCGTCGCGCGTGATGAGGAGGGCGGTCAGTTCGTGGCGGCTGTCGACGAGCTGGCGCATCCAGTGCAGCCAGCCGGCCAGCAGGTGGTGCGCCGCGGGTCGGGCCGGGTCGGCGCAGCCCGCGAGGTCGACCACGGCGTCGTAGCGGTTCCACACGGTGGTGGGGTCGGCGATGTCGGCGGCGATCCGCTCCGCGTCCAGTACCTCGGCGGCGGGCAGGTGCGCGGCCAGTCGGGCGGCGAGGGCCTCGGTGCCCGGTGCGGCCAGTACGGCGGTACGGGCGGGCAGGGCGCCGCGCACGACCGTCCCGGCCGGGACCCAGTGCCGGGTGAGCAGTTCGCCGGCGGGGGCGGCCGACCGGTTCAGGGCGGTGAGTTGGGCGTCCGCGGCGGCGAGCCAGACCCGGTCCCCGCCGAAGGGGTAGCCGGGCAGGGCCGTACGGGCGGGCCGGCCCGCCGGGTGCAGGACGGCGAAGTCGACCTGGCGGCCGGCGGTCCACGCCTCGGCGAGGGCCGCGGGGCTGTCGTCGACCGGACCGCCCGCGACGGGCTTGCGCAGGTTGACGACCGCGCGCCAGGTACCGGCCGGGGTGTGACCGGCGGCCAGGTCGTCCAGGCGGGCGGCGAGTTCGGCCGGGTCGTGGAAGAGGACGGCGAGCCGGTGTTCCATGGCCTCGCGTCCGGACTGCAGGGTCCAGGCGATCTCGTCGGGGCTCGCGTCCACGGCCTCGTCGCGCAGGTGCGCGGCCAGTCGGCGGGCCTGGGCGGTGAGCCGGTCGGCGTCGCGGGCGGACAGCACGGCCAGCTGCGGTCCGACCGCCGGAGCGCGGGTCGGCGCCGCCGGGTCGCCGACGTACTCCTGGAGGATGATGTGCGCGTTGGTGCCGCCCGCGCCGAAGGAACTCACGCCGGCGGTGCGCGGCTTGACGGTGCCGTCCTCGAGGACGCGGCGCGGCCAGGGGGCGCGTTCGCGCTGGACCTCGAACGGGCCGGCGGAGAAGTCGATGTTGGGGTTGAGGCGGTCGGCGTGCAGCGAGGCGGCGAGTTCGCCGTGCCGCATCTGGAGCAGCACCTTGGTGATGGCGGCGATGCCGGCGGCGGACTCGGCGTGCCCGATGTTGGACTTCACGGAGCCGATCGGCAGCCGCTCGGGCGTGTCGCCCTGGAAGGCGCGGAGCATGCCGGTGACCTCCACCGGGTCGCCGAGGGCGGTGCCCGTGCCGTGGGCCTCCAGGTAGTCGAGGTCGGCGGGGCGCAGCCCGGCCCGCTCCAGGGCGGAGCGGACCAGGTCGCCCTGGGCCTTGGGGTTGGGGACGCTGTACCCGGAGCCGGCCCCGCCGTGGTTGACGGCGGAGGACTTGACGACGGCGAGGATGCGGTCGCCGTCGGCGAGGGCGGCGTCCAGTCGCTTGAGCAGGACGGCGCCGGAGCCCTCGGCGGGCACGTAGCCGGTGCCGCCTTCGCCGAAGCTGCGGCAGCGGCCGTCCGCGGCGAGGAAGCCGCGCTGGGCGAGCTGGAGGAACTTCACGGGGTGGCTGGAGATGTTGACGCCGCCGGCGACGGCGACGTCGCAGTCACCGTTGCGGATGGCCAGGCACGCCTGGTGGATGGTGACCAGCGAGGAGGAGCACATCGTGTCCAGGGCGACGCTGGGTCCGGTGAAGTCGAAGAAGTACGAGACCCGGTTGGCGACCGAGGCGTAGGAGGAGGAGGGGGCGAAGCCCTTGCCCTCCAGGGCTTCCTGGACGCCGTACAGCTGGTAGTGGCCGTACATCATGCCGACGAACACGCCGGTACGGGCGCCGCGGAGCTGCGCGCGGGTGTAGCCGGCGTCCTCCATGAGGTGCCAGACGGTCTCCAGGAAGACGCGCTCCTGGGGGTCGGTGTGCTCGGCCTCGATCTGGGACATGCGGAAGAACAGCGGGTCGAAGCGGTCGGCGTCGCGGACGAAGCCGCCCCACTTCCCGTAGGTCTTGCCGGGGGCGGACTTGTCGGCGTCGTAGAAGGTGTCGTGGTCCCAGCGGTCGGCGGGGACCTCCTCGACGCTGTCGCGGGCGGCCCGCAGGTTGCGCCAGAACTCGTCCACGTCGTCGGCCTGCGGGTAGCGGCCCGCGACACCGATGACGGCGATCTCGATGTCCTCGCCGTGGGTGGCGGCGCGGTCGGGGGCGGCGGTCACGGGGGCGGCCTCGGGGGTCGGTGCGGGGGCCGGCGGGGCCGGGGCGGTCGCGGGCGTCGTCACGGTCGCCGTCGGGGTCGGGGTCGCGGTCGCGAGAGCGGTCAGCGCGTCCGGGTGTTCGGCGCTGAGGTACCCGGCCAGTTCGCGGACCGTCACGTGCTCGAAGAGCAGGGTCTTGGGCAGCGGGCCGAAGAGCTCCTCCAGCCGGCGGACCATGCTCATCGAGATGAGGGAGTCCAGCCCGTACTGGTCGAAGGACTCGGTGAGGGAGATCTCGCTCTCGGGGAGCTTGACCTCCTCCGCGAGCAGTCGCAGGACCAGTGCCTCGGCGTGGCCCCGCACGTCCGCCTCGGCCGCCGGGGCGGTCGCGGTGGCCGCGGCGGTCACCGGGGCGGCGGGGGCGCGCCCGCCGTCGAGGGCGGCCAGGATGCGGTCGGGGTCACCGGGGGCCAGGAGCAGTCGGGGGGCGGTGGTGGCCAGGGCGCGGTCCAGGGCGCCGAGGGCGGCGGCGGTGCGCAGCGGGCGCATGCCGAGGACCCGGTCCATGAACTCCTCGGCGGCGGCGTCGATCCGCATGCCGCCGTCGGCCCACACCGGCCAGGCGGCGGCGAGGGTGCGACCGTGCCGGGTGCCCGCCAGGCGCCGGTGCTCGCGCTCCTCGGCGAAGTGGTCGAGGAAGGCGTTGGCGAAGGCGTAGTCGGTCTGGCCGGTGTTGCCGAAGGCGGCGGCGGCCGAGGAGAAGGTCACGAAGTAGTCGAGGCGGTCCTCGCGGGTGGCCTCGTCGAGCAGGACGGTGCCGTGCACCTTGGCGGCGAGGACGGCCTCGGCGTCGGCGCGCTCCTTGCGGGCGAGCAGGCCGTCGCGCAGGACGCCCGCCGCGTGCAGGACGCCGGCGATCGAACCGTGGGTGCGGCGGGCCTCGTCGATCAGCAGCCGCACGCCCTGCGGGTCGGACACGTCGGCCCGCACCACGCGGGCGCCGATGGCGTCGATCCGGGCGAGGGCCTCGGGGCCGGGGGCCGTGCGGGAGGCGAGCACGATGCCTCCGGCGCGGGTCCCGGCCGCGGTGCGGGCGGCGGCGATGTGCTCGGCGAGGAGCAGGCCGAGGGCGCCCGTACCGCCGGTCACGATGTGCGCGCCGGGGCCGGTGAAGGGCGAGGGGGCGGCGGCGGGCAGGGTCGCGCGGTGCCAGGTGCGGCGGGAGCGGCCCGTGCCGTCGGCGCGGGTCTCGACCCCGCCGGATCCGGCGAGTTCGGCGGTGACGGCGTCGGCCGGGGTGCGGTCCGCGGCGACGGCGAGCACGGTGAAGTCGACGGCGGGGTGTTCCAGGCGCACCGAGCGGGCGAAGGCGGCCATGGCCGGGTGGGCCGGGGAGGCCGCGGGCTCGGTGTGGACGTACAGGTAGCGCAGGGCTCCGCGGCGGGCCCGCTGCCAGGCCCGCAGGAAGGCGCCGGCGGTGTGGAAACCGTGCTCGACGGCCGCCGCGGTGTCGCTGTCCGGGCCGGACAGGTGCACCACGGTGGCGGATCCGGACGCGAGGGCGGCGACCGCCGCCTCGGCGTCGAAGGCGTCCGCGGCGTCAACGGCGCCGATGGTGCGCACGACCGTGCTCGCGCCCGCGGCGGTGAGGGCCGCGGTGACCGCCGCCGACCCGGCGGTGGGGCCGAGGACCAGTACGGCCGTGTCGAGCGGGCCCGCTTGGGCGGCGACGGGCTGCCAGCCGGGTGCGAAGGCGAAGACCTCGTCGGAGCCGGGGAGCGCCCCGGCCGCGCGGGCCGCGGCGGGCACGGCCCGCAGGGTGAAGGCGTCGATCGCGACGACCACCCGGCCCTCGGCGTCCCGCAGGGCGACGTCGAAGCACAGCGTGCCGGGTCGGGCCGGCCGGGCCGAGACCGTGGCGTGGGCGTACACCCGCTCCGGCAGGTCGGCGTAGCGGCGGACCGAGCCGAGCGAGAACGGCAGGTACGGGACCGGGTTCGCGGGGTCGGCGGCGCCGGGCGCGAGCCGCCCGGCGGTCTGCAGGGCCGCGTCGAGCAACGACGGGTGGAAGGCGTAGGCGCCGGGGCCGGTGTGGCGCTCGGCCGGCAGCCGCAGCGCGGCCAGGGCCTCGCCGTCGCCCTCGGCGATCTCCTCGATCACCTGGAAGGCCGGGCCGTAGTCGAAGCCGAGCCGGGAGAAGCCCGCGTAGCAGTCGGCGGCGGTGTGGACGCGCGGGCAGCGGGCGCGGACGGCCGCCGGGTCGACGGGGGCGGGGCGCTCGCCGGGGTCGCCGAACCGCAGGGTTCCGGCGGCGTGGACGGGGGCGCCGTCGCCCTCGCCGGCGACCTCGAAGGAGGCCGGGCGGTCGGCGGCGCCGGTGAGGCGGATCCGGAGGCGGTGGCCGCCGTGGCCGGCGGGGAGCCGGACGGGGGCGGCCCAGACCAGGCCGTCGATGCCGGTGACCGGGGCGCCGTCGGCGGCGAGTTCGCCGGCCAGGCGGGCGATCTCCAGGTGGGCGACGCCGGGCAGCACGGGGTCGCCGGCGACGATGTGGTCGCGCAGGAAGAACTCCCGGCCGGTGAGGTGCTTGGTGAAGGCGCGGCCGGCGCCGTCGGGCGCGGGGAGTTCGGCGTCGAGGAGCGCGGGGTGGAGCGGGGCCGCCGCGGCGGGGGCCGCCGGGGTGACCCAGTGCCGGGTCCGGGCGAAGGGGTAGGCGGGCAGGTGCACGCGGCGGCGCGGGGCGCCCTGGTGCAGGGCGGCCCAGTCGACCTCGGCGCCGTCCAGCCAGTGGCCGGCGAGGGTGTCGAGGTCCGCGGTGGCGGCGGCCGGGCGCGGCGTCAGGCCGCGCGCGGGCCGTCCGGTGCGCACCGCCGAGGGGCGGCCCGCCAGGTGGGCGGCGAGTTCGGCGCGCAGTGCGGCGGCGCCCTCGGCGACCACGGCGAGGCGGTGGGCCATCGGCTCGCGGCCGATCTGCAGGGTGTGGGCGAGGTCGCCCGGGGGGACGTCCTGCGCGTCGAGGTGGTCGACGAGCCGCTGCGCGGTGGTGCGCAGTGCCTCCTCGTCCCGGGCGGACAGCACGAACAGTTGCTCGGCGCTCTGCTCGTCGCGGGTGTCGGGCATGGTCGGTTCCTCCAGCACGATGTGCGCGTTCGCTCCGCCGAAGCCGAAGGAGCTGACGCCGCCGCGGCGCGGGTGCTGCGCGCCGGCGGCGTCGCGGTGACGCGGCCAGGGTCGGGCGGTGGCGGCGACCTCGAAGGGTCCGCCGTCGAGTTCCAGGTAGGGGTTCTGCTCGTGGAAGTGCAGGCTGGCGGGGATGGTGGCGTGCCGCATGCCGAGCGCGACCTTGAACAGGCCCGCGATGCCGGCGGCGGCCTCCAGGTGGCCGATGTTGGTCTTCACCGAGCCGATGGCGATGGGCGTCCGCGGGGCTGCGGAGCCGTTCTCGGCGCGCAGCCGGCGGAAGGCCGTGGAGAGGCCGGCGGTCTCGATGGGGTCGCCGAGCGCGGTGCCGGTGCCGTGGGCCTCGATGTAGCCGACGGTCTCCGGGGCGACCGCGGCCGCCCGGTAGGCCTCGACCAGCAGGTCGGCCTGGGCGTCGGGGTTGGGGGCGGTCAGCGAGGTGGTCCGGCCGCCGTGGTTGACGGCGACCGCCTTGATGACGGCGTGGACGGCGTCGCCGTCGCGTTCGGCGCGGTCGTTCGGCTTGAGCAGCACGACGCCGGCGCCCTCGCCCCGTACGTAGCCGTCGGCGCGGCTGTCGAAGGCCTTGCAACGGCCGTCGGGGCTGAGCATCTCGCCCTGGCTGAGGGCCTCGTAGACCGACGGGGAGAGGATCAGGCTGACGCCGCCGGCGATGGCCAGGTCGCAGGTCCCGTCGCGCAGCGCCGCGCTCGCCTGGTGGACGGCGGTCAGCGAGCCGGAGCAGGCGCTGTCCACGGCGACGGACGGGCCGCGCAGGTCCAGGACGTAGGAGACGCGGTTGGGGATGACGGACAGGGCGGCGCCGGTGAGGGTGTGGCCCTCGGTGCCGCGTCCGGCGGCGCGCTGCACGTCGAGGTAGTCGGAGTTGGTGACCGCGACGAACACGCCGACGCGCTGTCCGGCCAGCTCGGAGGGACGGTAGCCGGCGTCCTCGATGGCCGACCAGACCACTTCCAGCATCAGGCGCTGCTGGGGGTCCATCAGCTCCGCCTCGCGCGGGGAGATCCCGAAGAAGGCGGCGTCGAAGCGGTCGATGTCGGGGGCGAAGCCGCCCCAGCGGGAGCGGGATCGGGGCTGCTCGCGCCAGTCCCAGCGGTCGGCGGGGATCTCCGTCACCAGGTCGTCGCCGGCGGCGAGGTGGTCCCAGTACTCCTTGAGGTCGGTGGAGCCGGGCAGGCGTCCGGCCATGCCGATGACGGCGATGTCGCCGCTGGGGCGCTGCCCCCGCGTCGCCGGGGCGTCGGCGGCCTCCGCGCCCTCGGGGTCCTGGTCGCGGTCCGCGGGGAGCTCGACCCGGGCCGGGCCGAAGTGGGCGGTGAGTTCCCTGCCGTGGTGCTCCCACAGGTGGTCGGCGAGGGCGAGCAGGGTGCCGCGGCGGTAGAACAGCGTGGGGTAGACCTCGATGTCGTAGGCCTTGCGCAGTTCGGTGCTCAGCGCGGTGAAGCTGACCGAGTTCATGCCGAGGTCGCCGAGCGGGGTCTGCGCGCCGATGTCCTCGGGGCGCTGGCCGGCCAGGGTCGCGACCATGGTGGTCAGTTCGCCGACGAGCGCCTCGGTACGGAGCCGCGCGCTGCCGTCGGTGCGGTCCCGCTCGGGTGCGGTGGCGGCCGTGGCTCCGGTGGCGCCGAAGCGGGCCCGGAGTTCGGCCACGGGCAGGGCCGCCAGGGTGGTGCGGTCGATCTTCTCGTTGAGGGTGCGGGGGAAGCCGGTGACGCGGACCAGCGCGTCCGGGACCATGTGGTCCGGCAGCCAGGCCGCGAGCCGCTCCCGGGTGGGTTCGGTGGCGCCGTCCGCGAGGACGTAGGCGGCCAGCAGCGAGTGTCGGGTGCCCTCGCCGCGGGCGACGACCACGGCCTCGCGCACGCCGTGCAGGCCGCGCAGGGTGGTCTCGATCTCCTCCAGTTCCACGCGGAATCCGCGGATCTTGATCTGGGAGTCGATCCGGCCGAGGTAGTCGATCCGGCCGTCCGGGAGGCGGCGGACGAGGTCGCCGGTGCGGTACATGCGGGCGTCGGCGGCGGTGGCGAACGGGTCGGCCACGAAGCGTTCGGCGGTCAGCTCGGGACGGCCCAGGTAGCCCAGGGCCACGCCGTGGCCGCCGATGTACAGCTCGCCGGGGACACCTGCCGGGACGGGGCGGCGGGTGCTGTCGAGGACGTGGAGGGAGGTGTTGGCGATCGGGGTGCCGATGGTGACCTTCTCGCCGGGGGCGAGGCGGCTCGCCGCGGACCAGATGGTGGTCTCGGTGGGCCCGTACAGGTTCCACACGGCGTGGTTCCCGGCGAGCAGGGCCCGGGCGGTGTCGGCGGGCAGTGCCTCGCCGCCGCACAGGACGGTCAGGCCGGGCTTGCCCTGCCAGCCGGCGGCCAGCAGCATGCTCCAGGTGGCCGGGGTGGCCTGGATGACGGTGGCCCTGCTCGTCTCGACGGCGCGGCGCAGCCGCAGGCCGTCGCGGGCGTCCTCGGTGGGCAGGATCTCGACCGTGCCGCCGGTGACCAGGGGCAGGTAGAGCTCCAGGCCGGAGATGTCGAAGCAGACGGTGGTCAGCGCGAGCAGGGTGTCGCCGGGGCCGAATCCGGGTTCGCGGGCCATCGACCACAGGAAGTTGGTCAGGGCGCGGTGCGGTACGGCGACGCCCTTGGGCCGGCCGGTGGAGCCGGAGGTGTAGATGACGTACGCGGTGTCCCCGGGTCCGGCGGGGCCGGGCGAGGGGGCGGCGGGCGGCTCCTGGGCGCCGTCGGTGAGCAGGCGCGGCACGGCGGTGTAGGCGTCCTGGTGCGCGGAGTGCGTGAGCATCAGGAAGAGTCCGGCGTCCTCGGCCATGTAGGCGAGGCGCTGGCGCGGGTAGCCGGGGTCGAGCGGGACGTAGGTGCCGCCCGCGGCCTGGACGGCGAGGAGGGCGACGGGCAGGTCCGCGTCGCGCGGCAGCAGGACGCCGACGGTGCGGCCGCGGCCGACGCCGGCGGCGCGCAGCCGGGCGGCGAGGGTCTCGACGCGTTCGGTGAGCTCGCGGTAGGTCAGCTCGGTGCCCTGGTGGCGGACGGCCACGGTCTGCGGGCGGGCTTCGGCCTGCCGGCGTACGAGCTCCCACACGAGGGTGTCGGCCGGGTACGCGGCGGCGGCCGGCGGGGCCAGTCGGGTCCGCTCCTCGCCGGTGAGCAGGTCGAGCGCGCCGACGGCGGTGTCGGGGGCGCCGACGGCCGCGGCGAGGAGGGTGGTGAAGTGGGTGCCGATGCGCTCCACGGTGTCCGCGTCGAAGAGGTCGGGGTCGTACTTGAGGGTCCAGCGGCAGCCTTCGGCCTGCTCGACGAGCTCCAGGGTGAGGTCGAACTCGCCTTCCTGGTGGACTCCTTCGACGGGGCCGAGGACGAGGCCGTCGTGGCGGGCGGCGCGCGCCCAGTTCTGGAAGTAGAAGGCGGTGTTGAAGGGGGCGGACGGCGCGGCCGGGTCCAGCTTGCGCAGCTCCTCGGCGAGGGTGAGCAGCGGGTAGGCGCTGTGCTCCAGGGCGCCCAGGACGGTGGCGTGGGTGCGGCGGACCAGGGCGCGGAACGCCTCCTGACCGTCGACCCGTTCGGCGAGGACGACCATGTTCATGAAGTAGCCGAACACGTCGTCGTAGCCGCCCGCCGGGCGGCCGGCGGTGGGGGTGCCCACCGCGATGTCCGCCTGGTCGGCGTAGCGGTGCAGCAGGGCGAACCAGCCGGAGAGCATGACGCCGAAGAGCGAGGTGCCTTCGGCGGAGGCCAGGGCGCGGGCCCGCTCGGTGACCGGACCGGGGACGGCGCCGTCGATGCTGGCGCCGCGGTAGCCGGGTACGGCGGGGCGGGGGCGGTCCAGCGGCAGCGGCACGGTGGTCTGGCGGCCGCTCAGCCGCCGCGTCCAGTAGTCGCGCAGTCGACGGCCCTCGGGGCCGGCGAGCAGGTCGCGCTGCCAGGCGGTGAAGTCGGCGTAGCTGTGCTCGGGGCGGTCGGTGGGCGGCAGGCCGCCGTCGGCCACGGCCCGGTAGCCGCGCTCCAGTTCGGCGAGCAGCAGGGCGATGGAGACCCCGTCGAAGACCAGGTGGTGGAAGGTCAGCAGGAGGGCGTGGCGGCCGTCCCCGAGGGTGTAGAGGGTGGCGCGCAGCAGCGGGCCCCCGGCGAGGTCGAAGGGGCGGCGCAGCTCCGCCCGCATGCGCCCGCGCAGGTCGTCCTCGTCCACGGAGGTGAGGAACACCTGCTGGAAGGGGAGTTCGGGCTCGGTGGCGATGTGGGCCGCCGGGCCGTCGGCGCCCTCGCGGACGGTGGCGCGCAGTTCCTCGTGGCGGTCCAGGAGGTCCTGGAGGGCCACGCGGAGGGCGAGGAGGTCGGTGTCGCGGTCGAGCCAGAGGGCGAGGGGCAGGTTGTACGCGTAGGTGCCGGGGGCCATCCGCTCGATGACCCAGAGGGCGCGCTGGCCCTCGGACAGCGGGTGGACGCACGCCTCGGCGTCGGTGCGGGGGCGCAGCACGAGCTCGGCGGCCGGGGCGGCCGCGGGCCGTGCGGGCGCGGCGGGCGCGGCCGGGGCCTGCGGGGCCACGGGCGCGGCCTGGGCCGGGGCGGGGGCGGGGGCGGGCGCCGCGGCGGCCGGGGCGGCCGGGGCGACGACGTCCGCGAGCCAGCCGGAGGCGAGGTGCGCGGCGAGCTCGCGCAGGGTCGGGCGTTCGAAGAAGTCGCCGAGGGGGACGGTGACGCCGAAGGTGTCGTCCACCGCGGAGACGATCTTCATCCCGCTGAGCGAGTCGAAGCCGTAGTCGGCGAGGGGGCGGTCGGGGTCGACCCGCTCGTCCAGCTTGAGCACCCGCTCGACCAGTTCGCGCAGGCGCTCGCCGACGGCGTCGGCGGCCACGGCCGCGGCCTGGGCCGAGGCGGCCTCTTCGGTGGCCGCGGGGGTGGCCCGGAGCACCGGGTTCGCGCCGAGGACGACGCCGTCGCTCTCGGCGACGAGGACGGTCTGCCCGAGGTCGGCGCCCTCGGCGCCGAGCGCGCGGACCTCGGTGTAGCCCTCTTCGTGCAGGATCCGGGTCCAGCCCTCGGGCGAGGCCAACGGCGAGTCGGGCATGCGCAGTTCGCCGTCGTCGAAGGCCCACCAGCCTTCCAGGACGCCGCCGCCGATGGTCAGCAGCGGGCGGACGGAGGTCAGCTCGTTGAGCACGAGCCAGCCGCCGGGGCGCAGGAGGGCCTTGGCCTTGCGCAGGGTGGAGCGCAGGTCGCTGGTGGCGTGCACCACGTTGGTGGCGAGGACCAGGTCGGCGGCGGCGGGCGTGAAGCCCTGCTCGGCCAGTCCGCGCTCCAGGTTGAGGATCTGGAACCGGGCGAAGGGGTAGCGCTCGGCGAAGCGCTCCCGGCCGTAGTCCAGGAACCTCGGGGAGATGTCGGTGAAGGTGTAGCCGACCCGGCCGGCGTGGCCCTCCAGCGCGGGCAGGACCCGTTCGCTGGTGGCGCCGGTGCCGGCGCCGAGCTCGACCACCTCGAAGGAGGTGCCGTCCGGGAGCTGCTCCAGGCGCAGCTCCAGGGCGCGCCGGACGGTCTCGCGGACCAGCAGGTTGAAGTGGTCGGTGAGCGGGTTGCCCTTGTAGAAGTTCTGCACCAGCTGCATGGAGGAGCCGGGGAACATGATCTCGGTGGCGCCGACCTCGCCGCGCAGGATCTGCGGGTACGCCTGGAGGAAGAGCCGGTTGAGGGTGACCGTCGGCTCGATGTCCGGGTAGGCGGTGGCGAGGCGGTCGAACTCCGCTTCCCAGCCCTCGGCCTGCGCCGCGTGTTCCACGGAGTCGGCGGCGGCCGTGGTGGTGACCCGGTCGCCGTCGCGGGTGAGCAGGCCGGCGCCGGTGAGGATGTTGAGCAGGGCCTCGTGCAGCCGCTGGAAGCGGTCCTGGATGCGCAGGGTGGTGCGCAGCTCCAGGGCGCTGTGGCGTTCGCCGGAGCGGTGGAAGACGCCCATGCGCTGGTAGACGCCGAGCAGGACGGGGGCGGAGACCGCCTCCAGCTCCTGGTAGCCGTCGAGGACCCGGGTGGCGGCGGGGTCGGTGGCGGCCGCCCCGGCGAGGCGGGACGCCTGGTCCGCGAGGACGGCCGGGTAGCCGCCCGGAAGGGCGTCGCCGTCCAGGGCCGGGTCGTGGCCCATGGCCTCCAGGGCGCGGCGGTTGGCGCGGATGGGCATGGCCTGGGGCAGGCCGGAGGCGAGGATCCGCTCGACGGCGGTGATGCCCTCGGCGGCGGTGAAGCCGCTGATGCCCAGGCCCTGGAAGATCTCGGCGAGGCCGGGCTGGGCACCGGAGCCGACCTGGTGCCAGTAGCCCTGGTTGACGACGGTGACCGGGAAGTCCAGGCGGGCGCGGAGGAAGAGGGCGTAGGCGTCCTCGGTGGCGGAGGCGCAGATGTAGGCGCCGTTGCCGGCGAAGCGGCCGAAGGAGCCGGCGGAGGAGAAGTAGGCGAGGAAGTCGAGCCGCTCGCCCGCGACGACCGCGGCGAGGGCGGCCGCGCCCTCGGTCTTGACCCGGGTGGCCGCGGTGAAGGCGTCCTCGTCGAGGTCGGCCAGGAGGTGGTTGTCGAAGACCATCGCCGCGTGGAAGACGCCGTGCAGGGCGCCGAAGAGGCGGTGGGCCTCGGCCACGGCGGCGGCCAGGTCCTCGGTGGAGCAGGCGTCGCCGCGGACGTGGGCCACGTCGCCGCCGTGGGCGCGGATCTCCTCGACCGCGGCCCGCTGCTCGGCTCCGAGCTCGCCCCGGCTGAACCAGACCAGGCGGGCGCGGTGGCGTCGGGCCAGGTCGACGCTGAGCTCGCGGGCGATGCCGCCGGTGCCGCCGATCAGCAGGTAGACGCCGCCGTCGCGGTAGACGGGGCGGTCGACGGTCACGGTGGGGGGCAGGGCGACGCGGCCCAGGCGGCGTTCGTAGCGGATGCCCGCGCGCAGGACGGTGGTGCGCCCGGTGGTGTCGACGGGCTCGGCGAGGAGGAGGTCGGCCAGGGCGCGCGCACCGGCCTCGCCGGTGAAGTCGGCGGCGGCGAAGTCGACGGCCGCCGCGCGCAGTTCGGGCCGTTCCTTGGGGGCGACCTGGAGCAGGCCGTGCAGCCCGGCGGCGAAGGGGTTCTCCGAGGCGCTGCCGGCCACCGCGTGGACGTCGCTGGTGACGACGAGGACGCGGTCCGCGGCGGTGGAGCGCAGCAGGTGGAACAGGGACAGCGAACCGTCCCGGAGCTGTTCGGCGGCGAGCGCGGGGGCGCCCGTACCCTCGGCGATCCGGGTGCCGACGGCGCCGAGGTGGACGACCAGGTCGGCGTCGGCGGTGCGGGCGAGCCACTGCGACACGGGCTGCTCGTCGACGCGTACGAGGTCCACGGAGCCGGTGTGGCGCGCGGCGAGGGCCTCGCCCAGCCAGCGGGAGGCCGCGGTGACCAGGGCGGTGATGCGCCGCGGGGCCGGGGCGGCGCCTTCGGCCGGGGCCGGGGTGCGGACCCACAGCGGGCGGAAGAACTCCGGCGCGCCGTCCGTGACCGGGGCCTCGCCGGTGTCCTGGCGCTCGGCGGGCGCGGCGACGGCCACGGGGGCCGGGGGCTGCGGGATCCAGTAGCGGCGGCGGGCGAAGGGGTACGTCGGCAGCTCGATGCGGCGGGCGGTGGCCGGGGTGGTCCGCGTCCAGTCCACCCGGGCGCCGGTGACCCAGGCGGCGGCGACGCCGGACAGGTCACGGCGCTCCAGGGCCCGTTCGAGGTCGGCGGCCGCGTCGGCGGTGAGCTCCACCCGGGCGCGGGCGGCGCGACCGGTGACGGTCCGGTCGTCGCCCTCCCCCGCGACCCAGGCCTCCAGCAGGCGGGCCGCGTCGGCCGGGGACACGGCGGGCAGGGCGAGACGGAACTCGTGGGCGGTGCGCCCGGACTGCAGGGTGTGGGCGACGTCGGCGAGCCGGAGGGCGGCGCCGTCCAGCGGGCGGGGTCCGGCGGCGGCCAGGGCGGCGGCGACGGTCCGGGCGACGGCCCCGATGGTGTCCGCGGCGGTGGTGTCGGCGGGCAGCGCGGCGTTTGCCGCATCGGCCAGCAGGGCCTGGTAGCGGGCGCGTTCGGCCACGCCGAAGCCGCACTCGGCGAGTTCGGTGGCCAGGTCCAGGTAGTCGGCGTCCACGCCGAGGGTCTCGGCGGCCAGTGCGAGGCTCAGGCGCTGGGCCGCGGCCAGGGTGTCCGGCTCGGGCCGCTGGTCCCGGGATTCCCCGCCCTGGGCGCGGCGCAGGAAGGCGGCGAGGTCGGTGGCGGCCGCGCGCAGCCGGTCCTCGCTCTTGGCGGAGAGGACCAGCAGCTGCTCGGTGTCGGCCTCGTGGGCCTCGGTCGGCAGCGCCGCGCCCTGGTACTCCTCCACGACCACGCAGGCGTTGGCGCCGCCGCCGCCGAAGGAGCTGACGAGGGCGCGCAGCGGCGCGTCGGCGCCGTCGGCGGCGTCGCCGACGAGGGGGCCGGGGCGGTTCCAGGGGCGCAGGGTCTGCTGCACCTCGAAGGGGGTGGTGGTGAAGTCGATCTCGGGGTTGAGGCGGGCCGAGTTCAGCGAGGGCACGAGCGCGCGGTGGCGGAGCTGGAGGAGCACCTTGGTCAGGCCCGCGATGCCGGCCGCCGATTCCAGGTGGCCGATGTTGGACTTGACCGAGCCGACCGCGACGGTGGGCCGCTCGGCGCGCTGTGCGGGGGTGATGCGGCCGCCGAACGCCTCGGTCAGGCCGGCGATCTCGATGGGGTCGCCGAGCGGGGTGCCGGTGCCGTGGGCCTCGACGTAGCCGATGCTCTCGGGGGCGGCTCCGGCGCGGCCCAGGGCCGCGCGGATCACCTCGCTCTGGGCGGCGGAGCTGGGCACGGTGTAGCCGCCGGTCTTGCCGCCCGCGTTGATGCTGGAGCCGGTGATCACGCCGAGGATGCGGTCCCCGTCGGCGATCGCCGCGGACAGCGGCTTGAGCAGGACCGCGCCGACGCCCTCGCCGTCGACGAACCCGTCGGCGCCCTCGCCGAAGCTCTTGAGCCGGTCGTCGTGCGAGATCATGCCGCGCTGCGCCAGGGTGCGCAGGTGCATGGGGTGCAGGATGAGGTTGACGCCGCCCGCGACGGCGGAGGCGCACTCGCCGCTGCGCAGGCTCTCGCAGGCCAGGTGGACGGCGGTGAGCGAGGCGGAGCAGGCGGTGTCCACCGCGAGGCTGGGCCCGGTGAAGTCGAAGGTGTAGGAGACCCGGTTGGCGATGGACCAGTGGTTGGAGTGGGCGTCGGTCTGCACGCCGAGCGCGGTGGCCTCGCCGCCCATCCACTCGTAGTTGTTGTTCATGACGCCGACGAACACGCCGACCCGGCCCTGGGCCGCGAGCCGCGCGGCGGGGTAGCCGGCGTCGTCCAGCGTGGCCGCGGCGGTCTGCAGGAACAGGCGTTCCTGGGGGTCCATCGCCTCCGCGTCCGCGGGGGAGATCTGGAAGAACAGCGGGTCGAACTTGTCGACGTCGTCGATGAATCCGGCCCACTTGCTGTATCCGGCGCGGGTGCCGGAGGGGTCGTAGTGCGCGTCGGCGTCCCAACGGTCCGCCGGCACCTCCCGGATGCAGTGCGTGCCCGAAGCCAGGTTGTCCCACAGCTCACCGGCCGTCTCGGCCAGCGGGTAGCGGCCGGCGACACCGATGATCGCCACGCCCTCGCTCGGCGCCGCCGGGGCGGAAGCCTGCTTCAGCAGGCTCAGCAGCAGCTTGCGCTTGTCGTTCACAGTCTCTCTCTTCTCACAAGGTCTGGGGTGCCGGTCGCGGGGGCGGGCGGTCCGGCGGGTGGGGCCACGGGCGCGCTGCGGGTCAGGCGGCGGGGCCCTGGGCGGCCGCGGCGCGCTGCGCCCGCCGCGAGGTGCGGCCGTCGGCCGCGGGCGCGGCGCTCGCCGCCGCGGCGAAGCCCATCAGCTCGGCCAGGTTGTCGACGAAGGCGCGGATGGTCGGGAACTCGACGAAGGAGGTGGCGGGGACCGCGAAGTCCAGCTCCTCGGTGAGCTTGGCGACGATCTCGATCAGCACCAGGGAGTCGAGGCCGAGGTCGAAGAGGCTGGTGTCCAGGGCTGCGAGGTGGCTACCGCCGAGGACCTTGCCGATCTCCTCGACCAGGTAGTCGGTGACCAGGCGGCGGTTGTGCTCCGGGTCCTGCGCGTCGAACCGGCCGATCAAGCGGTCGGTGTCCTGCGGCTCGGCGGCGGTGGCCGCGTGGGCGCCGGGCACGGCCCAGTGCCGACGCCGCTCGAAGCGGTGGGTGGGCAGCGGCACCCGGCGGGCGCCGGCGCCGGCGCCCACGGCCTCGAAGTCGAGACCGGCGCCGAGCGTCCACAGCCGGGCGGCCAGGCCCAGCAGGTGGGCCAGGCCCGCGGGTTCGTCGTCCTGCGGCGCCAGCGGGAAGGCGTACCGCCCGGTGCCGGTGAGCTGGGCGTCGAGGCCGGAGAGGTCGCCGGTGCCCGTCCAGGCGTGCGCGGTGCGGCTGTCCTCCTCGGTCATCCAGGCGCCGGTGCGCGGGGAGAGCACGGGCAGGCCCGGTGCCCGCCACTCCCCCGGTGTGCGGCCGTCGGCCAGGGCCAGGGCCGCTTCCAGCGGGAGGGCGCCGGCCAGGGCCGCCGCGACGGCGGCGCCCGTGCCGGTGACCGCCAGAGCGGCCGGCTCGATGCCCCAGGCCAGCAGGGTGGAGGCGAGGGCGTAGCCGTGGACGAAGTCCTCGTGGGCCTCGCCGGCTCCGGCGCGGGTGCAGGCGTCCACGGCCTCCCGGTAGGCGGGCACCGCGTCGTACAGTTCGGCGCGGTCGGCGGCGTCGGCGCCGGAGCCGTCCAGGACCAGGACGGGGGCGGCCGGTTCGCCCTTCGGCGCGCCCTGGTGCAGGCGGTCCGCGTCGCCGAGGGCGAGGGCCATGGCGGCGTCGCGGGTGCTCTTGGCGACCAGGGCGAGGCGGTGGCCGTGGCCGCGGCGGCCCAGGGAGAGGGTCTGCGCCACGGCGGCGAGGTCGAGGTCGGGCCGCTGCTTGAGGTGGCGGGCCAGGGCCGCGCCGGACTGCTTGAGGGCGGCCTCGGAGCGCGCGGAGAGCACGAGCAGTTCGCGGTCCCGGCCGCGCGGGACGGCGGCCCGGGCCGGCGGCTCCTCCAGGATGACGTGCGCGTTGGTGCCGCCGATGCCGAAGGAGCTGACCCCGGCCCGGCGCAGGCCCTCGCCCTGCGGCCACTTGGTGGTCTCGGTGTTCACGTAGAACGGGCCGGTCTCGAAGTCGATCTCGGGGTTCGGCCGGGTGTAGTGCAGGCTGGGCACCAGGGTGGCGTTCTCCAGCATCAGCGCCGTCTTGATCAGACCGGCCATGCCGGCGGCGGTGTCCAGGTGGCCGATGTTGGTCTTGACCGAGCCGAGGGCGCAGAAGCCGACCCGCTCGGTGCCCTGGCGGAACGCCTGGGTGAGGGCGGCGACCTCGATGGGGTCGCCGAGCGGGGTGCCGGTGCCGTGGGCCTCGACGTAGCCGATGGTGTCGGGGGCGATGCCCGCGACCTCCTGGGCGTCGGCGATGACCTCGGCCTGTCCGGCGATGCTCGGGGCGGTGTAACCGGTCTTGTGGGCACCGTCGTTGTTGACGGCGGAGCCCTTGACCACGGCGTGGATCCAGTCGCCGTCGGCGAGCGCGTCGGAGAGCCGCTTGAGGACGACCATGCCCGCGCCGCTGCCGATGACGGTGCCCTGCGCCTCGGCGTCGAAGGCGCGGCAGTGCCCGTCCGGAGAGAAGATCATCCCCTCCTGGTACTGGTAGCCCTGGTCCTTCGGGCCGAGGTGGACCGCGCCGGCCAGCGCCATGTCGCACTCGCCGCCGATCAGGGCGAGGCAGGCGGTGTGCACGGCGACGAGCGCCGTGGAGCAGGCGGTGTTGATGCTGATGGCCGGGCCGCGCAGGTCGAGCTTGTACGCGGTGCGGGTGGCCAGGAAGTCCTTGTCGTTGGCGAGCATCAGCCGGTAGTGGTCGACCGAGCCGGCCGCGCGGTAGCGCTCGCCGAGGTTGTGCAGCAGGTAGGTGTTCATGCCGGCGCCGCCGTAGACGCCGATGCGGCCGTCGGTGCGCTGGGGGTCGTATCCGGCCCGCTCCAGGGCCTCGTGGGCGCACTCCAGGAAGATCCGGTGCTGCGGGTCGAGGATCTCGGCCTCGTCGTGGGTGAACTGGAACAGCTCGGAGTCGAACAGGTCCGTGTCCGGGATGGTCTGCGCGGCCTTGACGTAGCGCGGGTCGGCGAGGCGGTCCGCGGGCACGCCGGCGGCCAGCAGTTCCTCGTCGGTGTACCGGGTGAGCGTCTCGCGCCCTTCGCGCAGCACGTCCCAGAACTTGTCGGCCGAGTCCGCGCCGGGGAAGCGGCAGGCCATGCCGATGATCGCGATGTCGGAGTCTGATACGGAATCTGATGCGGAAACAGTCATGGTGGGTCTCCCTCGTCGGGTTCTCGAAGCGGGTGGAGGTCGGCCGGGGCCGCGGGCGTCAGCCCAGCGGGATGCCGAGGTCGGCGGCGACCGCGCGCATGTCCAGGAAGCTGGCCGCCACGAAGCGGGCGGCGTCCTCGCTGGCGTCCATGCGCTGGAAGAGGTCCACCAGCTCCGCTTCGTGGTCCTCCCGGGTGCCTTCACCGGCGGCGAGCGCGAGGACCACCTTGCCGAGACGTTCCTCGACCACGGGCAGGTCGAGGGAGCGGGGGAACTTGATGCTGAAGGTGTTGCGGTCGTAGTCGGCGTTGCGCTGGACCGACCGCACGTGACTGGCCGCGTTCAACTTGTAGAACATGCAGTCGAAATTCTTGAACGAGTAGTAGTTCAGCAGCGGGAAGAGCGTGCAGTGGGTCTCCATCGGCGAGGACTGGTAGAGGCCCTTCGCGCGCAGCTCCTCGACGATCCGGTCGGGGTCGTACTCGTGCCGGGTCGCGATGAACGGGAAGACGATCTTCGGGAGGTTCTCGTCCTCGTCGAACAGGAGCGCCTCCAGCTCCCCGCCGAACAGGGTGTCGGCCAGCCGCTCGCCGAAGGTCTTGTAGAAGCCGCGCACGACCTCGCGGACGTTGGACTCCATGGTCAGGATCTGCTGCGGGTCGGCGCACAGCGCGATGTACGGGATCTTCTGCCGGTAGGCCATCAGGATGGCCCGCAGCACGAAGAAGGTGCGGCAGGAGACGCAGGGCAGCTTCTCGTCGAGGTACTTGCCGGGCTTCTTGGGCGCCTTGCGGGTGAACACCTCGCGCATCATCAGCTTGATGTTGTCGTCGTCGGCGTCGAGCACGAAGGTCGCCGGGATCTTCTCCTTCGCCAGCGCGATGTTCTGCGCCGCGTGCACGCTCTCGAACGGCACGTCGAAGGTGAAGGCCAGGACCCGCTTGCCGTACTCGTTGACGAACTTGTCCAGCATGTACGTGCTGTCCTTGCCGCCGCTGTACATGAAGAGGCAGTCGAACTCGCCGGTGGCCTGCGGGGCCTGCTGGAACTCGGTGAACACCTTGCTGGTGTAGCGGTAGTTCTCCAGCAGGTCCTCGGCGAAGTCCATCGTGCACAGGTTGCAGACGCCCTTGGCGTCGAGGACGACTCCGGGATGGTCGGCCTTGAGCGAGCAGACGGTGCACACGGACATGGATCCCCCTGGGTTACCTGACTGGATGAGTGGTGCGTGGTGGGCGGAGCCGCCGGTCATGTCCGGCCTCCGCGTCGATTGCGGCGCCCGGCGAGCGCGGCGGTGTCGCGCCCGCGCCGCGCCGGCGGGGCGGCCCCCGCCGCGGCGGGTCGGGCGGCCGCGGGGCGGCCCGCGGCGCGGGCGCCGTCGGCCGCGGCATCGGCGGCGATGAGGTGGGCGGCCATGGCCCGGACGGTCGGGTGCCCGAACATGTCCAGGCGCGAGACCGGCCGGCCCAGGCTTTCGCGGAGCAGGGCCACCACCCGGGTGAGGCCCAGCGAATCGCCGCCCAGGTCGAAGAAGTTGTCCTCGGCGCCGACCCGGTCCAGGCGCAGCACCGCGCACCAGACCTCGGCGATCCGGCCCTCCAGGCCGCTGCGGACGGCCGCGCCGCCGCCGGCGATCCGGCCTGGGGCCGTCGGGGCGGGCAGTGCCTTGCGGTCGATCTTGCCGTTCGGGGTGAGCGGGAGGGCCTCCAAGGCCACCACCGCGGCCGGGACCATGTAGGCGGGCAGGGCGCCCTCCCGCAGGGCCGCGCGCAGCGCGTCCGGCCCGGGCAGGGCACGACCGGTGGCGTAGCCCACGATCCGGCGCTCCCCCGGCCGGTCCTCGCGGACCAGTGCCACAGCCGCGGTGACCCCGTCGATCCGGCGCAGGGCCGACTCGACCTCGCCGAGCTCGATCCGGTAGCCGTTGAGCTTGATCTGCCCGTCGATGCGTTCGAGGTACTCCAGCCGCCCGTCGGGCAGGTGGCGCACCAGGTCGCCGGTGCGGTAGGCGCGGCCCTCGCCGAAGGGGGCGGCCACGAAGCGCTCGGCGGTCAGTTCGGGGCGCGCCAGGTAGCCGTCGGCGACGCCGTCGCCGGACAGGTACAGCTCCCCGGGGATGCCCGGCGGTACGGGCACGCCCCGCTCGTCGAGCACGTGGCAGCGCGTGTTGCCGATGGGGCGGCCGATGGTGACGGCGCCGCCCGGCAGCACCCGGTCGACCGTGGACCAGATGGTGGTCTCGGTGGGGCCGTACATGTTGTACAGGGCGCCCACGCGGCCGACGAGTTCGGCGGCCAGCTCGCCGGGCAGCGGTTCGCCGCCGCACAGCGCCCGCAGGTCCGGGTCGCCGGGCCAGCCGGCGGCGAGGAGCATCTGCCAGGTGGTGGGCGTGGCCTGGAGCACGGTGGGCGCGGCGGCCTCGATCCGCTCGCGCAGCGCGAAGCCGTCGGCGGCGACCTCGGCGGGCAGCACCTCCACGGTGCCGCCGCGCACGAGGGGCAGGTAGAGCTCCAGGGCGGCGATGTCGAAGCAGACCGTGGTGAGCGCGAGCAGCGAGTCGCCGGAGCCGAAGCCGGGCCTCCGGGCCATCGTCCAGAGGAAGTTGACCAGTGCCCGGTGGCCCACCTGGACGCCCTTGGGCAGCCCGGTGGAGCCGGAGGTGTAGATGACGTAGGCGGGCGCGTCCGGGTCCGAGCGGTCCAGCGGCGCGGCGGCGGGCGCCGCCGGGTCCGGCCGGGTGTCCCGCTCGGTGACCAGGACCGGGGTGACCGGGAAGCCGGACAGGGTGTCGGCGAGGGCCTCGTCGGTCAGGACCAGCCGGGCCCCGCAGTCGCCGAGCATGTGGCCGATCCGGGCCGGGGGGTAGATCGGGTCGATGGGTACGTACGCCGCGCCGGTCTTGAGCACGGCCAGCAGGGAGACCAGCAGCCGCTCGCCGCGCTCCAGGTAGACGCCGACCCGGGAGCCCGGTCCCGCGCCCAGCTCGGCCAGGCGTCGGGCCAGCCCGTCGGTGGCGGCCTCCAGCTCGCCGTAGCCGAGCTCGTGGCCCCGGTCCCGTACGGCGGGCGCGGCCGGCGCGGCGCAGGCGATGTCGCTGACGAGCCGGGTGAGGGTGCGCTCGCGCGGGTACTCCTCGGCGGTGTCGTTCCACTGGTCGAGGACGAGGTCGCGCTCCTCGGGGCCGAGCAGCGTCAGCGCGGCCAGCGGGAGCCGCGGGCTCTCGGCCGCGGCGGCCAGGAAGAGCGCGAAGTGCTCGGCGAGCCAGCCCTCGTGCCCCTCGGTGAGCCCGGCGCCGCGGTGGAAGGAGACCGTGCCGGCGGCGTCGATGCGTACGGTCAGCGCGCGCTCGGCGGGCGCCGGGGCGTCCTGGGCCGCGCCCGGGAGCAGGACGGCGACGGGTAAGCCGCCGAGGGGCGCGGCCGTGGCCGGGTGGCGCAGCAGCAGGTCGCGCCGGTACGGGGAGCGGGCGGCCAGCGCGGTCGCCTCGGCGCCCACGAGCTCGGCGAGTTCGGGCAGGGTCCGCTCCAGCAGCCCCGCGGGGGCGCGCAGCGGGACCTCGGCCACCAGCAGCGCGGCGGGGGCCGCCACGGGCAGGGCCACGTCGCGCTCGCCGCCGCGGGCCAGCCGGGCGAGGAAGCCCAGCACCGCGGCGAGGGCGAGCCGCTCCGGGGCCGGGGCGGCGCCGGGGACCAGGGCCTGGGGCAGGGCGACCGGCTCCGCGGACCGGCGGCGCTCGGGCAGCGGGCCGAACCGCGGCGCGAGCAGCGGCTCGAGCGCGGTGAGGGTGCGCAGCCAGTGGCCCTCCTGGCGGTGCCCGGCGCGCAGGGCCGCAGCCAGTTCGGCGGTGCGCTCCGGTGTCAGGAGCGGCAGCCGGCCGCCGTGGTCGCGGGCCGCCGCGTCGGCGAGCGCCGCGGGGTCGACGGGCTCGCCGGCGAGCGTGGTCAGGGCGGTCAGGCGCACGTCGTGGTCGGCGGTGGCCACGGTGAGTCCGTCGGGGCCGCGGTCGACGACGGTGCCGGGTGCGGCGGTGGACGGCCGACCGGTGGGCTCCAGGGTGCGGACGGCGACGAAGGCGTCGTCGCCCAGCGCCAGCAGCGCGGTGCCGAAGCCGTTGGGGCGGCGGCCGAAGTCGGTGGCGCGCACCAGCGCGTCGAGCTCGGCGGCGGGGCGCCGCCAGTCGAGGACACCGGCGCCCGGGGGGCCGTCGTACTTGCCGTGGTAGGTGCGCAGGGCGAGGTCCTGCGGCGCACGGGTGGCGGTGCCCGCGGCCAGCTCGTCGACCAGCTCGGTGAAGGACTCGATGCCGGCGTCGTAGCAGGCCACGTCGAGGTCGTGCGCGGTCGCCCTCGCACCGACCGGGACGGCCCGCTCCTTGAGCAGGTCGCCGGTGTCGGCCTCGCGGGTCATCACGTGCCAGGTGACGCCGTGGTCGGTGTCCCCCTCCAGGACGGCCCAGCTGGTGGCGAACAGACCCGCGTGCCGGGGCAGCGGCCCGTCGTGGAAGTTGACGGGCAGTCGGGCGGGCAGCTCCAGTACCTCGTCCGGCAGCATCCGCAGGTTGGCGATGCTGAACAGGTAGTCGAAGCGGAGCGGTGCGAGGCGCTCGACCAGGTCCGGGCCGAACGGCACGGCGGTCAGGTCGGCGCCCTCGGCCCAGGCGCGCAGCTGCTCCGACGGGCTGACCACGGCTGCCACCGTGTGCCCGCGGGCGAGCAGCACCTTGGTGCACTCGACGAGGAGGGCCTCCTCGCCGACCACCACGCAGCTGAAGGGCTCGGCGGTCATCGGTTTCCTCCTTCGGAGCCGCCGTCGCGGCCCAGCAGTTCGGCCAGCAGTTCTTCCACGGCCGTGTCGGACAGGCCCGCGACGAGCGTCTCCGCGCCGTCGGCGGGACCCTGCGGGGCGGGGGTGGGGGCCGGGGTCGCCCGTACCGGCTCGGGCTCGGGCTCGGGGTCCGCCGCGGGCGCGGCGGTGCGCGAGAAGTGCTCGGCGAGCTGTCGGATGGTGATCCGCTCGAAGAGCAGGGTCGCCGGCTGCGGCCCGTGGACGGCCTCCAGGGCCCGGGTCAGGTCCAGCACCACCAGTGAGTCCACTCCGTAGTTCTCGAAGGTGAGGTCGGGGTCGAGCTGTTCGGGGGCCATCTCCAGCACCCGGGCGAACACCGCCGTGACCGTTTCCATCGCGTCGTCCGGACGGGCCGGTGCCGGCGCGGGGGCGGAGGCGTGGGCGTCCACCGCGGCCGCGGCAGGGGCCCCCGCGGGCGCCGCCGAGGTCGGCCGGGCGACCGGGCGGGGCGCCGGGACCAGGCCGTCGCTCACCGCCGCGATCACGCTCTGGAAGGCCGTTCCGGCGCTGGTCGCGGGCGAGCCCGTGCTGATCCCGTGGAATCCGCTGGCCCCGAGCACGTCGCGCCACTGCCGCTCGGCGGCCAGCGGGGAGCCGGGCATCCGCTGCTCCGCGTCGGTGAAGAGCCACCAGCCCGTGGTCAGGCCGAAGATCAGCGCCAACTGGTGCTGGGGGCGGGTGCCTTCGGTGAGGAGCAGCACGCCGCCGCCGCGCAGCAGCCGCTTGGTCTGCGCGAGGGTGTGGGCGAGGTCGCGCGTGGCGTGGAAGACGTTGGTGCCGAAGACCACGTCGTACGCGCCGGCCTCGATGCCCGTTCCGGTCGGGCCGGCCCCGGGACCGGCCTCGATGTCCAACACCTCGAACCGGGCGAAGGGGTGGGCCGCGGCGAACCGGGTGCGGCCCTTGCGGACGAAGGCCGGGGAGACGTCGGTGAAGACGTAGTCGACCTCGTCCGCGTACGGGGCCAGCGCGGCCAGCACCGCGGCGCTGGTGCCGCCGGTGCCGGAGCCCACTTCGAGGATCCTGACCGTGGCTCCGGGCGCGGCCGCGCGCCGGGCCTCGACCTGGGCCACGACGAGCCGGGCCACCTCCGCGTTGCACCGGTCGGTGACCGGGTCGCCCCGGTAGACGGCGGCCACCCGCTCGGCGGATCCGTCGGGGAAGAGCACCTCCATCGCGCCGAGTCGGCCGGTGAGCACCTCGGGCAGGGCGGCGAGGCAGTCGCGCAGCAGGGAGGCGACGGGGGCGATGCCGGGGTGCCGGGCGATCAGCGCGTCCAGTTCGCGGACCACGCCGGATTCGGGCTCCACCGAGCGGGTCCCGGAGAGCAGGCCGTCGGTCCCGTCGCCGGTGGCGGACAGGAATCCGGTCGCGGCGAGGATGTCGAGCTGGACCCGGAACAGGTCGGCGTGCTCGGGCACCACGCCGAGCAGGTCGGCGAGTTCGGTGCGCCCGTGGGCCCGTACGGGACGGCCCTCCAGGAGCTTGAAGAGTCCGGCCCGGTCCAGGGCGGCGGCGAGCAGGCGGTGCGCGAGCTCCTCCGCCTCGGCCACCGCGAGCTGGTAGGACCGCAGTTCACCGTCCCGCGCGGGGTCGGCGGCGAAACCGACCTCGGGCGCCGCGGCCGGACCGGGGCCCGCGGGGTGCACGGTCAGCGTGCGGTCCGCGACCACGCCCAGGTTGTCCAGGATGTGCTGGTCGGCGTCGAGGGCGAGCAGCTGGGGCAGTTCGGCGCCCAGGGTCCGCTCGACCACGGCCATGCCGCGCTCCGCGGTGAACGGCCGGATCCCGGCCGCCTCGAAGCGCCGCAGCACCCGCTCGCGCTCCGCGTCCCCGCCCGCGTTCCAGTAGCCCAGGTTGAGCACCCGGACCGGGAAGGGCAGGGTGCGGGCGGCGTGCAGGGCGTAGGCGTCGGCGAAGGTGCAGCCGGCCGCGTAGCCCGCCTGTCCGTGGTTGCCCTCGAAGGCGACCCCGGAGGAGTAGAAGAGCACGAAGTCCAGGGACTCCCCGCGGAGCGCGTCCAGCAGGCTGACGGTGGTGTCGGTCTTGGAGGTCAGGGCCGCGCGCAGCTCGGCCTCGGGGAGTTCCCGTACGACCTGGTTGACCAGCACCATCGCCGCGTTGACGACGCCGTGCAGGGCGCCGAACTCGCGCTTGGCCAGGGCGACGGCCTCGGCGAGCGCCGCCGGGTCGGTGGCGTCGAGCGGCAGGTAGCGCACCTGGGCCCCGGCCGTTTCCAGCCCGTCGAGCACCTGCTGGCGCGCCGCGTCGAGCGGGGACCGGCCGATGATCACGAGCTTGGCCCGGTAGGTCGTGGCCAGGTACCGGCAGGTGTCCCGGCCGACGGCGCCCAGGCCGCCGATGACGAGGTACACGCCGCCGGCGCGGAACCGGCCGGTGGACGCCGGCAGTTCGACCTGCTCCAGGACGCGGACCCGTCGTACGCCGGCCCGCAGGGAGACGGCGGTGGTGCGCGCGGGGAACGGTTCCGCGGCCACCAGGGCGGCCGAGTCGGCGGCCTCGGCGGCGCGGACGTCGACGAGGGCGACCTTCAGGGCCGGGTACTCCTTGGCGACCACGGTCGCCAGACCGGCCAGTCCGGCCGACCAGGGGGCGGAGTCGTCCCCGGGCTCCAGCGGGTGGACGTCGTGGGTGACGACCTTCAGCCGGAGCTCCGCTTCGAGCAGACCGTGCCGGTCCAGCGCGCGGACCAGGCGGTACAGCGAGATCGGTCCGCGCTCGTTGACGTCGTGCAGCGCGGCGGCGCCGACGGGGGCGCCCGGCACGGTGTCCGTGCCCGTACCGAGGAAGTAGACCAGGTCGGGTGCGCCCGGGCCGGTCAGGACCCGGTCCAGCTCCGCCTCCGCCAGGCCGCCGGGGCCGATCTCCAGGCGGGTCAGTTCGGCGCCGCGGTGGGCGCGGGCGATCCCGGCCGCCGGTTCGGCGTCGAGGGCGCTGCCGACCAGCAGCACGCTGCGGGCGGGCGCGGCGCCCTCCTCGGCCGCGCGGGGGATCCAGACGGGTCGGTGGGCGACGACGGTCGGCGCCTTCGCCTGGCGGTAGGTCAGGCCGGTGAAGCGGACCCGGACCTCGCCCGTCCCGTCCAGGACCCAGACGTCGCAGCGGTCGGTGCCGGTTTCCCGCACGTACGACCAGCCGTGGTCCGGCACCGGGCCGAAGACGTCGACGCGGTCGGCCGCGAAGGGCAGCATCGGCCGGGCCTGCGCCCCGCGGCGCCGCGCCAGCAGGGCGGCGTAGGTGTGCAGGGCGGCGTCCAGGACGCCGGGGTGCAGCGCGTGGGCGCCGTCGTCGACGCTCCGGCCGAGCCGGCCGAGGACCTCGTCCCCGCCCGTCCACACCTGCTCCACGCGGCGGTAGAACGGGCCGTAGGGCAGGCCCTGGCCCAGCAGCAGGGCGTAGAACGCGTCCTGTCCGGGACCGGTCTCCATGCGGGCCCGCAGCTCCTCGGTGTCCAGGGGCTCCGGGGCGGGTGCGGCCTCGGTGAGCCGGCCGCGCGAGCGCAGGGCGTCGTCGCCGCCGAGCACCTGGTAGCCCTCGGCGTCGAAGCGGACGGCGGCCCGCTCCGCGCCGCCGGTCACGGCGAGCGGGGCGATCCAGCGGACGTCCGTGAAGGCCCGCCCGATACCGGCGCCGCCGGCGGCCTCGGCGACCAGGTCGAGGTGGCCGACGCCCGGCAGGACCGGGCGGCCGTCGACGACGTGGTCGCGCAGCACCGGGGCGTCCGCCGTCAGGGTCCGGTGCCACAGCGGCGCGGTGGCCGCCGGGGCGGTGACGGACGGGGTCGGGGCGGCGCTCACGGCGGCCGCGGTGGCGGAGCCGGTGAGGTCGATCCAGTGGCGTACCCGCTCGAAGGGGTACGTGGGCAGGGACACCGTGCGCCGGGTCGCGGGCCGCAGGCGGTGGACCAGGTTCCAGTCGACGGTGATGCCGGACACCCACAGCCGGGCGATCATGTCGTCCTGGCCGGCGCGGACCTGGGCGGCCAGGAAGTCCTCGCCTCCGGTCCGGGCCGCCAGCAGGTCCTCCAGCATCGGGTGCGGGCGGACCTGCCCCCGGTGCAACCACTGGCCCTGTTCGCCGCGTCCGATGGCGGTGAGCCGCTCGGCCGCGTCGGTGAGGTCGGCGGCGACGAACGCCAGGCGCTCGGCCATCGGTTCGCGGCCGACCCGCAGGGTGTGGGCGACGTCGGCGAGGCGGACGGGGGCGCCGTCCGTGCGGGCGGCCCGTGCGGTCAGGACGCGGCCCAGTTCGGCCGCGTAGGCGGTCAGGCGCTGCGGGTCGCGGGCGGACAGGACGATCAGTTCGGGCGTCTCGACGGTCTGCGGGGCGGGCTCGGGCGCCAGGTACTCCTCGACGATGACGTGCGCGTTGGTGCCGCCCGCGCCGAAGGAGCTGACGGCGGCCCGGCGGGGCAGCGGGCTGCCGTCCTCGGCCAGCGGCCGCGGCCAGGGGGCGCTCTCGCGCTGGACGGTGAAGGGGGAGCCGGTGAAGTCGATCACCGGGTTGGTCTCCTCGGCGTGCAGCGTGGGCAACAGGGTGGCGTGGCGCAGCTGGAGCACCGCCTTGGTGAGGCCGGCGATGCCCGCCGCGCCCTCCAGGTGGCCGATGGAGGACTTCACCGAGCCCAGCGCGCAGAATCCGGTGTCGGCGGTGTGCTTGCCGTAGGCCTGGGCCAGCGCGGTGTGCTCGATCGGGTCGCCGAGCGCGGTGCCGGTGCCGTGCGCCTCCAGCACGCCGATGGTGCGGGCGCTGATGTCGGCCGCGGCGAGCGCCTGCTCCACGAGGGCCTGCTGGGCGTGCGGGTTGGGGACGGTGTAGCCGCTGGTGCGGCCGCCGTGGTTGACGGCGGTCGAGCGGATCACGGCGTGCACCGTGTCGCCGTCGCGGACCGCGTCGGACAGCCGCTTGAGCACGACCGCTCCGACGCCCTCACCGGGCACGTATCCGCTGCCCCCCGCGCCGAAGGCGCGGCAGCGACCGTCGGCGGCGAGCATCGTCTTGCGGCTGAGGTGGACGTACTTGTCCGGGTGCACGGCGACGTTGACCCCGCCCGCTACGGCGTAGCCGACCTCGCCCCGGCGGATGCTCTCGCACGCCTGGTGCACGGCGACCAGGGAGGCCGAGCAGGCGGTGTCCACGACCACGCTCGGGCCGCGGAAGTCCCCGAAGTAGGAGACCTGGTTGGCGATCGACGAGCGGTTGGCCAGTACCACCTGGTGGTTGCCGCGCGCGGACTCGGCGGCCGCGAGGACCGCGTAGTCGTTCCACATCACGCCGACGAACACGCCGACGTCGTGGCCCTGGCCGCCGAAGCGGGGGGCGGGCAGGCGCGCGGGCGGGTAGCCCGCGTCCTCCAGCGCCGACCAGGCGGTCTCCAGGAACAGCCGCTCCTGCGGGTCCATGGTGCGGGCCTGCATCGGCGAGATCTGGAAGAACAGCGAGTCGAAGGAGGCGACGTCGGACAGGAAGCCGCCCCACCGGCTGTAGCTGCGGCCCGGGGTGGTCGGGTCCGCGTCGAAGAGGGCGTCGGCGTCCCAGCGGTCGGCGGGGACCTCGCTCACGCAGTCCCGGCCGTCGGCCAGGTTCTGCCAGAACTCGTCCAGGTCGCGGGCCTGCGGGTAGCGCCCGCTGATGCCGATGACGGCGATGGGCTCGTCCCCTGCCGGGTCCGTGGCCGGGGCCGCGGCGGACCGCACGGGGGCGGGGGCCGCGACGACCGCGGGGGCCTGGGTGGTGGTGGGGGCGGGGGCGGGGGCGGGGAACAGTCGCGCGACCGCGTCCGGGTGCTCGGCCAGGACGTGCGCCGCCAGCTCCTCGACCGTGCGGCACTCGAAGAACACCGTGCCGCGCAGGCCCGGGAAGTCCTTGCCGAGCAGCCTGTTGGACTCCATCACCAGGACCGAGTCCAGCCCGTAGTCGTCCAGCGGGACGCGGCTGTCGAGCCGGCCCGCGCGCAGCCCGAGCACCTCGGACAGGACCTCGCTCAGGTGCTCCACGAGGCGGGCGCGCACGTCGGCGACCGCGGTGACGGGCAGCGGGGCGGTGTGCGGTGCGGGCCGGTGGGCGGTCCCGGTCGCGCCGGCCGGTTCCACCAGCGCCGCGTCCAGGGCCGCGGGCTCGCCCCAGGCCGGGACCAGCCACGGCGCCGGGACGGCGAAGGAGCCGGTGAACGCCGCCAGGCCCTGCTCGGCCGTGAGCGCCCGCATCCCGCTGCGCCGCGTGTACGCGGCCAGTTCGGCCGGGTTGACCAGGCCGTCGACCCCGCCGACCGACCACAGCGGCCAGCCGAGGGACAGGCTCCGGCCGTGGCGCGCGCCCTGGGCGGCCCAGGAGTCGCGGAGCACGGTGTAGAGGTCGGCGAAACGATTCGCGGTGGCGTAGCTGGCCGCGCCGAAGTCGCCGACCAGGGAGGAGACGGAGGAGAAGACCACGAACAGGTCGAGGGCGTCGTCCCGGGTCAGCCGGTCCAGGTGGACCAGGCCGCGGGTCTTGGCGGCCAGCACCCGGGCGAAGCGGTCGCGGTCGCCGTCGGTGGCCCGGCCGTCGTCGGCGACGCCCGCGAGGTGGAACACCCCGTGCGGGGCGCCGAAGCGCTCCCGGGCCGTCGCGAGGGCGGCGCCGAGTGCGGCGGCGTCGGCCACGTCGGCGCTCAGCGCCAGGACCTCGGCGCCGAGGGCGGTGAGGCCGTGCTGCCAGGCGGTGGCTCCGGCGTCGGGCTCGGAGCGGCCGACGAGCACGAGCTTGGCCCGGCAGGTACGGGCGAGGTGCTCGGCCAGCAGCCGGCCGATCGCGCCGTTGCCGCCGGTGATCACGTAGACGCCGTGCTCGCGCAGGGGCGTCGCGGTGGCGGTCGCGGTGGCGACGGCCTGCCGCAGGGCGCGCACCTCGCGCCCGCCGGTGGTGGTGCGGCGCACCTCCAGGCCGGCGGCGCGCGGGGCGGCGCGCAGCTCGACGGCGACGGCGACGGCCCGGCCGGCCGGGTCCAGGTCGTGCGGCAGGCCCAGGGTGAGCAGTTCGAAGCGGGAGGTGATCGGGCCGGTGGACCGGGCGAAGCCGGCCAGTGCGGCCTGTTCGGGGCGGTCCGCACCGGCGTCCTGCGGGTGGGCCAGCAGGCACCGGACGCGGCCGGGCAGCGTGCCCGCGGCGGTCGCGGTCAGCAGGCCGAGGACCTCGAAGCAGAGCCCTTCCAGCTCGTCGGGGGCCGCACCGGGGCCGTCCGCGGAGGCCGGGTCCCGCACCAGGGCGAGGTCGAGGCCGTGCTCGTCGGCGAGTCCGGCGAGCCGGTCCGTGCGCGCCTGCCCCAGCTCGGGTACGGCGACCACCCGGCGCCAGGCGCCGGTCGCGGCCAGGGCGTCCACCAGGGCGGCGTCCTCGCCCAGCACGGCGAGGGTGGCGGGCAGTGCCGCGGCGTCCGCCGCCGCGGGTTCGGCGGCGGGGCGCCAGTACGGCTCGTAGAACCGGGCTTCGCCCGTGGCGGTGGCGTCGTCAGCGGCGGGAGCCGCCGCCACGACCGGGGTGGCGGGCGAGGTGGCCGCCGCCGTCGGGGTGCGGCCCGCGAAGTCCCGTACGCGGGCCAGTACGCGGCCCTGCTCGTCGTGGACGGTCACCTCGAAGCGGCGGATGCCGGCGCTCTCGCCGATCAGGCGGGCGTGCGCGAAGCACACGGCGGGCAGCGGGGCGTACGCCTCCAGCGCGCCGAGGCTGAAGGGGACGTCCAGTGCGCCGGGGCGCGGGGACTCGGTGCGGCCCGCCCAGTGGCAGGCCCGCAGGGCTCCGTCGAGCAGCGCCGGGGGCAGTTCGGTGCCGGGCGCGGCGGGGTCGGCGCTCAACCGGAGCAGGGCCTCCCCCGGTCCGGTACGGACCTCGTCGATCACCTGGAAGGACGGGCCGTAGTGGAATCCCGCGGCGGCGTAGTCGGCGTAGGCGCCGTCCCGCTCGCGCACCGGGGTCAGTCGAGCGCTCAGGGCCTCGATCTCGGCGGCGCCGGGCTCGACGGGTGCCGCGGGGGCGGCGATGCCCTGGACGTGGGTGGTGCGGGCGTCCCCGGTACGGGAGAAGACCTCGAAGGCCAGCCGGTCCCCGTCGGCCCGGAAGGCGGCGTACAGCGCCAGTTCGGCGGCGTCGCCGGGCAGTTCGACGGCCCGGCCCCAGACGACCTCGCGCAGGGTGTGCCGCACGCCCGGTTCGGCGAGCGCGGCGGCGGTCCGTACGAACTCCAGCGTCGCGGCGCCCGCGAGGAGCGGGCGTCCCTCGATCACGTGGTCGCGCAGCAGGGCGTCGTCGGCGCGCAGGGTCTTGCGGAACCTGGCCTCGGCCACGGTGGACTCGTTGGCGTCGACCAGCGGGTGCAGGGCGGCCGTCTCCGCGTGCGCGTCGGGGTCGAGCGGGATCCAGTAGCGCTCGTCGGCGAAGGGGTAGAGCGGGGCGCCGGTGCGGCGCGGGGTCGGGCCGGGGCGTTCCGCGTGCTCGGCGGCCCAGTCCACCTCGGCGCCGGTGAGCCAGCGCAGGGCGGCCGCGGCGAGCGGACCGTCCTGCTCGGACCCGGTGGCGCCGGTGGTCCCGGGCAGGGGGCCGCCCGCGGCGTAGCGGCGCAGGGCGGCGACGATGTCGGCGCCGTCGGTGGAGAGGACCGCGAGGCGGACCGCCATGGCCTCGCGGCCGACCTGGGTGGTGAAGCAGAGGTCGGCGAGCGGGACCCGCTCGGTTTCGAGGAACCGCGCGGCCGTGTCGGCGTAGGCGCGCAGCCGCTCCTCGTCGCGGGCGGAGAGCAGGAAGAGCACGGGCTCCTCGACGCTCTGCTCGGCGGCGGGCGCGGCGGCGGCCGGGGCGGGCTCGGGGGCGTCGCGCAGCACGAGGTGGGCGTTGGCGCCGCCCGCGCCGAAGGAGCTGAGGCCGGCCAGGCGGGGGCGGTCCCCGGCGGGCCAGGCTTCGGCGGTGCGCTGGACCCGGAACGGGGAGCGGTCGAAGTCGATGTTCGGGTTGAGCTCGACGGCGTGCAGCGAGGGCACCCGCGTGTCGTGGGCGAACTGGAGCAGCACCTTGGTGAGTCCGGCCATGCCGGCGGCGGACTCCAGGTGCCCGACGTTGGTCTTGACCGAGCCGATCGGCCAGTGGCCGGGGGCCGTTGCGGTGCCGTCGGCCGCGCGGTAGGCGGCGGTGAGGCCGGTCAGCTCGATCGGGTCGCCGAGGGCGGTTCCGGTGCCGTGCGCCTCGACGTAGCCGATCTCCCGCGGGTCCACACCGGCCTGGGTCAGGGCGGCGGTGACGACGCGCTGCTGGGCGCGGGGGTTGGGCACGGTGTAGCCGTTGGTCTTCCCGCCGTGGTTGACGGCGCTGCCGAGGATGACGCCGTGGATGCGGTCGCCGTCGGCCAGCGCCCGGCGGTAGGGCTTGAGGAGGACGGCGCCGACGCCCTCGCCGGGTACGTAGCCGTCCCCGCCCGCCCCGAAGGCGCGGCAGCGGCCGTCGGAGGAGGGGAACCGGCCCTGGCTGAGGAAGGCGTACTTGTACGGGTGGACCGAGACGTTGACGCCGCCGGCGATCGCCAGCTCGCTCTCGCCGCGGCGCAGGCTCTCGCAGGCCAGGTGGATCGCGGTGAGCGAGGAGGAGCACATGGTGTCGAGCGCCAGGCTCGGGCCGGACAGGCCCAGCGCGTAGCTGACCCGGTTGGCGATGGTCGCGAAGGAGGAGCCGGTGAGCGGGCGGCCACCGCGCAGTACGTCCACGGCGCCGTGGAACTGGTACTCGCCGTACATCACGCCGACGTAGACGCCGACGGGGGCGCCGGACAGGTCGGCGCGGCGGTAGCCGGCGTCCTCCAGGACGTGCCAGGAGTTCTGGAGGAAGAGCCGCTCCTGCGGGTCCATCAGCTCCGCCTGGCGCGGGGAGATGCCGAAGAACAGCGGGTCGAAGCGGTCCACGTCGCGCAGGAATCCACCCCAACGGGTGTGCGCGGTACCGGTGTTGGCGGGGTCCGGGTGGTACCAGCGGTCGCGGTCCCAGCGGTCCTCGGGGATCTCGGTGATGCAGTCCCGGCCGTCGAGCAGGTTGGTCCAGAACTCGTCGAGGCCGTCCGCCATCGGGTAGCGGCCGGCCAGGCCGATGACGGCGATGGCCTCGTCGTCCGCGTCGGTCGCGGCCGTCGCGTCGTGCGCGGTGACGGCCGGGTCGAGGGTGCGGGCGGCGCGGGAGGTACGGCCCGGGCGGGTGCGGGCGGGCCTGGCGGCGGCGGCCGGGCGGGCAACGGCGGCGGCCGTGGAGGCGGAGCGACCGGCGTGCGCGGCGAGCAGTTCGGCCCGGTGGTGCTCGGCGAAGTGGTCGGCGAGCTCGCCGAGGGTGGCGTACTCGAAGAAGAGGGTCTTGGACAGCCCCTGGATGCGACGGTCCAGCTCGCGGTTGAGCTTGGTGATCATCAGGGAGTCGATGCCGTAGCGGTCGAACGGCGCGTCCTCGGCGACCTCGGTCGCCACCAGCCCGGTCTCGGCCGCGATCAGCTCGCGCAGCATCGCCAGGGCGGCCTCGCGCGGGGCCGGGCCCTCGCCGTGCTCGGCGCCGTCGACTTCCGCGTCGGCGGCGCCGTTTTCGGCGGCGGGGGCGGCGGCCGGAGCGCCGAGCACGGCGGTGATCCGCGCGGTGTCCCCGTAGCCGGCGACCACCGCGCCCGAGGTGGCCAGGGCCCGCTCCAGCAGGTCCAGGCCCGCCGCGGTGGGCAGGACCGCGAAGCCGGTGGCGGCGGCGATGTCGGCCGCCGCCTCGGCGCTCTGGCGCATGCCGCCCTCGGCCCACATGGGCCAGGCGATCGCGGTCGTGCGGCCGTCGCGCTCGGCGTGGGCCTCCATGTAGGCGTTGGCGTAGGCGTAGTCGCTCTGTCCGGCGGAGCCGATGTGCGCGGCGATCGAGGAGAAGGCGACGAAGAAGTCGAGCGGGTCCTCGGCCGTGGCGGCCTCCAGGGCGCGCAGCCCGGCCACCTTGGGGGCCAGTACGGCTTCCAGGTCCTCGGCGGACTTGGTCAGGGCGAAGCCGTCCCGCAGGATGCCGGCGGCGTGCACGACGCCGTGGAAGGGGCCGTGGAGCGTACGGGCCCGCGCCAGCCGGTCGGCCAGCTCCTCGGGGTCGGACACGTCGGCGCTGAGGTACGTCACGCGCGCGTCGGCGGGTGCGGTGGCGGGCTCCTCGCTGCGGCCCAGGAGGACCACGCGGCAGTCGGCGCCGGCGGTCAGCCAGTCGGCGACGATCCGGCCGAGGCCGCCCGCGCCGCCGGTGACCAGGTAGTGGCCGCCGTCGCGAACGGGGACCGGCTCGGTGGCCGGGGCGGGTCGGAACGCGGGGACGCGGCGGGCGCCGGCGGTGTGCAGCACCTCGGCGTCGCGGCCCGGGCCGGCGAGTTCGGCGGCGAGCGCCGCGGCCTCGTCCGCGTCCGCGGCCAGGCCCACGGCCTGCACCGCGAGCAGCGGGTTCTCGGCCCGCACGGTACGGGCGAAGGCGGCCAGCGCGGCGCGCTCGGGGCGGGCCCCGGCCGGCTCGTGGCGGTGCACCAGCAGGACCCGTACCGGGGTCGCGGGCCGGCCGCGGAGCAGCTCGCGGACCAGGTCCAGGGCCTGGCCGGCGGTGGGCTCGTCCACGACGACGGTGTCCGGGGCGGTGTCGAGGGCGCCGTCGGTGGTGACCTGTTCGGCGCCCAGGGAGCGCAGCAGGGCGTCCAGTTCGGTGCGGCGGGCCTCTTCGTCGGCCACGACGAGGGCCGTGCGGGGACGGTGGCCGGCCGGCTCGGCGGGGGCGTCGACCCAGTGGCGCACCAGCAGCTCCGCGGTGGGCTCGGCGGGGCTCGCGCCGTCCTTCAGGACGCGGACGGTGAGCCCGGCCAGGCGGGCCAGCACCCGGCCGTCGGAGTCGAGCAGGCTCAGGTCGGCGACGGCGGACCGCTCGCCGGTGCGGCCGGCTTCGACGTGGGCCCAGCAGGCTCCGTCGACCGGCGCGTGGACGGTCAGTTCGTCGAGGGCGAGCGGCAGGAAGCCGTCGGCGGCGTCGCCGTAGGCGCGGGAGAGCAGCACCACGAGGGCGTGCAGGGCGCCGTCCAACAGGGCCGGGTTCAGGAGGGCGCCGTCCAGGGCCGCGCCCTCGGGCAGTTCGAGCATGGCGAGGGCCTCGCCGTCGCCGAGGGCCACCTCGGCCAGGGCCCGCATGCGGGGGCCGTAGTCGAGGCCGCGCTCGCGCAGCAGGGCGTAGCAGTCGTCGTGGGAGACGGCCTCGGCGCAGCGGTCCGCCGCCGCGGCGAGGTCGTAGGGGCCGGCCGGGGCGGGCGCGCCGGGCAGGACGGTTCCCGCGGCGTGGACGCGGTCGTCCTCGGCGATCTCGAAGCGGACCGGGTCGACCGAGTCCGTCACATCGTACGCCGTCGCGTCCTGCTCCTGCTCCTGCTCCTGCTCCTGCTCCTGCTCCTGCTCCTGCTCCTGCCACAGCGAGACCAGGGCGGTCCGCGGGCCCTCGGCGTAGGAGAGCAGTTGCTCGAAGGAGACGTCGCGCAGTCGCACCGGGCCGTCGAAGGCGAGTTCGCCCGCGGCGCGTGCCAGCTCCAGGTGGCCCACGGCCGGCATGACGGGGGCGCCGGCGACGCGGTGGTCCGCGAGGTAGAACTCCTCGCCGGAGCGGGAGCTGCGCCAGGCCAGGGTGTCCAGGGTGGAGACGTTCTCGTCCAGCAGCGGGTGCGGGCCGCGGCCTTCGTGGTCCGTGGCAGCTTCCGCGGCGGCCGCGGGAGCGGTCATCCAGCAGCGCCGACCCTCGAAGGGGTAGGTGGGCAGCGGCACGCGGCCGCGCTCCTCGCCGTCGAACCAGGCCGTCCAGTCGACGTCGGCCCCGGCCTGCCAGGCGCGGGCGACGCCCTGCCAGGGGCCGTCGGAGACGCCGAGTACGAGGCCGCGGACCTCTTCCTGGGCGCTGCGCAGCGCGATGCCGGAGCCGCCCGCCGCCCGGGTGGTGGGGGTCTGCGGGGCGAAGCCGTCGGCCAGGTCCAGGGCGCCGGTCACGCAGGCGGCCACCCGGGCCGCGAGGCCGTCGCCGTGGACGGCGACGGGACGCACGCCCCAGTCGAGCCAGAGCCGGCCGAGGGCGTACTGGAGGGCGAAGGCCAGCCCGCGCTCCCCCTGTTCGGCGGCGCCCGCGGCCAGGGCGGCGGCGTGGTGCGCGGCGAAGGCCGGTTCGGCGGCGGCCCACTCGGCCGCGAGCGCCTCGGCGCCCGGGACGTGCTCGGTGAAGGCGAAGGAGATCTCGGTGGCGCCGTGGCCGGTCGGGACGGTGGCGGCGCGCAGGGCCTCGGCCAGCGCGGCGCGGTCGGCGCCGTGGACGGCGAGGCGGAACTCGTGGGCGCGGCGGCCCACGGCCAGGGTGTAGGCGGTGTCCGCGAGCAGGGCCGCGGCGGCCCGCTCCTCGCCGGGGCCGTCCGTGCCGGTGTCGCCGGCGCCGGCTCCGTCGTCCAGGTGCCGCGCGAGCCGATCGGCGGCGGTGCGCAGCGCGGTGGCGGTGCGGGCGGAGAGGACCAGGACCTGGCCGGGGCGCGAGGGGGCGCCGGTGGTGACGGCCGGGGCCTCCTGCAGCACGGCGTGCGCGTTGGTGCCGCCGATGCCGAAGGAGCTGACCCCGGCGCGCAGCGGGCCGTCGCCGGTCCAGGGCCGGGTCTCGGTGGCGACCGTGAAGGGGCCGGACGCGAAGTCGATGGCCGGGTTGGGCGTGCGGTAGTTCAGCGTGGGCACCAGGGTCCGGTGGCGCATCATCAGCGCGGTCTTGATCACGCCGGCGACGCCGGCGGCCGCGTCGAGGTGGCCGAGGTTGGACTTGACCGAGCCGATGGCGCAGAAGCCGGTGTCGGTGGTGCCGGCGCGGAACGCCCTGGTCAGGGCGGAGACCTCGACGGGGTCGCCGAGCCGGGTGGCGGTGCCGTGGGCTTCCAGGTGGCTGATGGAGCGCGGGTCGACGCCGGAGACGGCGTGCGCCTCGCGGATGACGGCGCTCTGTCCGGCGGCGCCGGGTGCGGCGTAACTGACCTTGCCGGAGCCGTCGTTGTTGGTGGCGGTGCCCTTGATGACGGCGTGGATGGTGTCGCGGTCGGCGATGGCGTCGCTGAGCAGCTTGAGGACGAGGACGCCGACGCCGTTGCCGAGGACGGTGCCGCTGGCGTCGGCGTCGAAGGTGCGCACGTGCCCGTCCTGGGAGAGGATCGCGCCCTCTTCGTAGAGGTAGCCCTTCTCCTGGGGGAGCTTGATGGTGACGCCGCCCGCCAGCGCCATGTCGCATTCGCCGTTGATGAGGCCCTGGCAGGCCAGGTGGATGGCGACGAGCGAGGTGGAGCAGGCCGTCTGGACGGTGTAGGCGGGGCCCTTGAGGTCGAGCTTGTACGCCAGCCGGGTGGCGAGGAAGTCCTTGTCGTTGCCGACCATCACGGCGAAGTGGTTCGAGGTGGTGGTCTGGTCGACGTGGGGCAGGACCTGCTGTTGCAGGTACGTGTTGATGGCCGCGCCCGCATAGACGCTGATCAGCCCGTCGTGGCGGGCGGGGTCGTAGCCCGCGTGCTCCAGCGCGGCGTGTCCGGCGGTCAGCAGGATCCGGTGCTGGGGGTCGGTGAACTCGGCTTCCGCCGGCGTGAATTCGAAGTACCCGGTGTCGAAGAGGTCGACGTCGGGGAGCACGCCGTGGGCCGGGACGTAGTCCGGGTCGTCCAGCAGGCGGCGGGGCACTCCGGCGGCGGCGAGCTCCTCGCGGCTGAAACGGGTGACTCCCTCGCGGCCCTCGCTCAGCAGCTGCCAGAAGGAATCGAGATCGTCGGCGCCGGGGAAACGCCCGGCCATGCCGATGATCGCGACATCCGTGTCGTTCACCATCGGACCCTCGGGGCTGCTCACTGACCCAACTCTCCCTTTCGCTGGCCTGACCGGAGTGGGGCAGGCGAACCGCTGATGATGAATTCCGGCACGACCCTATGATCCCCACGCATTTCCTGTGGGTCCGACAAAGGGCGTTGAATTCTGCCGGTGCCCGACAGGGCGAAACCGGCGAAATGGACAGGAGGAAACTCCTGCATGACAAAAGGCATGACCATAGAGCACCTACCGGCCGTTGCCGATGGCGTCACCTATGGGAAAGTCGCTGGCTGCTACGCCACTGGACAGAAATCGGGGCCTGTCCCCGCCGAAATACCGCACAGCTTCACTGTGATCCCCCGAAAAGCCCGTCGGCATGAATGCCGATTCCGTCACCCCGTAGCTCCGGGTCCCAGTTCGCGGACCCGCACCGAGTCAACATCGGACTCGACTGCTTGGAGCCTAGAGGAGTGATCGTCGGGGTGCAACGAAAAACGATCAGAGAATGATCTTCCTCTGACCGCTTTGTCCGGAGCCAATCCTTCCGGCTTTCACCCAACGACTTTCGGCCACCCCCGCATCGGGGGTGGCCGAAAATCTACTCACGTGCCGTACGTCAGGACCGGGCGGCGGCCTCCCGCAGCGCCTCCAGGGCGGTGTCGGGGGACGCCGCGATCGCGTCCAGCAGCCGCTCGTACCCCCGGGCCAACCGCTCCGCGGTCCCCCGGGCGAACAGGTCCGTGCTGTATTCCAGGTAGCCCTCCAGGGCGCCGCCGGCGTCCTGGAGCACCAGGTTGAGGTCGAACTTCGTGGTGCCCGGCCGGGCCGGCAGGTACCGGACGGCGAGCCCGCCGGGCTCCGTCCCCGGCCCGTCCTGGGCGGCGGCGGGGTCCCCGGCGGGGGCGGGCAACAGGTTGAACATCACCTGGAACAACGGGGAGTGCGCCGGGTCCACTTCCCCGATCAGGGAGCGCACCAGATCAGAAAAGGGCAGGTCAAGGTGGTTGTGGGCGTCGGCGGTGGCCTCCCCCGCGTCGGCGAGCAGCTCGGTGAAGGAGCGCTGCGGGTCCACGTCCAGCCGCATCACCAACGTGTTGGTGAAGTAGCCGACGACCTGTTCCAGTTCGGGACCGGGTCGGTTGGCGACCGCCGTTCCGATGGCCAGTTCGCGCTCCTCGGTGCGCCCGCCGAGCAGGACGGCGTACGCCGACAGCAGGCCCATGTAGAGCGTGGCGCCGCGCTCGCGGCCCAGCCGCCGAAGCCCGTCGGCCGTGCCCGCCGGGACGCGGACCGGGACCGAGGAACCCTGGTACGTCTTCACCGGGCCGCGCGGGTAGTCGGTGCGCAGGGCGGTGGCGGCGGGCAGCCCGGCCAGGCGGCCGCGCCAGTATTCCCGCTGCCGTTCCAACTCCGCAGCGTCAACGGCCGATTGCTGCCAGTGAGCGAAATCGGCGTACGACAGCGTCGGGGCGGCCCGCCGCGGCTCCCGGCCGCCGAGCAATTGCTGGTAGGAATCCATCAACTCGGCCAGGACCACATTCACCGACCAACCGTCGAATACGCCCCACGGCCGGGTGAGTACGGCGACGTGCGCGTGCTCCGACAGCGCGATCAGGTGCGCCCGCAGGGCGACCGGGGCGCCGGGTACGAACGGGCGCAGCCGTTCCGCCGCCGCCCAGGTCTCGGCCTCCTCCTCGTCCCCGGCCGCCAGCACCGGCACGGTGAACCCGGCCGCCGCGTGGACCTGCTGGGTCCAGACCCCCTCGTGCTCCGTGTAGCCGGTGCGCAGGATCGGGTGCCGTTCGACCAGGGCCCGGACGGCGCTCGTGAAGGCACCGTGGTCGAGCGGGCCGTCGATGCGGAAGGCGAGCTGGACGTTGTCGTGGGCCTCGGCGAGGTGGCCGGGGCGGTTCAGGAACCACAGGTCCCGCTGTTGCAGGGCCAGCGGGGCCCGCGCCCCGACTGCCGTGGAGCCGTCCACCGGGACCAGCGGGGGCGCGGTCCGCGCCCGGCCGCTTCCGTCCTCGCCCGCCGCGGACCGGTCCGCGGCGGACCGCGCGACGGCGGCGGCCAGTTGCTCCAGCGTGGCGCCGGTGAAGACGAGCTTGAGCGGGAGTTCGGCGCCCGTCTCCTGCTTCACGCGCAGGGTGAGCCGGGTGGCCAGCAGGGAGTGCCCGCCCAGGTCGAAGAAGCTGTCCCGCAGGCCCACGCGGCCTACCCCGAGGAGTTCGCCGACGATCCGGCACAGGGTCCGTTCGATGTCGGTGCGCGGCTCGACGTACTCGCCCTTGGCCACGTCGTCGTCGCCGGGTGCGGGCAACGCCCGCTTGTCCACCTTGCCGTTGGAGGTCAGGGGCAGCTCTTCGAGGATCACGAAGGCGCTGGGGACCATGTACTCGGGCAGCGAGCCGGCGAGGTGTTCCTTCAGCATGCGTGCCATGGCGGGGCCGAGCAGGCCGAGCTGCGGGGAGCTCGCCTGCTGGGTCGCGCGGTAGGGGGATCGCGCCCGCACCCGGGGCAGTTCGCCCCGGCCGAACACCAGGTCCAGGCCCTCGGGCCGGTCCTGGGACCAGGTGGCGGCCACCCGGTAGCCGAGGGATTCGGCGTACCTCAGGACGTCTTCGAGTTCGCGCATCCCTTCGGCGGCCCGTGCGGACGGTCCCGCGCCGTGCGCCGGCGGGGGGACCTCGCGGGTGGCGGGCCAGCGGGCCAGGTCCTCCTGGAGGCGGACGTCGTCGGCGACCCGGGGGTCGGTCAGGCCGCTGACCCCGAACCGCTCGGGGAGCGCGCCCGCGCCGCCGGCGAGCAGCGCGCGCAGCGCGGCCGGGCCGTCGGCCTCCAGCCAGGGGTGGCCGGGGTCCGGGGCGGTGGCGGTGGCGCCCTTGGTGAGCAGCGCGTCGAAGGTGTGGGCGAGCTCCTCGCCGTCGCCGGCGCCGCGCCGCAGCGGCAGGTCGACGGCGCCGAGCTCGGGGAACCGCTCGGTGAGGGCGGCGAACCAGCCGGGGCTCAGCAGGAGTTCGGACTCCACCCGGCGGCGGTCCTGCACCCGGGCCCGCAGTGCCCCGACGGTGGTGCCCGCGGTGGCGTCGGCCAGCTCGGCGGCGCACAGCCGCGCCGGGAACAGGTCGAGGTTGCCGACGCCGCCGATCAGGATGCGCCCGCCCTCCTCCAGCAGCGGCAGCAGGCGCGCGAGCGTCTCCTCCAGGTAGGGGAGGTTGGGGAAGTAGCGCACCACCGAGTCGAGGACGATCGTGTCGAACCGGGCCCCGGCGAGCGGGCCGTTCGAGGGTTCGGTGACGCTCAGGGCGTCACCGTGGACGAGGGACACGTGGGTCCAGCCACGGCGCTCCGCGAGTCGACGGACGGCGTCGAGGGCCGGTGCGCTGGCGTCGACGACGTGCACCGTCTCGCATTCCTCGGCGTAGTGCCGCAGCAGGTCGCCGGCGCCGCAGCCGATCTCCAGCAGGCGCTTGGGCCGCAGCTCCTCGACGGCGCGGGCGAGCGCGCTCGGCGGCCCGCCGGCCGCGGGCGGCGCGGGGTCGACGGCCGTGGAGCCGGCGTACCGCTCGTCGAAGGTGCGCCGCCACCGGTCGAGGTGGACGGCGTCCTGCTCCCGGGCCGCCCCGTCGAGCCACTGGGGAGTGGGGCGGGCGTAGGCGACCAGGGTGGTGGTCTCCCCCGAGGCCCGGGGGACGACGACGGCGCTGTGCACGGCGGGGTGCGCGTGCAGGGCACCCGCGATCTCGCCCGGTTCGATCCGGAAGCCGCGCACCTTGACCTGGTCGTCGGCGCGGCCGAGGTACTCCAGCGTGCCGTCCGGCAGCCAGCGGGCCAGGTCTCCGGTGCGGTACATGCGCTCGCCCGGGGCCCCGAAGGGGTCCTCGACGAAGCGCTCCGCGGTGAGGTCGGGCCGGCCCAGGTACCCCTGGGCCAGGCAGGTCCCCGCGAGGTAGAGCTCCGCGGCCACGCCCACCGGGACCGGGCGGCGCCGGTCGTCCAGGACGTAGGTGCGGGTGTTGGCGACGGGGCGGCCCAGCGGCGCCGCGGCGGGCCATGCGGCGATGTCCTCGGGCAGGGTCGCGGCGGTGGCCACGTGGGTCTCGGAGGGTCCGTACTGGTTGTGCAGCCGCAGCCACGGCCGGTCGGCGTGGAACCGGCGCACCTGCGCGGTCAGCTGGAGGGCCTCGCCGGCCTGGAGGACGTGGCGCAGGGCGGTGAGTTCCAGGCCCTGCGCGGTGGCGGCCTCGTAGACGGCGGCGATCACCACGTTGGGGGCGAAGAACTCCGTGATCCGCTCCCGGTCCAGCCAGCGCGCCAGCTCGGCGGGGTCCACCCGGACGTCCGCGGCGGGCACGCACAGGGTCTTGCCGTGCAGCAGGGCGTTGAGCAGCTCGTACTCGGACATGTCGAAGCTGACCGCGGCGAACTGCGCCACCCGCGAGCCCGGTTCGGCCGGGAAGACGGACCGGGACCAGGCGAGCAGGTTGGTCAGCACCCGGGCGGGCAGGACCACGCCCTTGGGCCTTCCGGTGGAGCCGGAGGTGTAGACGACGTAGGCCGGCGTCTCGGGGGTCAGCGGGCCGGTGCGCTCCTGCGGCCGGGGATCGTCGACCGCGGCGTCGGCGAGCAGCGCCCGGGTGGCCGGGTCGTCCAGGACCAGGAGCGGGGCACCCGGCAGGGCGGGGGCCGTGGCCCGGTCGGTGAGGACCACGGCGGGCCGGGTGTCGCCGAGGATGAAGTCGATCCGGTCCTGTGGGTACTCGGGGTCGATGGGCAGGTAGGCCGCGCCGGACTTGAGGACGGCGAGGAAGGCGACGATCGCCAGGCTGCCGCGGGGCAGTGACACGCCGGCGTGGGAGCCGGGTCCGACGCCGCGGGCGATGAGGACCCTGGCCAGGCGGTTCGCGTGCTCGTTGAGCTGGGCGTACGTCAACTCGTCGCCGCCGGGCGCGCTGACGGCGAGGGCGGCGGGGGTGCGGGCCGCCTGGCGCTGGACCAGCTCGCCCAGCGGTACGTCGGTGACGGGCGCCTTCGGCCCGCTCCATTCGGTGAGCAGCCGGCGCAGTTCCGCCGGGGGCAGGACCGGTACGTCGAGCGCGGCGGTCCGGGTGCCGTCGCCGTCGGCGAGGGCGGCGGTGATGCCGGCCAGTGCGCTCTCCAGGTAGTCGGCGACGGCCTCGCAGGCCACCTGCGCGTCGGCCTGGACGTCCAGCGAGAGCTCGGTGCCGAAGTCGTCCAGGGAGACCACGAGGGGGTAGTTGATGCCGTCGGCGGCGGAGAGGAAGCGGACGCCCCGGCCGTCGGTGAGGGCCTCGGCGGCCTCGCCGTGTCCGGCCTCGAAGTGGCGGAAGTTGGCGACGGCGCTGAAGAGCGGTGCGTCGCCGGCCAGTGCGCTGCAGCGCTGCGCCAGCCCGAGCGGGGTCTGCTCGTGGTCGATCAGGTCCTTCAAGCCGGTGTCGACGTCGGTGATCAGCTCGCGCACGGTGCGCTCGGCCAGCCGGGTCCGCAGGGGCAGGGTGTTGATGAAGTTGCCGAGCATCCGTTCCACCCCGGGCACGCCCTGGAGCCGGCCGGACAGGATGGTGCCGAAGACGACGTCGTCGCGTCCGCTGGTGGCGGCCACGACGCGGGCCCAGGCCGCGTGGAACAGGCTGGCGGGGCCGATCCGCAGCCGCTGGGCCTGGGTCCGGATCTCCCGGGTGAGGGCGTCGGGCAGGGCGCGGCGCAGCCGGCGGACCCGGCTGGTGTCGCCGTGCACGTCGGTCAGTCCGAAGGGGGTGGTCGGTTCGGTGACGTCGCCGAGCATGGCGCGGAAGTGGCTCTCCGCGTCGGCGTCGCTCTGCCGGCCGCGGGTGTGGGCGACGAAGTCGCGGTAGGGGGCGGGCGGGGCCAGGAGGTCGGCGCGGTCCGCCATGTGCAGGGCGAGCTCGCTGAGGGTGAGCCGGAGCGAGGTGGCGTCCTCGATCAGGTGGTGGGCGCTCAGCAGCAGGTAGCGGCGGGCGGAGCCGGGGTCCTCGGCGACGGTCAGCCGCAGCAGCGGGGCCCGGTCGATGTCCAGGTTGCCGGGCCGCTCCAGCAGGGCGAGGGCCTGCTGTTCGGCGTCCCGCTCCGGGTCCAGGAGCAGGCGCCGTACGGGCAGGGTGGCCGAGCGGTGGACGACCTGGACGGGTGCGGGCAGGCCGTCGGTGACGACGGCGGTGCGCATGACGTCGTGCCGGTCGACGACGGCTTGCAGGGCGCGGGTGAAGGCGGTGGCGGCGGCCTCGTCCTCGGCGACGTAGAGGGTCGAGACCAGGTACGGGTCGTTGTCCGGGTCCAGCAGGCGGTGGAAGAGGATGCCCTCCTGGGTGGCGACCAGGGGGTAGATGTCCTGGACGTTGGCCGCGCCGCCGGGGACGGTGGCGGTGACCGCGTCGATCTGCTCCTGGGTGAGTTCGACCAGCGGCAGCAGCCGCGGGGTGATCCGCTCGCAGCCGGCCGGGATCGCGTTCGGCGGGACCTCGTACGTCTCGGCGGGTTCGGCCGCGTCCAGTGCGGTGGCGAGTTCGGCGAGGGTCGTGGCGCCGAAGACGGCGCGTACGGAGGCGCGCAGGCCGTGCTCGGCGAGGCGGGCCACCAGGACGGTGATGAGGAGCGAGTGGCCGCCGAGGGCGAAGAAGTTGTCGCCGGCGCCGATCCGGTCCCCGTCGAAGCCGAGGAGTTCGGCCCACAGGTCGGCGAGCAGCCGCTCGGTGGGGGTGGCCGGGGCGGTGTACTCGCGCTGCGCGAAGGCCTCGATGTCGGGGACGGGCAGGGCCCGGCGGTCGAGCTTGCCGTGGGCGGTGACGGGCAGGTCGCCGAGGATGACGAAGGCGCCGGGAACCATGTACTCCGGCAGGGTCGCTTCCAGGTGCCGGACGAGCTCGGCGCGCAGGGCGCCCTCGTCCGCGGCCGGGGCCGCGTCGTCGCCGAGGACGGGGTAGGCCACCAGCCGGGGGCTACCGGGCTGGTCCTCGCGGACGATGACGGCGCAGGCGCGCACCGCGGGGTGCTCGGTCAGCCGGTGTTCGATCTCGCCCAGCTCGATCCGGAAGCCGCGGAGCTTGACCTGGTCGTCGGCGCGGCCGAGGTACTCCAGCGTGCCGTCGGGCAACCAGCGGGCCAGGTCCCCGGTGAGGTACATGCGGGCGTCGGGGTCCGTCGCGAACGGGTCCGGTACGAACCGCTCGCGGGTCAGCTCCGGCTGGTGCAGGTAGCCGCGGGCCAGGCCCGTACCGGCGATGTACAGCTGGCCGACGCAGCCGACGCCCTGGGGACGCAGGGCCTCGTTCAGGACGTACAGGCGGATGTTCTGGATCGGGCGGCCGATGGGGACCAGGCGCGGGGCCGGCCCGGCGGGCACGGTCCAGTGGCTGACGTCGACGGCGGCCTCGGTGGGCCCGTACAGGTTGTGCAGCGGGGCGGTGTGGCGTTCGTAGTGGCGGGCGCACAGCTCCGGGGGCAGGGCCTCGCCGCTGCAGAACACCTGGCGCACGGAGGCGCAGGCGGACCAGTCGGGCTCCGCCACGACGGAGCGCAGCATGGAGGGCACGAAGTGCAGGGTGGTGACCCCGAACTCCCGCACCGCGGAGACCAGGTAGGCGGGGTCCTTGTGGCCGCCGGGCGCGGCCACGGCGAGCCGGGCGCCGAAGAGCAGCGGCCAGAAGAACTCCCACACCGAGACGTCGAAGCTGTAGGGGGTCTTCTGCAGGACGACGTCGTCCTGGTCGAGCCGGTACTCGTTCTGCATCCACTCGATGCGGTTGACGGCCGCCCGGTGCTCGATCATCACGCCCTTGGGGCGGCCGGTGGAGCCGGAGGTGTGGATGACGTACGCCAGGTTGCCGGGGCCGAGGCCGAGCGCGGCGGCGGGCAGGTCCTCCTCGGACAGGTCCTCGGCCGCGTGGCCGGACCGGTCGCGGACCGCGCCGTCGCGCTCCAGGGTGAACAGGTCGGCCGCGCCGTGCAGCGGGGCCGGGTCCAGATGGGGCTGGGTGAGGACCACGCGGACGCCGGAGCTCTCGACGAGGTCCTCGATGCGGGCCGCCGGGTAGGACGGTTCGATCGGCATGTAGGCGCCGCCGGCCTTGAGGATGCCGTAGATCCCGGCCACCATCTCGGCGGACCGCTCCGTGCTGAGGCCGACCAGGGTGTCCGGGCCCACCCCGCTGCGGCGCAGGGCGTCGGCGATGCGGTTGGCCCAGGCGTTGAGCTCGGCGTAGGTCCAGGTGCGGTCGGCGTCGGCGAGGGCGGTCCGACCGGGGTGGCGGGCCGCACGGGCCTCGAAGAGTTCGTGCAGGCAGCGGTCGGCGGAGAACGGGCGGTCGGTGTCGTTCCATCCCCGCACGACCTGCTCCCGCTCGGCCTCGTCGAGCAGCGACAGGCCCGAGAGCCGGGCCCCGGGGTCGGCGGTGAGGGAGCCGAGCAGCTCGCCGAAGTGGCCGGTGAACCGGCGGATGGTGTCCGGGTCGAAGAGGTCCGTGTTGTACTCGACGGTCCCGGCGAGGCCGTCCGGGGTCTCGCGCAGGTCGAGGGTGAGGTCGAACTTGGTGACGCCGAGGTCGAACTCGATGGGCGACACGAGGAGTTCGCCGAGCCGTGCGGTGCGCTCGGTCTGTGCCTCCTGGAGCACCAGCATGGTCTGGAAGACCGGCGAGTGGCTGAGGCTGCGTTCCAGCTGGAGGGCGTCGGCCACCGCTTCGAAGGGCACGTCCTGGTGGTCGTAGGCGGCCAGCGCGGTCCGCTTGACCTGGGCGAGCAGCTCGGGGAAGGACGGGTCGTCCGCCAGGTCGGCGCGCATGACGAGCGTGTTGGCGAAGAAGCCGATGAGCCCCTCCACCTCGATCCGGTTGCGGCCCGCGACCACGGTGCCGACGGCGATGTCGCTCTGGCCGGTGTAGCGGTTCAGGACGATGGAGTACGCCGCCAGCAGCGTCATGTAGAGGGTGGCTTCGTGCCGCGCGGCGACCTCGCGCAGCCGCGCCAGCAGGTCGGGCGGGAGCAGGAAGCCCGCCCGGGCCCCCCGGTACGTCTTGACCGCGGGGCGTTCTCGGTCGGCGGGCAGGGTCAGCCGCGGGTCGACCCCGGCGAGCTGCTCCTTCCAATAGGCGGTCTGTCGGGTCTGCTCCGCGCCCTGCAACCACTGGCGCTGCCAGTGCGCGTAGTCGGCGTACTGGACGGGCAGCGGGGCGAGCGGCGAGGGCAGTCCGGCGGCGAACGCCTCGTACAGGGCGCTCAGGTCGCGGATGAGGACGCCGACCGACCAGCCGTCGGACACGGCGTGGTGCATGGTGATCAGGAGCACGTGCTCCTGCTCGGCCTCGCGCAGCAGCCGGACCCGGATCAGCTGGTCGCGCTCCAGGTCGAAGGGGGTGGCCGCCTCGCCCGCGCAGATCCGGGCCAACTCGGACGGGTCGCCGAGGTCCGCCTCGGCGACGACGAAGTCGGCGCCGTCGCCGATCAGCTGGTGCGGGACGCCGTCGCGGTCGGCGAAGCGGGTGCGCAGCGCCTCGTGGCGGCGGACCAGCTCGGCCAGGGCGCGCCGCAGGGCGGGGCGGTCCAGCGGACCGCTCAGCCGGGTCGCGACGGGGATGTTGTACGCGGCGCTGCTGCCGTCCAGCTGGGCGAGGAACCACAGCCGCTGCTGCGCGAACGAGAGCTGCGCGGGGCCGTCGTCGTCCCGGGCCAGCAGCGGGACGTCGTCGATCCGGCCGAGGGCGGTGAGGTCGACGCCCTGTTCGCGCAGGAGCGCGATCAGGGCCCGGCGGCGCTTGGCGGGCAGTGAGTTGATCGTCCGGAGCAGGTCCGGTCCGGTGGAGTGCGTGGTGGTGCTCATCGTGGTCCCCTCGCCCTAGTTACCGACGCCCAGGGCGTCCAGCTCGTCGTCCGTCATGTTCTCGATGCGGCTGAGGCTTTCGAGGATCGTGTTCACGTCCGCGGCGCCGATGGCGGTGGCAGCGGGCCCGGCGGCCGGCAGGCGGCGTCGGAGCTCGGCGGCCATCACGGTCAGTTTCGGCGCGTCGAAGACGGCCTGTACGGGCAGTTCGACCCCGGTGCGCTGCTTGATCAGGTTGATCAGGCGGGTCGCCAGCAGCGAATTGCCGCCGAGGGAGAAGAAGTTGCTCGCGCCGCCGAGCCGGGAGGGCTCGATCTGGAGCAGCTCGGCCCACGCGGAGGCCATCAGGGACTCGGCGTCGGCCCGACCCTGGTCCGCCGCGGGTACCGCACCCGATGCGGGGGCGGACGCGGGTACCGGCGCCGGTGCCGGTGCTCCGGCGGGCGTGCGGCCCACCCAGTAGCGGCCCGTCTCGAAGGCCGTCGCGGGCAGCCGCACCAGTCGGCGGGGGCCGCGGTGCAGCGCGGGCCACGCGACGGTGGCGCCGTGCACCCACAGCTGGGCCAGGTTCTCCAGGTCCCCGTCGGCGGCCAGCCCCGCGAGGAGGGCCTCGCCGCGGGGGCCGGAGATCACCGCGGCGAAGGGGCCGCCGTCCTCGTCCGCGTTGCCGCGGTGGACCGTGGCGAGGTCGGCGCGGGCGTCGTGACCGGCGTCGGCGTCGGCGTCGGCGGCCAGGTGGTGGGCGAGGGCGTCACGGAGCTCCTGCGCGGAGCCCGCGACCACGGCGAGCCGTTCGGGCAGCGCCTCCCGGCCGACCTGGGTGGTCCAGGCGAGGTCGGCGAGGTCCACCGGTGCGGTCCCGAGGTGGTCGTGCAGCCGCTGGGCGGCGGTGCGCAGCCCCTCGGGGTGACGGGCGGAGACCACCACGAGCTGCGGTCCGGCCTCCGCTGCGTCCCCCGCTTCGGACGCGTCGGACGCGCGCGGCGCTTCCTCGACGACGAGGCTCACGTGGCTGCCGCCCGCGGCGACGGAGTTGATCAGGGCGAGCAGGGGCTCCGGGCGGCTGGAGGCCGTACCGGGCGCACCCGCCGTGCCCACCGCGCCCCGGGGCTCCCAGGCGGTCAGCGCGTCGCACAGGACGAGCGGGCCGGCGGCGAGGTCCAGGTTCGCGTTGGGCTCCCCCGCCTCGACCAGCGGCGCGAGCTCCCGGTGGCGCAGTTGCAGGACGACCTTGGTCAGCTGGGCGATGCCGGAAGCCGCCTCCGGGTGCCCGAGGTTGGACTTGACGGTGCCCACGGCGACCGGGGCGTCGGCCGCGGCGAACACCTCCCGCAGGGCGCCCACCTCGACCTCGTCGGAGAAGGTGGTGCCGTTGGCGGCGGCCTCCACGTAACCGATGGAGCCGGGGGCGACCCCAGCGCGGTCCAGTGCCTGCCGCATGACCTTCACCATGCTGCGGTGGCTCGGCGTCATGAAGCCGTTGGACCGGCCGCTGTGCAGGGAGGCCGTGCCCCGGATGACGGCGAGGACCGTGTCCCCGTCGCGCCGCGCGGCGGCCAGCGGCTTGAGCAGGACGGCGCCGACGCCCTCGGCGGGCAGGTAGCCGTCCCCGTCGCGGAAGCTGCGGCTGCCCGGGTGGCTGCCGAGGAACTGCATCTCGGACAGGGCCACGTACTTGTCCGGGTGGACCGTGAGGTTCACCCCGCCCGCGACGGCCAGTTCGCTCTCCCCGCGCAGCAGGTCGGCGCAGGCCAGGTGGACGGCCATCGCCGAGGACGTGCACATGCTGTCGACGGCCAGGCTCGGGCCTTCGAGGCCGAAGAAGTGCGAGACCCGGTTGGCGATCATGTTGTAGGAGGACGAGGCGGTCAGGGCCGCGAGCGCGGGGTCCGTGTCCTCGGCCCGGTACATCTGGTAGGCGGATCCGACGTACACGCCGACCCGGCGTCCGTGCCGCCGCTCGATGACCTCCTGGGTCACTCCGCTCTGCTCGAAGAGGTGCCAGACGGTCTCCAGGAAGAGCCGCTGCTGCGGGTCCATCACCGCGGCCTCGCGGGGCGAGATGCCGAAGTGCAGGGGGTCGAAGCGGTCGATCCCGTCGAGGAAGGCGCCCCACTTGCCGCGGCTGGTGCCGGGGGTGTCGGGGGCTCCGGCGTACTGCTCGTGGTCCCAACGGTCGGCCGGCACCTCGGTGACGGAGTCCCGGCCCGAGCGCAGGTTGGCCCAGAAGGTCTCCAGGTCGGGGGCGTCCGGGTAGCGCCCGGTGACGCCGATGATCGCGATGGCGTCACGGTCGGGGTCGCCGCCGAGGTCACGGTCGGCTTCCGCGGTACGGGCGCCAGCGGTGCGCGCCTCGGTCGTACGGGGCTCCGCGGCGTGCGGCTGCTGCTGCGGGACCGGCGCCGGGGCGGGCGCGGGCTCGGGGGCGGCCGCCGGGGTCGGCTGCTGGGCGCCGGACCGGGCCGGGGGCTCGCCGAGCAGCGCGCGCAGCTCGGCCGGGTGCTCGCCGAGGAGGTGGCGGGCGAGTCCGCGGACCGTCTGCACCTCGAACAGCAGGGTCCGGGGCAGCGGGCCGAAGGAGTCCTCCAGGCCGGAGACGAAGTTCACCGCGAGGACGGAGTCCATCCCGTACCGCTCCAGCGGCGTGTCGACGGCCAGCCGCTCCGGGCGGAGCCCGAGGGCCGTGGCGAGCTGTCGTCGCAGCTGCCCGACGGCGCGCTCCTCCAGGGAGCCGTCCGTCGCGGGCGCCGGGGCGCCCTCGGCCGGAGCCGGCGCGGCGGGCGTGCTCGCGGCGGGAGCCGGCGCGGTCGGGGCCGTGCGGCCGGTGAGTCCGGCCGGCAGCTGCTCACGACGGCCCGAGACCACCAGCAGGCGTCCGGTGTCGAGGCCGTTCTCGCGCGGAGCCTGGGCGACCCGGAGGGCCGCCAGGCCGCGGGGGGTGTCCAGCGGGGTCAGGCCCGTACCGGCCAGGTGGTCGCGCACGGCGGCGTCGGCCCCCATGCCCCCCTCGTCCCAGAGCGGCCAGGCGACGGACACGGTGTGTCCGCTCCGCAGGCCGGCCCCGACCAGGTGGTCGCGGTGGGCGGCGTAGGCGTCCATGAACCCGTTGGCGGCGGCGTAGTCGGCCTGGCCGGGGTTGCCGAAGGTGCCGCTGATCGAGGAGAAGCAGAGGAACGCCTCCAGCGGCTGGTCCCGGGTCAACTCGTCGAGGTGGACGAGTCCGGCGACCTTGGGCGCCAGGACGCGCGCCAGCTCCTCGGGGCTCTTGCGGACCACGAAGTTGTCCGCGACCACTCCGGCGCTGTGCACGATGCCCGCCAGGGGGCCGTGGTTGTCGGCGACGTGGGCGAGCAGGCGGGCCACGGCCTCGCGGTCGGCCACGTCCGCGCGCTGGTAGTCCACCGTCAGGCCGGCCTCGCGCAGGGTCCGCAGGGCCTCCCGTCGGTCCGCGTCCAACGGGGAACGGCCGGTCAGCACCACGGTGGCGCCGGCGGCGGACGCGGCGATCTCGCGGGCCACGATCAGGCCGAGGCCCCCGGCACCGCCGGTGATCAGGTACACCCCGTCCGAGCGCCACGGCCGGGCGGCGGGCCGGGGCCCGGTGAGTTCGGCCAGCTCCGCGACGAGCCGGCGGCCGCCGCGGTGGCGCACCTCGGGCTCGGGGTCCGACACGGCCTCGGCGATCAGCCGGGCGGCCACCGCGGCCGGCGCGGCGCCGTCGAGGCACTCCACGAGCTGGGTGCGCAGCCGCGGGTTCTCCAGCCGCGCGGTCCGCAGCAGCCCGCCGAGGCCGCCGAAGCAGGCCCGCGGGTCGCCATCGGTGTCCTGGCCGGCGTCGCCGACGAGGACGACCTGGAGCAGTTCGGGCTTGCGCACCCCGCGCTCCAGCAGCTCGCGGACGATGCCGAACAGGCGCCCGGCCAGATCGGTGTACTGCTGGGCGGGCGAGCCCTCGACCGGCTCCAGGAACCGGCACCCGGTCTCCGCCGCCAGGGCGGCCTCGAACGCCTCGCGGTCGGCGGCGTCGAGCCGCCCGATCACCACGACGTGGCGCGCCGCGAACTCCGCGGGATCCGGGTTCCCCTGCGGGATCCCGGACGGCGTACGAGCGATGGCGCGCTCGGTCCAGACCGGGCGCAGCAGCAGCACCTCGTCCGTCGCGTCCGCCGCGGATCGCGCCGTCCCCACGGGCGACTGCGGCCGCTCGGCGGGCTCCGGCGCGGGCTGGTGCGGCTGCTGGTGCAGGGGTTCGCCGAGGATGTCCGCGCCCAGTCGGCACAGATCCCGGGCGAAGGGGTAGCCGGGGAGGCTGATCCGGCGGGCGGGCGGCAGGAAGGCGTGGGCCGCCTCCCAGTCCACGCTCGCCCCGTCGGCCCACAGGCCCAGCAGCCGCTCGTACGCGCCCGACTCGGACCACTGGGCGAGGGCCTCGGCCAGGGCCCGGCCGTCGCGGTCGCGGTCGACGCGGACGGTGCCGCGCGTCCAGGCCGCGCCGGGGCGCCGCGGGGCGCCGGCGAAGGACTCCAGCAGGGCCACGGCCTCGGCCCTCGTCGCGGCGGCGAAGGCCAACCGCTCGTCCAGGGCGGTCCGGCCGCTCTGCAGGGTCCGCGCGACGTCGGTCAGGTCGGCGTCGGTCAGCTCGCCCAGTCGGGCGCTCAGCCGCCGGGCCTGCTCGACCAGCTGGGCCTCGCTCATGGCCGAGAGCACCAGCAGGGCCGGCCGGCCGTCGGCCGCGGGCCGTACCGGTCGGGGGGTGGTGGGCAGGTGTTCGGCGATGACCACGTGGGCGTTGGAACCGCCGCCGCCGAAGCTGGACACGCCGGCGATCCGCGGGAAGGTGACCTGTTCCCCGTCGACCTCCAGGACCGGGCGCCGCCACGGCTCGACCTCCTGCTGCACGTGCAGCGGGGTGCGGTCGAAGTCGATGTGCGGGTTGAGCTCGCGGGAGTGCAGGCTCGGCACGAGTTCCCCGTGCTTGAGCTGGAGCAATACCTTGGTGACCGCGGCGATGCCGGCCGCGCTCTCGCAGTGCCCGATGTTCGACTTCACCGAACCGATGGCGAGGTGCTCGGGGCCGCCACCGGCCTGGCGCAGGGCCTTCTGGAGTCCGGCGATCTCGATCGGGTCGCCGAGGGAGGTGCCGGTGCCGTGCGCCTCCAGGTAGCTGAGGGCCCGCGGGTCCACACCGGACGCGGCGATCGCCTGGGCGATGACCTCGCCCTGGGCCACCGGGGTGGGTACCGAGTAACCACCGGTCCGACCGCCGTGGTTGACGGCGGTCCCCTTGATCACGCCGTAGATCTGGTCGCCGTCGGCCACGGCCCGGTCCAGCGGCTTGAGCACGACGGCGCCCACGCCCTCGCCGGGCACGTAACCGTCGCCGCCCTCGCCGAAGGTGCGGCAGCGGCCGTCGCTGGAGAGGAAGTGGCGCTCGGCGAGCACCATGAACTTGTTGGGGTGCGGGCTGAGGTTCACGCCGCCCGCGATGGCCGCCTCGCACTGGCCCGACCTGATGGCCTCGCAGGCCAGGTGGAGGGAGGTGAGGGAGGACGAGCACATGGTGTCAACGGCCAGACTGGGGCCGCGGAAGTCGTGGAAGTAGGAGACCCGGTTGGCGATGGTGGAGGCGCTGCCCCACAGGGCGGTCCGCTTGCCGCGCTCCTGCGCCTGCGCGCCGAAGAGCTGGTATTCCTGGTACATCACCCCGACGAAGACCCCGACCCGGCCCGCGTCGGACAGGCCCCGGCCGGTGTAACCGGAGTCCTCCAGGGCGTGGTGGGCGCACTGGAGGAACAGGCGCTCCTGCGGGTCGAGGTAGTCGGCCTCCAGCATCGAGATCTGGAAGAACAGCGGGTCGAACTCGTCGATGCCGTCGAGGAAGCCGCCCCACGTGCCGGCGGTGCGTCCGGACGCCTCGGTGTAGCGGCGGTGGTCCCAGCGGTCCGCCGGAACCTCGCGGATGCTGTCGCGGCCGGCGCGGAGGTTGTCCCAGAACGCGTCGAGGTCGGGAGCCTCCGGGTAGCGGCCGCTGACACCGACGATCGCGATGTCGGTGACGGCGGGTGCCTGGGCGGCGGGTGCCGGCGCGGTGGGTGCCTGCGCCGCGGTCGCGGCGGCGACCGGCGCCCCGACGCGCGCGGGCTCGGCGGGCGGGGCGGGGTCCGCGGCCGTCGCGGGCGGGGCGGGGATGCGGCGCGAGCTCAGGCCGGACAGGTCCGCGCAGACCCGGCCGTGCTCGTCGTAGAGGGTGACGTCGAGCCGCACGGAGCCGTCGGCGGCCTCGGCCGCGCTGTCCGGTTGGTGGCGGACCCAGGCCCAGGCCCGCTCGGGCGTGGCGGCGGGGGTGGCCGCCTGCTGGAGGGCGAAGGGCAGCGCGAGCGCGGCCCGCCCCTCGCCGGTGGGGCCGCCGGTCAGCCACAGGCCCATGGTGGCCTGGAGCGCGCCGTCGGCGATCGCCGGGTGCAGCCGGACGCCGTGCAGCGGGTCCGCCGTGGGCTCCAGCCGGAGTTCGGCGAGGACCTGGGGGCGTCCGGCGGCGTCGGTACCCGTGGCCAGGGCGACCAGGGTGCGCTGCGTGGGGCCGTACTCCAGGCCCATGGCGGTGAAGTGGCCGTAGACGTCCGCGGCGGAGAGGGTGCCCGTGCAGGCGGCGCGCACCTCGGCGAGGGAGGGCAGGGTGCGGTCCCGGCCGGCCTCGCGCAGGCTCGCCCGGCCGGCGCTGCACAGGGTGGGTTCGCCGTCGGCGCCGAGGGCGTGGATCTCGTACGCGTGGACGGCGCCGCCGGGCAGGGCCCGTACGGTCACGCTCAGGTCGAGCCCGTCCGTTCCGCTGGCGGCGGGGGACAGCCACACGACGTCTTCCAGGTGCACCCGGTCGGCGTGCTCCTCGCCCAGGGTGCGGGCGACGGCCGCGCGGGCCATCTCCAGGTGGGCCACGCCGGGCAGGACGCGGACGCCGCGCACCTGGTGGTCCTTCAGGTACGGCTCCTCGCCCGTGAAGTGCGTCAGGTACGAGCTGACGCGGCCTTCGCCCTCGCCGGCGGCGTCCGGGGCGGACCGGTGCAGCATCGGGTGCTCGGCCGCGGGGGCGGCGGAGTCGAGGTGGGCCGCCACGGCCCGTACCGTCCGGTGCCGCGAGAACACGGTGGGCTCGACGGTACGGCCGTACCGCGTCGTCAGCCTGCCCGCGAGCTGGGCGAGGCCGGTCCAGTCGAGCCCGAACTCGGCGAGCTCGGCGTCGGGGTCGACCTCGGCGGCGGTCACGCTCAGCAGCGCCGCCACTTCTTCGGTGACGACGGCCAGCGGGCCGGCGGCGACGTCGACCGGGACCCGCGCCTCGACGACTGCGGGGGCGGCGGGGGCGGTGGGTGCGGTGGGGGCTGCGGGTGCTGCGGGGGCTTCGACGGTCGCGGGAGCTTCGGGTGCGGGCGCCCGGTCGGGGTGCTCCTCCTCCAGCCAGGCCGCCAACTCGGTGATCGTCCGGTACTCGAACATCACCGTCGGCGACAACGCCACACCCAGCCGATCCTCCAACTCCGCGACCAACGCCAACAAATCAGCCGACGCCAGACCCAACTCGTAATAGCCCAGATCCACCTCCACATCAGCCGCCACACGCCCCAACGGCACCGCCACCAGATCCCGCAACACCGACACGAAATCACCACCGCCACCCACAGGCACGGCAACGACATCGGGGACGGGGACGGGCTCGGGTGCGGGCGCCCGGTCGGGGTGCTCCTCCTCCAGCCAGGCCGCCAACTCGGTGATCGTCCGGTACTCGAACATCACCGTCGGCGACAACGCC
>NZ_JBVHUE010000005.1:61851-93307 GCF_055565515.1 Streptomyces sp. NPDC028419 | reverse complement strand
TCGTAATAGCCCAGATCCACCTCCACATCAGCCGCCACACGCCCCAACGGCACCGCCACCAGATCCCGCAACACCGACACGAAATCACCACCGCCACCCACGGGCACGGCATCGGCGACGGGGATGGGGGCGGGGGCGGGGGCGGCGGCCGTGACGGGCGCGGCAACCGGCGCGGACACGGGCTCGGGCGCCGGGGTCCCGCGGACGTCGAGGGAGGACTGGGCCCGGACCCGCTTGGCCACGAACCGGCCGACCTCGGCCACCTTCTGCCCGGTCTCGTCGTAGAACTCGACCACCAGCCGGATGAGTTCCTCGTCCCGACGCACCGACTCGGCCGGGACCCGGACGAAGACGCGCTTGCCCAGCGGGCCCGCCGCCCGGAACTCCTCGAACATCAGCGGCAGGTACAGCCCCGGGCCGTCGTCGTCGCCGTGCAGCATGCCGATGGCGATGCCGCCGCCGAGCAGCCCGGCTTCGAACAGCGCGGGGTGGAAGAGGAAGGCCTCGGTGGTGCCGTGGTACTCGGGGGCCAGCTCCAATTCGGCGATCCAGTCGCCGGACCGGTGGTGCACCTGACCGCTGATCTTCATCAGGCCGGAGTGCTGGAGCTCGTGCTCCCGGCACCAGCGGTAGATGTCGGTCACCGGGGTCGCACCGGTCACCCCGTCCAGGGGGAGCGCCAACCGCTCGGTGAAGGCGGCCCGTTCCCGTCGGTGCGCGGCCACGACGGCGTGCAGGACGTCGGCCGAGTCCTGTTCGCGGCGGCTGCGGACCTCGATGCGCCAGCCGCCGCGCGGGGAGGGGCGGCCCTCGATGGTGGTCTGTACGCGCTCACCCGGTGCGGCGACGAGGGGCGCGAGGATGGTGAGGTTGCGCAGCTCGACGTCCGGCATGGCGTGGCCGTGCCGGGCGAGGACCTGGAGCACCAGGTCCACGTAGCCGACTCCCGGCAGCAGCGGCCGCCCGTAGACGACGTGGCCGTGGAGCAGGGGGTTTTCGGACGTGACCGTGAAGGTCTCGGTGAACGCGGGCGATTCGGATACGGCCATCGGTTTCCATCCCAGACGAGCGACGATCCGGCGAAGGGGCCCGATCGAGGCCCAGCCGGAAGAATTCATTCCGGAGTACGTGAGAGAACTCCGTCATTCTGATCGCCAGGATCTCCGCGCAAAGAAGCGGAACATGATCAATCAACCCGTCCAGGGCATGCCTCAATGGCGCCGGAAGCGACGACTGTCGACGGCGTCAGTGAAGGTGAGGCGCCCTGCGGACACCTGGCGGATACGGGCGGCAGCCCGGTTGACCAGCACTCCTGTAAACGGAGGTGGCCCCGTTACAGTCCGCAGACTCTCAAATACAGTCCCCCCGCGCGCTCGTCCGGTACGTGGCCGGATCTGACCCCCGTTACGCCTAGTTCCAGCCAAGGGAACTCCTCGCCAATTCATCTGGCGAGACGGCCAGTTGGAGCCTAGGCGAGTGATCATCCGGGCGCAACGAAATCCCGGGAAGATTGATCATTCCCAATGCGATTCCGGTCAGCAACAGTCCGTCCCGGTGCAGCCAGCGCCCCGAAAGACGCGAGACCCTGCGACCGGCGGCCACCGGTCCTTCGACCGTGAACCGCGCGGAAAAGCCGCCACCTGGGTCTATTTCGACCTCCGCACCGTCGAACTCCAGCATCCTCCCGGCGAGCGGGTACCAGATCTTGTAGACGGACTCCTTACAGCTGAAGAGCAATCGGTCCCACGGAACTTCTGGGTGTTGTTCGTCAAGTCGGGCGAGCATCGCGCGCTCCGAGGGCAGCCCGATCATTTGCAACACCCCGCTCGGCAGCGGCTCACTGACCTCGGCGTCGATGCCGACGGCGTGCACCCTGCTGGACCGGGCCACCGCGGCGGCGCGGTAGCCCTCGCAGTGCGTCATGCTCCCGACCACTCCGGTCGGCCAGACCGGGGCCCGGCCGGCGCCCGGCACGAGGGGCACCGGCGGGATGCCGAGCTGCCCCAGCGCCGTCCGGGCGGACTTGCGCACCATCGCGAACTCCCGGCGGCGCTCGGGAACCGCTCCGCCGATCGCCGCGCGCTCCACGGCGAAGAGTTCGGCCACGTCTTCGTCGACCGCGTCGATGGCGGCCACCTCAGCGGGAAGTATCTCCTCGATCACGAGCCTCCCCTTTCTTCACTTGTCGTCGTCGCAAAGCCGGTGAGGCGGGGGCTCAGTCCCAGATCATGGAGTTCGTCCCGGCGGCGGGGGTCGTGGTGGTGACCGTGGTGGGGGCGGCGGGGGTGACCGGATCCGCGGAGGCGCTCTGGGCCAGGAGGACCGGGGCGAGCAGCGCCGTGGCGAGGACCAGGGCCGTCTTGGCGGCGGCGGTCGTGTGACGGGACATGGAAGCTCCTTCGAGTAACGGGTGACAGCGACCCCGACGGCCATGCATGCCTGGCCGGTCGGGCTCTTGCTGTGCGGTTCTCTCGGGCGTCCCCGGCGATGTCTCCACTCTCGCCGGGCCGGAAGCGGCCCGGAAGGGCTACCGGCTTGCCGGAAGCGGCAGCTGCCGTTTCCGGCCTGGCCCACGCGTCGATGGGGAATTCCGCGATCCGTGACCGGAAACGCCGATGGGCCGACCCCCGCAAAGGGGGTCGGCCCGTCGGTGCTGCACAGGGGCGATTCCGCGTCGTCGCTCGGCGCTCTGCCCGGTGGTTCTTCCTTCCTTCCTTCCCCTCCCTCTCCGTCCCTCTCCGTCCCCTTCCGCCATGACGACGGGTCATTCCGGTCGACGGCCCTGTTCGGCCGCGCCCCTGTGGTGATCGTTCAGCGAGCTTGCACGGTCGGCAGCCAACCGTGCTGCACGGCGAGGGCCCCGGCCTGGAACCGACTGCGGGCGCCGAGCCGTTCCATCATGTCGTTGGCCACCCGGCGCGCCGTGCGCGGCGACACACCCAGCCGCTTGGCGATGGCGTCGTCGGTCATCCCCCGGTACAGGAAGGCCAGGACCTCGCGCTCCTGAGCGCTGAGCCCCGACTCGTCCCGCTTGTTCCCCTCCCCCAGGTCCGAGGCCGACGCCCACACCGTGTCGAACAGCGCGCACAGGGCGGTCAACGTGCCCTGCCCCGTGAGCACCACCGCGGCGTGCCGGGCCTCTTCGGCGTTGACGGGGATGAGCGCGGTCTCCCGGTCCACGATGACCATGCGCACCGGTAAGGACGGCACCGTGCGCACGGCACCGCCCCGCTCCCCCAGCCATTCTGCGTAGGCCACGGTGGGCGGACTGTTGCGGACGCTGTCCAGGTAGACCGTCCGCATCCGCACCCCGCGGCCGAGCAGTTCGGCGTCCAACGGCCTGGCGGTCTCCAGGCTTTCCTGCGTGTGCCCCCCGTTGGGGGCGAAGGTCATCACCTCGTTCCGCACCCGGCGGGTGAGCAGCGCGAGCCGGTCGCGGATCTGCTCGATGTCATCGAGGTGCTCGACACCCGGTTGCCGGGACGTGGAGCGCAGTTCGGAGAACTGGGCGATCAACTGGGCCGCCGCGGCGCGGGATTCCTCCACCCGTTGCCGCTGCGCCGCCAGGTCCGCCTGCTGCTTGGCCAGCAGCGCCTCCATGCCCAGTTCGGGCTCGACCGCGCGCAGCCCGTTCTCCGCGGACGGACGGACCAGCGATAATTCGTGCAGCCTGTCCAGTGCGGTCCGGACCGCGTGTTCCGGTCGCCCCAGGTGCTCGGCTAACGCGCCCACCCCTTTACCGGGATGGAGCAGCATCGCCCGGTAGACCTCTTCGGTCAGCGAATCTAATCCCAACAACCCCAGCAAGACGTCCCCCTCATCAGATTCAGATTGATCATGGCAGATTGATCTCAGCATGTCAGGGCCAGAACAGGTAATTGCCGGAACCGGCCAACTTCATCTTCTTGTTACGGCCGCACGGACAGACGATGTTCGTTCTCATGCATCTCGTTCACTTACGCATGGCCCCTTTAGACGGCCGTCAGCAACTGCCCCGGGACACCGCGGCCCAGCTGATGGCGCGCGCTGACGCGGACGACGCGCTGGAGCACGTCGCCGTCGCGGTCCCCGACCCGCACATGCCTCCCGTCATCGGTCTGTTCTTCTCCTGCGGTGCTCTCGCGGACGCGGAGACCGCCGCCTTGCGCCTGGCGCTGCGCGCCCTGCGCTCACCCGCCTTCGCCGGTTTCGCCGTCCTGGAGTGCGGGGCGGCCCTGATGGAGCCCCCGACCGGCTCCGAGGTCGGTACGGCTGACCAGCACCGGCAGGAGCCGCAGCCTCAGCCGCAGCCGCTCGCGGCGGAACCGCTCCTGCTGGAAGCGGACCGGGCGCAGCAGCCGAAGCCCGCCGCCACGGACCTCCACCTGCCGGACCGGAAGCACATGTTGGGGCCGGTTCGGGCCCAGCACTCCATGGAGTTGAAGAAGGCCTACCTCAACGGCGCGTCGATCCGCGAGCTGAGCGAGCTGACCGGCCGCTCGTACGGCTGGGTGCACCGGATGCTGGCCGAGGCCGGGGTGGCCTTCCGGCGGCGGGGCGGCCCGTCCGGTCCCGCCGAGGGCTCCACGGACGAGCACTGACCGGTTCCGCCATCCACGGCCGATAGAGCGACGCACGCAGAGACGAGGGACACCATGCCGATATCCGATGCCTGCCCGGACACCGTCCTCGACGAAGAATTCCTGAATCAAGAGTTCCGCTCCTTGGGCCTGCCCGAGGGAGCCGTCGTGATGGTGCACGCGTCGCTGTCCGCCTTCGGCCCGGTACGGCAGGGGGCCCACGCGCTGGTACGGGCGCTGCACAGGTGCGTCGGTCCGACCGGCACCGTCGTCGCGCCCACCTTCACGCCCCAGGTCCGCGACCCGCATCCGCACACGCCGCCCCTCCAGAACGCGCGGGCGGACGAGGACCGGCGCCACGTGCCGTACTTCCACGACGGGCTCCCCACCTCGATGGGGGCGGTGTCCAATGCGGTGCTGGCACTGCCCGAGCGTGTGCGCGGTCGCCATCCGCAGGTCTCGGTGGCGGCGGTCGGCCCGCTGGCCGCCGCGATCACCGCGGAGCAGCCGCTCCAGCACGCCTTCGGCCCGGACTCCCCCTTCGAGCGGATGTACGAACTGGGGGCCCACATCCTGCTGCTCGGTGTCGGCCACAACCGCAATTCCTTCCTGCACCACGCCGAGTCGCGCGTGCCCTGGCACCGGACCCAGGTGCGCCGGTTCCCGTACGAGATCCAGCACGGGCGGGTGTGGGTGGAGACCCCCGACGTCGCCGAGGACAACGGCCGGTTCTTCTCGCTGCTGGGCGCCGAGGCCGAGGCGGCCGGCCTGGTCCGCAGCCGCACCATCGGCTCCGCCCGCTGCCTCCTGATGGAGTCCCGCCGCTACACCGACTTCGCCGCGACCCGGTTGGCCGAACTGCTCGCCGAGGACGCCTGGGGGGCGGCCGCGGAGCAGGAGGCCGCCCTGGCCCGCGCCGCCTGACGCCCGGTGGCACGCGTGCGGCGCGACCGTGCGCGGCCGCCGTCCCCACAGAGCCTCCCGCCGCTTGACCGCGCACCGGTCCCGGCTCATGTGGCGCGCACGTGGGCCAGGAACAGCGTGAGGGAGAGACCGGCCGACGGGGAGGCGCGCGCGGATGTCGGTTCCTTTCCGATTCCAAAAGCTTTGCGCCGAGACCATACGCACCACGCGGAGGGGTCGACCACTCGCCAATGGCCCAATACGTCAGGTCGATTGGCTCGCCCGCATACCCGCATCGCGCATTTCGTCGGCACCCTCTCGGCGCGAATGCGGATTATCGGGGCGAATACCGGATTCCGGAGCGCGTCATTTCCCCCTCGGAATATGTCAAGTCGGCCGGAAAGAAGTGGAGTTCCGGGATGGGTTATCGACCGGAACCGATGGCGGTGACGACCCGCGCACGCGCGAACGCACGCGATCATGGAGCTAGGGTGCCCGGTATGAACGCCACGACCCTGCGCGGGACCACCCTCCACCACGACGATTTCGGCCCGGCGACGGGCCTGCCGGTGCTCCTGGTGCACGGCCACCCCTTCGACCGCACCCTGTGGGCACCGCAGGCCGAGGCGCTGAGCGCGGCCGGCTACCGGGTCATCACCCCGGACCTGCGCGGCTACGGGCTCAGCGGGGTCACCCCGGGCGCAGTGTTCCTCTCCGACTTCGCCGACGACCTCGCCGCGCTGCTCGACCACCTGGGCATCGAGCGCGCGGTGGTCGGCGGCGTCTCCATGGGCGGTCAGATCGCCATGGAGTTCCACCACCGCCACCCGCGGCGGGTGCACGCCCTCGTCCTGTCCGACACCTCCGCCCCGGCCGAGACCGAGGACGGCAAGGAGTTCCGCAACCGCCTGGCCGACCGGCTCCTCGCCGAGGGCATGGGCGGGTACGCGGACGAGGTGATCGACAAGATGCTGGCCGCCTACAACGTCGACGCGATGCCGGACGTCGCCGCGCGCGTGCTGTCCATGATGCGCGCCACCGACCCCCGGGGCGCCGCCGCCGCACTGCGCGGCCGGGCCGAACGCCGGGACTTCCGCGACACGTTGCCCGCCGTCCGGGAGCCGGTGCTGATCGTCGTCGGGGCGGACGACGCGTACACGCCGGTCGCGGACGCCGAGGCGATCCGGCGCCTGGTGCCCCACGCGTCCCTGGCCGTCATCGAGCGGGCGGGCCACCTGCCCGGCGCCGAACAGCCCGCGCGCTTCAACGCCGTCCTGCTCGACTTCCTCACCACCCGGCTGCCGAGCCCGCGCCCGGAGGCGTCGCCGTCGTAACCCCGCGGATGCGCGGCCGGGCCGCACCCCTCAGGGGTGCGGCCTGCGCAGGAGCGGAGGGGCGGGGTGCGAGAGGGGGCTGGCCGCGGTGGGGTTCAGGCCGTCCAGGAGCAGGGTCACGTAGCGGCGCCAGCCGCCCTCGGTCGGATCCATCGTCCACAACACGCTGACCAGCATGCTCATGATCCGCTTGAGGTCGTCGGGGACGAGGTCCCCGCGGATCACTCCGGCCTCCTGGCCCCGCACGACCAGCGGGTCGAGCGCGTCGAAGAAGCGCGCGCCCGTCTCGGCGGAGAAGACGCCCGCGTTCCGGGCGGCCGTGAGCACGTGGTACTCGTCGGCGGCCGACGTGAGGGCCGCCTCGATGACGACGCCGAGGCCGCGCCGCGGGTCCTCGTCGGCGAGCGCCCGGTCGATGACGGGACGGACGTCCTGCGTGAACTGCTGGTCGAGCACGGCTCTCAGCAGGGCGGCCTTGTCCGGGAAGCGGCGGAAGAGCGTCGCGATCCCCACGCCGGCCCGTCGCGCGATCTCGTCGAGGGGGGCTTCGGGGCCCAACTCGGCGTACACGTCGCGGGCCGCCCGCACGATCTTCTCGATGTTGCGCACGGCGTCGGCGCGCAGCGGTCTGGGGGTCTCGGTCGACACGCCTTCGACCATACAACCGATAGTCGGCCATCAGATCTGGTTGACACGTCACGCGTCACGAACTGATAGTTGACTACTGATTGTGGTGTGCGCCGACCCCGCGCCCACGCGCCGCCGGGCAGTTCCCTCCGTACCTCGCGGGTCCCGTGCCGTCCGGCCGGCCGGTCCTGCGCACACGCCCCGAGGACCCTCCATGCCACAACCGCCCACGGCTGCCCCGAACACCGGCAGGGTGATCGCCACGCTCGCGCTCGCGGGAGTCGCCGCGGCCGTCATGCAGACGCTGCTCACCCCGCTGCTCACCGACCTGCCGACCCTCCTCCACACCTCCCACTCCAACGCCGCGTGGGTCGTCACGGCCACCCTCCTGGTCGCCGGCGTGTGCGTCCCCATCAGCGGGCGCCTGGGCGACATGGTCGGCAAGCGCCGCATGCTGCTGGCCTGTTGCCTGCCCCTGATCGTCGGATCCGTGGTGTGCGCCCTGGCGAGCGGCGTCATACCGATGATCGTCGGACGCGGGCTGCAAGGCGTGGGCATGGGGATGATCCCGCTCGGCATCGCCCTGCTGCGCGACGTCCTGCCCGCCGAGAGGCTCAGCTCCTCCATCGCCCTGGTGAGCGCCTCCATGGGCATCGGCGGCGGGATCGGCCTCCCGGTCTCCGCCGCGATCGCGCAGTACGCGAACTGGCGCTTCCTCTTCTGGGGCGCGGCCGCGCTCGCGGTGGTCGTCGCCGTCATGATCGTGGCCTTCGTACCGGAGGTGCCCGCCGCGGCCAAGGGCCAGCGCTTCGACATCGTCGGCGCCCTCGGGCTGGCCGCGGGCCTGGTGTGCCTGCTGCTCGCCGTGTCCAAGGGGGCCGACTGGGGCTGGGGTTCGACCACCACGCTGGGCCTGATCACGGCGGCCGTCGTGATCCTGGCCTCCTGGGGCTGGTTCGAGTGGCGCACCGGCGACCCGCTGGTGGACCTGCGCACCACGGTCCGCCCGCGCGTGCTGCTGACGAACCTCGCCTCCGTCCTCATCGGCTTCGGCATGTACGCCAGCATGCTCGTCGTGCCGCAGCTGCTGCAGTTCCCCGCGGCCACCGGATACGGCCTGGGCCAGTCCATGCTGGCCGCCGGTCTGTGGATGCTCCCCGGCGGGCTGATGATGATGGTCGTCTCCCCCCTCGGCGGCAAGCTCACCAACGCCCGCGGCCCGAAGGTCACCTTGGTCGCCGGGGCGCTCGTCCTGGCGGCGGGGTACGCCGTCGCGCTGCTGCTGGCCTCGACGGCGCCGGGTCTGATGGTCGCCGCGATGATCATGAACAGTGGTGTGGCCCTGGCCTACGGCGCCATGCCCGCCCTGATCATGAGCGCGGTGCCGCTCGCCGAGACCGGCGCCGCGAACGGCTTCAACGCCCTGATGCGGTCCCTGGGCACCTCCGTCGGCGCCGCCGTCGTCGGCGTCGTACTGGCCCGGCTGACCACCACCGCCGGGGGCGCCACCTTCACCTCCGAGACCGGCTTCCGCACGGGCCTCGTCCTCGGCGGCGGCTTCGCCCTGCTGTCCGGCGCCGTGGCCGCCCTGATCCCCGCCCTCCGACCGGAACGCCCCCATCCGCACGACGCGTCGGACCCCGCGCCCGCATCCGCCCCCACCACCACGCGCGGGTGACCCCCTCCAGCTGTTTCCGGCCACCGCACTAGACTCCCCCTGACCAGCGCAAGGGGCTGGTCAGGCACACCGCTCGGCTTCCAGGAGACACCCGTGTTCAAGGTCAACGAGTACTTCGACGGGACGGTCACGTCCATCGCCTTCCAGGGTGGGCAGGGCCCGGCGACGATCGGCGTCATGGCCCCGGGAGCCTACGAATTCGCCACCGCCAAGCGGGAGATCATGCACGTCGTCAGCGGCGCCCTGATGGTCAAGCTCCCCGGCTCCGACGCGTGGGAGACCTTCCCGTCCGGCTCGCACTTCGACGTCCCCGCCGACAGCACCTTCCACCTCCAGGTCGAGATCGACACGGCCTACCTCTGCGAGTACCGCGACTGACCCGGGCAGGGGCGGGGCGCGACGGCCGCGGCGCTACGGTACGAGCATGGTGAATTTCGTGTTGGTAGCGGGTGCACGGCTCGGGGCGTGGGCGTGGGACGAGGTGACGCCGTGTCTGCGTGCGGCCGGGCACGGCGCGTACCCGTTGACACTGTCCGGCCTCGCCGACAAGCGGGGTGTCCCGGCGGGGCAGGCGACTCACGTCCAGGACATCGTCGCCGAGGTGGAACGCCACGGCCTACGAGACGTGGTCCTGGTGGGTCACAGCTACTCGGGCATTCCGGTCGGTCAGGCCGCGGAGCGGATCGGGGACCGGCTGGCCCGCGCGGTATTCGTGGACTCCAATGTTCCGACCGACGGCGAGTCGTTCGCCTCCGCCCGGCCGGACGGCGGAGCGGCGCTGAAGGCGTCGATCGCCGAAAACGGAGGGTTCTGGCCGCCCGCGCCGGCTTCTCACTACGAGGGCGAGGGGCTCACCGATGAGCAGATCGCACGCCTCGTCCACGGCTCGACGCCTCACCCGGGCGCTACGCTGACCGAGCCCGCCGTACTGGCGGGGCCGCTCAGCGCACTTCCGGCGACGTACATCCTGTGCGCGCTCGCGGGGGCCGAGCCCGAGGATGCCGAGCCCGACGAAGACGTGGCCGAGCTGGTGGACGGCGAGCACTGGCGGCTGATCACCATGGACACCGGGCATTGGCCGATGTTCTCCCAGCCCCGCGAGCTGGCCCGGATCCTCCTCGACACCGCCGTGGGGTGACGGGACCTAGAGCGGGTCCAGGATCATGAGGACTTCGTCGCGGTCGTCGTCCGGCGCGAGTCGGAGGGCTCCTGGCCATCGGCCGACCTCCCGCCAGCCGAGCCGGCCGTAGAAGGTTTCCAGGCCGGTGCCCGCGCGCGCCGCCAGGCGGAGTTGCTCCAGGCCCATCTCGTCGCGGGCGATCTCACGCACCCGGTGCATCAGCGCGGCGCCGACGCCGCGGCCGCGCATGCCGGTTCGGGTCTGTACGTGGTGGACGGTGCCCCAGTGGGCGATGAGCTCGAAGGTGTCCCGCCGGACGTTGAGCCAGCCGACCAGTTCACCGTCGACCGTGGCGGTCACCAGGCGGCTGGTATCGGGCGCGAGGGTGTCGACGAGGCGGTCGACGGCCGGGGCCACCCGGGCCTCGTCGACGGGTGGGAAGGGGAACCCGGCGGCCCCGCCCGCGTTGGTGACCTCGATCCAGCAGCCGGTGAGGGCACGGCGGAGTGCGGGTGCGACCTCGCTCGGGGAAACGACCTGCCGCATGCCGGGGGACGTACCGCTCATGTCGCGATGATCGCAGGCGCCGGCGCTTTTCGGACATCTTGCGCTCGATTGACCGCGGAGGGGCGCCTGGACGGCTTTTCCGGGCAGGCGCGGTGCTGGCGCGGTCGTACTCGGTCTCCGGGTCCCTCCCGGCCGCACGACCGACCGGACCGCGCCCCACTCAAGGAGGTCCCACCATGCTGATCACCGTCACCCGCACCGGCGGGTTCGCGGGCGTGGAGCGCACCGTTTCCCTCGAAACCACGTGCCGCACCGACGGGCCCGCGCTGGAACGGCTGGCCGAGCTCGCGTCGGACGACGGAGTCGCCGCGGGCCGGACGCCCGTACCCGACGGCTTCCAATACGTCGTCCAACTCGACGGCAAGCTGATGCAGTTGCAGGATCCCTACCTCACCGAAGAGCAGCGGCAGCTGGTCGACACCGTTCTGGCCGCCGCCGTCAGGAGCTGATGAAGCGCGTGGCACCCACGAACGGGCGGTTCGCGAGCGGCTCTTCCCGCACCTTCTCCCCGGTCTTGGGCGAGTTGATCATCATCGGCTCGCCCTGGGCGTTCCTGCCGACGTAGATGCCGATGTGGGTGACGCTGGACGTGCTGCTGCCGAAGCCCACCACGTCGCCGGGCCGGAGGTCGTCCGGCGACGTGATCCGCTCGCCCACGGCCGAGCCGGCCGGCGCCGCGCCGCCGCCCGCGTCGAACTGCGGCTGGCTGTCACGGGGGATCGTGATGCCGAGCGCGGAGTACACCTGGCTCGTCAGGCCCGAACAGTCGTAGCCGAAGCCGGCCGTGCCCGACCACAGGTAGTCCAGGCCGAGGAACTTGCGCGCCTCGGCGACCACGTCGTCGCCCGTCACCCCCGACGTCGGGACCTTCCCGAGGTCGGCCCGCTTGAAGTAGATCGGGCTACCGTCGTTCGCCCGGGCCTGCACCACGGAGGGAACGCCCGGGACCGGCTTCACGGCGAACTCCGTGTTGAAGGAGTACTCGACGCCCCCCTTGGGCCTCGCCCCCGCCTCCAGCGCCTGCCGAGAGCCGTAGCCCCAGGCCGTCGCGCTGGTGACGCGCTCCGCGATCGTGCCGGCCGGAGCCGCCTTCCGGACCTTCGTCAGCTGCCGGTCGGGCACCCAACCGGGGTAGCCGACCGGGTCCCGGGGCGTGGGCTGGCCGTGGACGACCACCTTGTCCCAGAGCACGCCGTCCTTGGTCATCGTGTCCACCACGGTGACCCGGCCTCCGTACAGGGCCTGCGTCTCCCCCGGGACGTCGCGACGCAGGTTGATGTCGGGGGCCATCGCGGCGAACCAGCCCCGGATGTCGACCGGGTTGGTGAGCGCCTTCGCGTCCACCGCCCGGACCTTCTCGGGACTCTCCCAGATCTGGGCGACGGACACGTCGACGTAGCAGGTCTTGGCACCCTTGCAGGCGGCCGGAGCCGCCGAGGACGACGGCGAGGACGAGGCGTCCATCGCGGAAACCTGAGGCGCCAGGGGGACGAGGGCCATGACGGCACCGACGGCAACGGGCAGTACGACTTTCGAGAGGGGCATACGACGATTGTCCTGCGCGAGCCGTGGTGGACCAGGGACCGATCAGCCGCCCGTGCGGCTGATTCAGGCCACGGGAGTCGGGATCAGCGGGTCCCGGCGGGGGCTCCGGCCTCGATGGGCAGACCGGCCTCCACCCAGTCCTGGATGCCCTCGCGGTACTTGCGCACGTCGGTGTAGCCCAAGGCGGTCAGCCGGTCGGCGACCTGCCCGCTGTTCGGGCACGCCGGGTTGGAGCAGTAGGTGACGATCGGGGCGTCCAGGTCGGGCAGGAGGGTCGGAGCCAGGGCGTCGACGTCCGCCCGTACGAGCTCCAGGGCGCCGGGCAGGTGCTGCTGGGCGTAGTACGCGCCGCCCAAGGTGTCGAGGACGGTCACGGCGCCGGCGTCGATCGCCGAGGCCAGCTCTTCGCGGGTGATGAGTAGGGTCATGCCACTGCCTCCCAGAGAAACGGACTATAGTCCTTTTACGAGTCGTGACAGTACCGGACCGTAGTCCGTTTCTGCAATGCCACGGGAAGACCGAGAGAGGGAAGGCCGAACGTGACCGGAGCGATGGACCCGCCGCAGGTCTTGGAGATCCTGCGGACACCGCCGCCCAAGGAACGCGCGGACGCGGCGCGCAACCGGGCCGCCGTGCTGGAGGCGGCCGCCGGCCTGTTCGCCGAACACGGCGTCGAGGCGGTGTCCATGGACCAGGTGGCCGCGGCCGCCGGCGTCGGCAAGGGCACGCTCTTCCGCCGCTTCGGCGACAAGGCGGGACTGGCCGCCGCGCTGCTCGATGCCCGCGAGCGGGTGCTCCAGGAGGCCGTGCTGCACGGGCCCCCTCCGCTCGGGCCGGGCGCCCCGGCCGCCGAACGCCTGGCGGCGTTCCTCGACGCCTACGTGGACTACCTGCTGGAGCACCTGCCCCTGGTGCGGATGTCGGAGAGCGCCACGCCCGGCGCGCGGTACCGGATCGGCGCGTACCGCTTCTGGCACCGGCACGTGGCGATCCAGCTCGCCGGGGCCCCCGATCCCGATCACGCCGCGCACGCGGTGCTCGCGGCCCTGGCCGCCGACCACGTCGCCGCGCTGCTCCCCGAACTCGGCGAGGAACGGCTGCGCGCCGGTCTGCTCCGCCTCGCCCGCGCGGCCGCGTGACGCACGGGCCGGCACCGGCGCGGCCCGGCAGCCACGGGCACCGGCGCGGCCCGCGGGTTCAGCCGGCGGGGGTGTGCACCGCCGCGGGGTCGGCGCCCCGGCCGGCCGGCAGGCTCCGCGCCGAACGCAACGGCGAGAGGAGCAGGGGAAGGACGGCGAGGAGTTCACCGAGGGCTCCGATCCACATCGCCGGGCGGGCGCCGAGCCATTGCCCCAAGGCCCCTCCGACGAGCGCGCCGACCGGCATCGCACCCCAGACGACGAAGCGGACGGTCGCGGTCACCCGGCCCAGGAGCGGGGCGGGGCACAGGCGTTGCCGGTAGGTCACCGAGCTGATCTTGAAGGTCATGAAGGCCGTCCACCCGAGTCCCTGCAAGGCCACGGCGACGGCGAAGCGCCAGTCACCCTGGTAGCAGGGCACGGCCAGCAGCCACAGGACCCCACTGACCAGGAGGGAGGCGCACATCGCCCGCCCCTGGCCGAGCGCGGCCGCGATGCGCAGGGTGAGCAGGCTGCCGAGGAGGCCGCCGACGGCTTCGGCCGTGAACACCACCGCGCACAGCAGCGGGGAGAGCCCCAGCTCCCCGGCGAGCAGGACCAGCAGCATGGCGGCCCCCATGGTGCCGCACAGGTTGCAGATCGCGGAGGTCGTGGTCAGGGCCCGCAGCGTGGGGTCGCCGAAGACGAACCGCAGTCCCTCGGCCACTTCCGCCCGCATGCCTGCGGCGGACGGGGAGGGGGGTGCGGGCCGGGGGCTTACGGGCGAGGGGTAGGGGCCTACGGGCGAAGGCGCTCCGGCACGACGGACGCGGGACAGCAGCAGCGCCGACAGGAGGTAGCTGACGGCGTCGGCGGCCAGCGCGAGCGGCGCGGTCAGCGCCGCCATGAGGGCTCCGCCCAGTCCCGGGCCGGCGGCCTGGGTGAGGTTGCGCGTGACCTCCAGCCGGGCGTTGGCCGCGGTGAGGCGGTCGCGCTCCACGAGGTGCGGGAGCGCGCTCTGCGCCGCCACGTCGAAGAAGACCGTGCACACCGACATCCCGAAGGCCACGCCGTAGAGCTGGGGAAGCGTCAGCGCGCCCAGCCAGGCCGCGACCGGGACGGACAGCAACAGTGCGGCGCGCCCGAGGTCGCCCGCGACCATCACACGGCGGTGGGGCATCCGGTCCACCCAGGCGCCGGCGGGCAGCCCGATGAGCAGGAAGGCCAGGTACTCGGCGGTGACGAGGAGGGCCGCCTCGAAGGGGGTGGCGCGCAGGGTGCCGATCGCGACGAGGGGCAGCGCGAGGAGGGTCACGGCCGATCCGGCCTGACTGACCGTGTCGGCGGCCCAGACCCTGCGGAAGTCGGCTTCGGGGTGGAGGCCGGCGGATACGGGGCGGGCGGCGGAGCGGGTGCGGCGGTTCTTCATGACGGCGAAGATCGCCGCTCTGGACGTCGCGCACCAATGTTTTAGTCTGGGCGAAAACATCTGCTCGGTGTGGGCGGGAGGGGGCGAGGACGTGGGCGAGCTGCGCTTCGATGTGCACGACGTCGCCGGCATCAGGTTCGCGATATCGCCGTTGTGGGAGACGCTCGCCTCCTTCCGGGCGGCTACGGACCCGGGCCGGCACGCCGTCCACCTGCCGTGGATCAAGCGGGCGTTGCCCCTGTGGGAGGACCGGGAACTCGCCGGGCGGATCGGCGTCCTCCATGAACTCGCCTCCTGGCCCGCGCAGCCGGCTTTCGTGACGCCCCCTCCGCGGTGTCCGCTGGCCGAGTTCGAGGAGGAGTTGGCCGTCCTGGTGGCCACGGCGCCGGAACGGATCCGTGCCGAGACGACCGGGGCGACCCGGGCGGCGGCGGCCGGTGGACGCGCCCACCTCACGCCGTACGCCGACCGGTTGGCGCGGGAACCGGCGGCGGCGCTGCGGGAGTTGACGGACGCCCTGCGTGCCTGGTGGGAGGCGGCGGTCGGACCGTACTGGCCGCGGATCCGGGCCGTACTGGAGGCGGACATCGCGTACCGGACCCGGCAGCTCGCCGAGGACGGCATCCACGAGGTGTTCAACCAGCTGCATCCCGGGCTGCGTTGGACCGGCGACCGGCTGGTGTCCGCGGACCTGCCCGCGGCGGGAGTGGACCTGGGCGGTACGGGCCTGACGCTGGCGCCCAGCGCGTTCGCCGCGCGCTGCCAGCTGCTGGCCGGGCCCGGGCCCACCCCGCCGGCCGCCGTCTACCCCTCGCGGGCCGTCGCCACCCTGTGGGAGCGCCGCGACACGTCCGGGGACGGGCTGGCCCGCCTGCTGGGCCGCAGCCGGGCCCGGCTGCTGCTCATGGCCGGCTCACCGACCACGACCACGCAGCTGGCCGCCCGGTGCGGGCTCAGCCTCGGCGCGGTGTCCCAGCACCTGGCCGTGCTGCGCGACGCGGGCCTCGTCACCAGCCACCGCTACCGGCGCGAGGTCCACTACACGACGAGCGACCTCGGCACCGCCCTCCTGAACCGGGCATCCGCGACGTGACGGCTGCGGCAGGGGTCGACCGGGCGCCCTCGGAGTCGCCCCTTGCGGAAAGCCGGAGCAGCTGCGAGGGCGCCGGTTCGCTACGGGCCCGCTACGGGCGCCCCGCGAGCGGGACGGGCCGTCACAGCAGGCCGAGCAGGATCACCACCCCTCGGGCGATGACGGAAAAGGCGTCGATGATCCACTGGTCCATGCGATGGCTCCCACTGTTCTCGCAACTCCGGCTCCCCGTCGGTCACCGCGGGGAGGGTGGCCACGAACCGCGACCACTCCCTTAGATGATCTTGATTCGAACGGACGCCCACAATTCCCCGAGGGTCGATTCGCCGGCGCGATGATGCGACATCCGAGGGTCCATCCGATGCGACTTACGGCCCGAACTCCGCACCGTTCGGAGAGTCCCGAGGTCCCGAGGTCCCGAGGTCCCAAGGTCCAGGAGGAAACACCGTGTCCCCCCACCCCACCACCACGCCCGCCGGCCACGCGCCCCGCCCGTCCCTCCTCGGAGTCTTCGCCCACCCGGACGACGAATCGCTGCTGGCGGGCGGCGTGCTCGCGCGGCACGCCGGCTCCGGTGCCGTCACCGCCGTCGTCACCACGACCTGGTCCCCCGACAGCCACCGCGCCGTCGAACTCCGCGCCGCCCTCCGGATGCTGGGCGCCGGGCGGCCCCGGATGCTCGGCTACGCCGACGCCCGCATCCCCACATCCGCCCCACGTCGCCCGCGGCTGTGCGACGCGCCCGTCGACGAGGTCGTGGAGTCGCTCGTGGGGCACATCCGCGCCGTACGACCACAGCTGGTCGTGACCCACGACGCCTACGGCCAGCTCACCGGGCACCCGGACCACGTCCGCACCCATCAAGCAACCGTCCTGGCCTTCCACGCCGCGGGCCTCGAGCACCGGTACCCGGACGCCGGCGCCCCGTGGCAACCCTCGGCCCTGTACGCGGCCACCCATCCGGAGTCGGGGGTGGGCGAGCTGGGCGCGTTGTTGCAACGCGTCGGGAAGCGGGTGCTTTCGGTGCCGGACGGGCACGTCACGACGACCGTCGACGTGGGGGCTCACCTCGACGAGAAGTGGGCGGCCATCCTCTGCCACCGGAGCGAAGTCGTGCGGGACCGGGCACTGCCCGGGGTGCTCGCCCGGCTGCCCGCCGAGGTGCGGAGGTCGATCCTCGCGACCGAGCACTACACGCGCCTCGGCGCGTCCCCTCTGCCGGGCGACCCGTGCGAGTTGGTCGTCTGACGGCGTCCTGGGCCGCGGCGTGCGCTACGAGAGGAGGGTCTCGCGGTGCTGCCAGGCCAGGCGGAGGAGGGCGGCGCCGGCGGGCTGCATGTGTTCGCGCTCCGTCAGGCGCTCCACGTGGTCGGCGCGGAACGGAACGCCGACCGCGCGCCCCGTGTCGTCCTCGGCGTCCACCACGCGGTGCCCCTCGTCGTTCGTGGTCGCCAGCTCGGGGAACAACCCGTCGAAGGTGGCGGCGTCGAGGACGACGACCGTGAGCAGGTCGCAGACGAAGGTCAACGCATCGATGCCCAGGCCGAGCCAGAACACCCGCGCCGTGCCCGCCCGGCGCGCCTCCCGCAGCGCGGCGTAGAAGGGCCACCCGTCGTAGTCGATCGGGCGGGTCCCGCTGCCGTAGTCCTCCGACGACCCGAGCAGCTCCTCGCTCAGCTCACGGGCGATGGAGCGCCACAGGTCGAAGTCGTTAGCCTCGTTCCAGGGGGCGTCCGCCGACGGCTGGAACATGCCGACCGGCATCACCTGGTAGAGGCCGCCACCGGTGGCCACCTTCGCCGGGTCCCGCCAGTGCAGTACGAAGCTCGCCGTACCGGCCGCGGCGTTGTGCCGGATCGTGAGGGTGCTGATCCCCGGCACCACCGACCGCCGCACGAGGTCCAGCGGATCCCCGATCTCCGCCCGGAAGGGCGTGGCGGCCGCCGGCACCGCGCCGTCGGGACCGGCCTGCGCGGCCGCGGCCGCGAACTCGTGCGCCGACGCCTCGCAGATGTCGATGACGTCGAAGTAGCTGCCCCGACCGAAGCGCAGCCGCGGCAGACCGGCCGGATCGTGGTCGACGTCCAGGAGGCGGTAGCACTGCCGGTTCTCGTACAGCCGCGGACGGGCCAGCGCCTCCACGGCGTCCGCGTACCGCGCGAACGCCGCCCCGCCCCCCGCCCTCGGCAACGACGCCCGCACGGACGCCTCCCGCCCCGTGATCGGCGCCGGCGCGGCCCCGTCGACCCACTCCAGCTGGACGTCGTCCAGGAGCACCGGCCGATCCGGTATCCACTCGGGCCGGGCCAACAGGGGCGTTCCGGCGACGCGCAGGGCCTCGGGTACGCCGGCGACGGCGCGCCGCGTCAGCTCGTACCGGGAGCGGTTGAGCAGCTCGCGCTCCGTGCGCCAGACCTCTGGACTCTTCGCGTGCGGGGTCACCGAGCCGGAGCTGGTCAGCGTCTTCTCCTTCGTCGAGGTCACGCCTTGTACGGATCGGCGCCGGTTCGCTTGACGAGCCGGTCGCCGACCGCGAGCGTCTTCCAGAGCCGACGGCCGATCCGGGCCTTCAGCGAGGTGCCGTCCGCGAGGCGGACCTCGACGAAGTGGTACATGTTCGAGCCGTCGAGCATGCCGCGGGACGTGTGGGTGACCACTCCCTCCCAGGAGTCGTCGCGTCCGATCCCATGTGTTGTCGCCATGCCTTCGAGGCTACGGAAGGCGCCGGTCGGCCCGACAGGGCCGCGCATCCCGTCCTCGACGGTACAAATGTCCTTCGGGATCGCGGCGGTCGGCCGGTCAGGCCTTCTTGACCACGCTCGACTTCAGCTGCATCGCGCCGAAGCCCTCGATCCGGCAGTCGATGTCGTGGCCGTCGACGCCGTCGATCAGCCGGATGTTGCGGACCTTGGTGCCGGCCTTGATGCCCGAGGCGCTGCCCTTGACCTTCAGGGCCTTGACGACCGTCACGCTGTCGCCGTCGCTCAGCACGTTGCCGACGGCATCCTTGACGACCCGTTCCCCGGCGGCACCGGCCGCGCCGTCAGCGCCTTCGGCTCCCGCGGCGGGCACCCATTCGTGGCCGCACTCCGGGCACACCATCAGAGCGTTCATCTCGTAGGTGTACTCGCTGGAGCACTTCGGACACGGAGGCAGCTTGTCGCTCATTCACACATGTTTCTGTAGTCGAGGACCGGGCGCCCCGGAGGACCGGCGGTCTTCCGGGAAATGACCCGGCCACGGTATCAAAGTGCAAACTTTTGCAGCTCAGGCCTCGGCCGCCGCGGCGGCCGTTCGGCGTGCGGCGATCTCGCGGAGCTCCTCCTCCGTGAGGGCGATCCCGAAGACCTCCCGCAGGGTCCCGTCCAGGGCCTCGGGGGCGATCGACTCGGTCGTGGTCGTCCCGTCGGGGCGGGTGGTGACGAGCGTCAGGTCGTCCAGGCTGTGGTGGGCGGCCGGGGTCATGCGCTGCGCGAACAGCCGACGGACGAACGGCGAGCGCGCGTGCGTGCCCACGAAGTGGCTGCCGACGACGTAGTCGATCGGGTACTGGGCGGTGAGGGTGAAGGTGTGCCGGTCGATCCAGGGGGTCGGGACCCGCTCGGGGTCCTTGTCCGGGCCGGACGCGCCGGGAGCGGTCTGGTACAGCCACCACTGGTCGATGCCGTGCGCGCCGGGCAGGCGCTCCAAGCGGTGCCGCCAGCCGTCGTACGCGACGTGGGCCCCGTCCGCGAGCTCGATCGGTCCGAGCGGGCCGGCCCCGAAGCCGACGTCGCACAGCCACGTGCGGTCGTCGTCGCGCGCGGTCACGGCGAGCAGGCCGTGGGTGGCGGGGAGGACCTTGGGAGCGCCGAGGCTGACCCGCCCGATCATGCCGGTGACGTGGAAGCCGAGGCGTTCCACGGCGGCGGCGAAGAGGAGCACGTGCTCGAAGCAGTAGCCGCCGCGACGGTCCCGGACGAGGCGCGCCTCGACGGAGGGGAGGTCGAGCGGCAGGTCCCGGCCGAGGACGGCGTGGACGTTCTCGAAGGGGATGCCGGTGGTGTGGGCCCGCTGGAGGTCGTGCAGGACCGCGAGGGTGGGCTCACGGGGGCCGTCGTAGCCGATCCGGGCCATGTAGGCGTCGAGGTCGAGCAGTTCACCGGACCACCGGTCGGGTCGGTGATCGGTCGGGCTGACGGCGGCGGTCGGGGCGTCCCCGGGACCGGTCGACTGGATGCTCATGATCCAATCTTCCTCCCTCGACCCGTCCCGAGGTCAAGCCGGGGTGGGCCACACCGCTCCGGGGTGCGCGTGCGGCCCCTCCGTGCACAGGCGCGGGCCGAGTCGGGACCGCAGGGCCCGGGCGGTGGCCCGTACCTCGTCGTCCATGGGCCCGTCCGCGACGACGTCGAGGACGGCGAGTGCGAGGTCGGCCTCCGCCCGGGTGAGGAGGGGCAGGCGTTCGGGTTCGGCCGAGGACTCGATCTCCTCGGACACGATGCTGGTGTACAGGTCGTCAAGCGTCACGTGGGAGAAACGAGCCGGCCGGAGCCAGGTCACGGACCGGCGCGAGGGGAACGGCGCCGTCGGCGGTCGAGTGTTAGACGACACTCTGTGTGAGCACGTAGGTGGGGGATCGCGACGCTCGCGATGGACATGAGCGTTGATCTCAGTGGGCGGTCTGGTCCCTCTTCGTGTGCGACGACAGCGCGGACACGAAGAGCTGGTTCACGAGACCGGTGCCGCGTCGGGACGTGCCCATCGTTTGATGATGTGGGGCTCGGAGTACGGGGCCGGCCATGCTTGTAGCCGGATCTCCTCTGTATCTTCGGGCTCGTCCTCGCAGTCGAGGTCGCGGAGGGCCGCAGCGTCGAGGTCGCGTCTGGATGCCCGGATGCGGGTCCATCCGGCGGGCATGTCGAAGCGAGCTGCGGCGTCCACGTCGTCAGTGCAGCCAAGCACTACGAGTCGTCCCGAGGACAGGTCGAGGCTTGCCTCGACGACGTGGTCGAAGTCCTCGCTGTCATCGGCGGGCTGGTCTGCGAGGAGATGGACAGCAACTGCCACGGTGAAGTTGACGTCAGTGCCGATAGCCAGACCGCGTTCAGCGACTCCGAGCCCATCCAACACTGTCTGCTCAGTCCACACATCACTGAAGTCGGCGTCGGAGTCCTCGTCCAGGATGTGGATCTGGAAATAGTCCGCGAAGAGTTCAAGGTTTGTCGCCACAGGGGCATCATCGCTGCTGCCTGATGACGCCTGGGTGGCGGGGTGGGGTTGTCTTCCGGCGGGGCCGCCGGGCGGGTGTTCCGGGCATGATCACCCACCCGTTTGGAGAGATTCCGGCTGATCGTTGCAGGTCAGACGGAGGTGTCGGTGCTGGTTGTCGACTCGGACGGGCTGTTGGCGGAGCGTCAGCTTCGGCAGGGTCGGCTGACTTGTCCGAAGTGTGGGGCGGTTCTGGCGCCGTGGGGTCATGGCCGGCCGCGGTCGATCCGGGGTGATCTGGACGCCCGGTTGTCTCTGCGGCCACGCCGTACGCGCTGCTCGGGCTGCAAGGTCACGCACGTGCTGCTGGCGGAGGCATTTTGGCCGCGGAGGGCGGATGCGGCCGTAGCGATCGGGGCCGGGCTGGAGATAGCCGCCCTGGGCATGGGCCACCGCCAGGTCGCCGCCCACCTCGGCCTGGCCGACAGCACGGTCCGTGGCTGGCTACGGGCTTTCGCGGGGCGGGTGGAGGCAGTACGCCGCCACTTCACCGTCGCTCTGGTCACGCTCGCGGACGACCCCGTGATGCCGAATGGGGCGCCGTCGACGCTCGCCGACGCGGTCTCGGAGGTCACGGCCACCCAGCACGCCGCCGCGACGAAGTGGCCGCGCATGCTCACGGTGTCGCGGTGGGAGTTCGCCGGGCGGGCGATAGGCGGCTGGCTACTGACCTCGTCTTCTGCCCTTATTTGATCAACACGGGCCGCCCCTGGGCGGGATTGGAAGGTGCCGGAAGTCTTGATCGTGTCTGCCGGGATGCGGCGGGCTCTGTTCGAGACGCGAGGTGGGTTGCCTATGTCACCGAGTGAGGACGAGGACCGTCGCCGGGCGGAGCGTGCCCGGCAGCTGGGCCTGTTCCGCTACGGCCTGATCCAGGACCTGATCGACACGAAGCTCACGACACGCCAGCGCGGGAAATTCGCCCGTGAACTGGCCGCGAAGGAGCACACCGACCCCCCGTTCGGCCGGCAAGTGCGGGTCGCCCGAGGCACCCTGGACCGCTGGGCCCGCCATTACCGCGCGGGCGGGTTTCCCGCGCTGGTGCCGGCCCAGCGGCAGGTCACCCCCCGGACGCCGGTGGAGGTGCTGGACCTGGCGGCCGCGCTGAAGAAAGAGAACCCCGCCCGCACCGCCGCCCAGCGGTGTTGCTGATCGGCCAGCTCACCCTGCGCAAACGCATGAAACACGGCTTCCTGGCGGCTCTGGACCAGCGGATCTCGATCAGCTACCAGATGCCCACGATGACGAAGGAGGAGACCTCCAGCTACATCAAGCACCACCTCACGATCGCCGGACGCGAGGACACGCTGTTCTCCGACGACGCGGTCGAGCTCATCCACCCCACCAGCCGCGGCCTGCCCCGATCGGTCAACAACATCGCCTGGCAGTCCCTCATCGCCGCCTTCACCGAGGAGAAGGGCATCGTCGACGAGTCCTCCACCCGGACCGCCATCACCGAGACCCCCACGACAGAGTGAGCACGAAGCCGACACCGTGTTCACGACGACCCCGGCGGCCCAACGGCCGCCGGGGTCGTTTCATCCCATCCCATCGACAACCAGTACGTCGCCTTCGTGCTCATCCTCAGCGTCGCTCAACAGTCGAGCCGAGGCGGAGGGCGCGCCCGGGGTTCCTACCTGCGGTACGAGGAGACGTAGCCCGCGCCCGGCGAGCCGACTCCCGTCACCACGTCGTACCCGCGCACCGCGGCCAGCGAGCTGTCCTTGCCCAGGCTGCGGACCGAGGTCACCAGGCCGGCCGAGGCGTCGACGCTGTTCGCGAAGTCGACCCGGGCGACGGCGAGGTCGCGGTTCTCGCCCAGCGGGTGATCCGTGACGTCGTGGTACAGCGGGGTGCCGTACCGGGCGTAGATCGCGGGGTTCGCGAAGCCGATCGGCCGGTGGCGGGCCTGCTGCGCGAGCGCCTGCACCGCGGCGATCACCGGCGCGGCGAGCGAGGTGCCGCCGATGCGGTACTCGTCGTACGAGACCGAGCCGTCGGGCCAGGACTGCGTCTGCCCGACGAGGAAGCCGGTGTTGGGGTCCGCGATGGCCGCGATGTCCGGGACGGTGCGCATCCGGTGGGCGCCGTTCGCCTTGGCGAGCGCATCGGGTACGACGCCGCGCTGGTAGGCGGGTTGGGCGACGGTCGCGCTCGTGCCGCCACCGGCGCCGCTCGTGTAGCCGCCGGGGAAGCCCGTCCAACTGGCGCCGTCGGCGCTCAGCGGGGCCTTGAGGGTGCCCCAACCCGTCTCGAACTGGTAGGTGTTGCCCTTGCCGACGGCCAGGGAGGTGCCGCCCACCGCGGTCACCCAGGCCGAGTTCGCCGGGGTGTCGACCTGCTTCTTGCCCGTGTTGGCGACCTCGTCCCCGTTGTCACCGGAGGAGAAGTAGAAGCCGATGCCCTCGATGGCCCCGAACTTGAACGTCTGGTCGTAGGCCGCCGCGATGTCCGGGGTCTCGTTGGCCTCGACGTCGCCCCACGAGTTGGAGACGATGTCGGCCAGCCGGCTGTCGACGACCTTGTTCAGCGCGTCCAGGAGGTCGGGGTCGTTGCACGAGGCGCCGGCGACGTACACGACGTTCGCGTCCGGGGCGACGGCGTGCACGGCCTCGACGTCGAGGGTCTCCTCGCCGTACCAGCCGGACGCGTCGCACTCCTCGGTCGCCGTGTACTCGGCGGGCACGACCTGGCGCAGCTGCCCCGCCTTGTAGGGCTTGTCGCCGTTGCGCTGGGCGTACTTCTGCGCGTCCTGGGCGATGGTCGGCGAGGCGTAGGCGTCCGTGATGGCGACGGTCACCCCCTGGCCGGTGTACCCGCCCGCGCCGTAGGCCGCCCGCAGCTGCTGGCCCGTGTAGCCCTTGACCGCGTACGGGATCTTCGTGCCGTAGGCGTCGGGGAGCGTCGTGGCCACGTTCGACCCGAAGTAGGTGGAGGAGGGGCCGGCGTTGCGGAAGCCGGCGCCGGGGCCCGGCAGGGTGTCCTGGTGCGTGGAAGTGTGCGGCGCGTTGTCCAGGCCCGTCACGGTGAGGACCGCGCCGGCGAGGTCCCCGGGGGCCGAAGCGGCCTTCGAGGGGGCCCGGTAGGTCTTGCCGCCCTTGCGGTAGTCGTGCAGCTGGGTGGCGAACGCCTGCTCCGCCGCCGACGCGTCGCCGGAGACCGATATGTAGTGCTGGTTGGAGCCGGTGACGGAGAGGCCCGCCTGCTGGAGCCAGCGGGTGACGGCTCCGATCTGGTCCGCGGTCGCGCCGAAGCGCTGTTGCGCCTGCGCGGGGCTCAGGTAGTTGCCGTAGGTGGCGGAGTGCGGGTCCGAAACGGCGGCGGCGTACGCGCTGAGCCCCTTCGCGTCCCGCCCTGCCAGGTACACCCGGGCGTTCACCTTCGTGGAGGACGCCGCCGCTCCCTGGTCGGCCGAGGCGGTGGCCCAGGCGGGCTGGGTGCCCTCCAGGGCCACCCTGCCTCCCGGGGCCGGACCGGCGGCCTGCGCGGACGGAACCGCCAGGGCGAACGCGCCGGTGAGCAGCGGTAGTGTCGCTGCGATGGCGCCCAGGGTGCGGCGCCGCGTGCGGGTGCTTCTCATGTCATCCCCTGCGGTGAGATGGAGGTGGTCGCGGGCTGTACACGGACGGGCCGGTGTACACCGCGCACTACCGCGCAACTCTTGTCAGGAACGGTTCATGCCGGGGACACGGAGTGATCAAGAAAGCTCAAAGAGCTTTCCAGCAAATGGAATTGACGCGCCGCCGGTTTCGACATCCGACAGCTCTCCGTACTCGCGGGCACCGAACTCGGCGAACATCAGCAGGGCCCGAGAAGAACTCCCCCACCAGCTCGGCGCCCGGCCCCAGCACGCGGACTCCCTCGTCTCCCCCGAACGTGACGATGCCGGCCGCGGTATGCGGCCGGCTCCGCCACGATCATCGACGATCAGGCGTTCCTACGGGGCGGAACCCCACCCCGAGTGGATCAGGGGCAGGTGACCAGGATGACGGAGACGGCGGTGCAGGTGACGGTCGCGGTGTCGTTGGCGCGGTTGGGGTCGGTGGGTGCGGAGGCGGTGCGCGCTCCGGTGACCTTGACCGGGCCGAGGGTCAGCAGGTGCAGCGGGACGCGGAAGGTCTTGCTCGCGCTCGCGTTGTTGGCGATGGTCCCGTAGGTGCAGGTGACCGTGGCGCCGGCGCTCGTGCATCCGGCGGAGAGGTTCGTGGCCGAGGCTCCGGCCGGGAGGGCGGCGGTCAGGGTCGCGGAGGTGACGGCGCCCGGGCCGGTGTTGCGCGCGGTGAGGGTGTAGGTCAGGTAGGGCTGCAGGAGGCCCAGTTGGGGCTGCGTGGTGAGGTCGACGTCGATGTCCGCGGGCGGCGCGAGGTAGGTGTACCGGGCGGCCGGGCTCACCGCGCTGGTGCCGCCGGGGGTGGTGACCCGTACGTCGACGCTGTCGGCCGCGTGGGCGGGCGCGGTGACGGTGCAGGCGCTCGCGGTGCAGCTGACGCCGGTGGCGGGGGTGGAGCCGAAGGTGACGGCGGTGGCGCCGGCCAGGTTGGCGCCGGTGACCGTGACGGCGCCGCCGCCCGTCGTCGGGCCGGAGGCGGGGCTGATGCCGCTCACGGCGGGCACGGCCGTGCCCACGCTCAGCACCTCGAGGGTTTCACTGCTGTTGTGGACGACGTAGACGAGGTTGCCGTCCGGGCTCACCCCGGCGTCGACGGGGCCGCCCCCGACCGACGCGTTCTTGGTGACGGTGTTCGTCGCGGTGTCGATCAGCGACAGGGTGTTGCTGCCGATGTTGGGCACGTACGCGGTCGCGCCGTCCGAACTGACGGCCGCGCCACCCGGGTTGGCGCCGGTGGTGATCGTCGTGGTGACGGCGAGCGTGGCCGGGTCCACCACGGACACGGAGTCGCCGGCGCCGTGGCTGGCGTACACCGCTCCGCTCACGGGGTTGACCGTGAGCGCGTACGGCTGCGCGCCGAGCGCGACGTTCCCGGTCACGGTGAGGCTCGCGGTGTCGATGACGCCCAGCGTGCTGTTGCCGACGTTGGAGACGTAGGCACGGGCGCCGTCGGGGCTGAAGGCGACGTCGCGCGGGAAGGGTCCGACCTGGACCGACGCCGCGACGGTGTTGGTGGCGGTGTCGATGACGCGGACCGACCCGTTGGAGCCGCTGGAATCGACGACGTAGGCCCGGGTGCCGGCCGGGTTGACCGCCACCGACTTCGGGTCGCCGAGCCCGCCGATGGTGGCCGTCACCGCGTTGGTGGCGGCGTCGACGACGCTGACCGTGGCCGCGCCGCGGTTGACGACGTACAGGTGCGCGCTGTCGGGGGTGACCGCGAGCGCGGTCGGGCCGTTGCCGACGGGGATGGTGGCGCCGACGGTGTTGGTGGCGGTGTTCACCACCGTGACGGTGTTGCCGGGATTGCCGCCGAAGACGCCGGAGTTGCTGACGTAGACGTGCTTGCCGTCGGGCGCCACCGACAGGTTCTCGGGGCTCGCTCCCAGGGGGACGGTGGCGATCGAGGTCGGCCCGTCCACCGCTGCCGCCGGTGTGGCGGACAGGGCGGACAGGCCGGTCGCGGCGAGGGCGAAGGCGGCGACCAGCGCCGTGCGGCGTCGGCCGCGGAGGCGGTGCGGGCGTAACAGGGTGCTCGTGGACACGATGGTTCCCCCCTCGAAGGCCGCGGCACGACGGCGGGAAGCGGAGGCCCCCGGGAACCGGCTGTGGCGCGGTCACACAAGACACGTCCGGCCGTCGGCGTCAACCACCCCGGCAGACGACGGGCGCGTCCCTCGCACGCTCACCGAAAACCGGCCACGGCGAGTCGCCGACATCGTGCCAGCGGGGCCTCACGTGCCGGGCAGAACTTTCGCAGTTGTCCATTTCAGATCAGTGATGACCGATTGAGGGAGTGGGTTGACTGCTTGCATCAGCCGCTCCCGAAGGAACCTCAGATGTAGTGCACGGGGCAGGAGTGGCGGATCGCGTGCTCGGCGGCCCCCAGGTACAGGGCCGCGTAGAACGCGGCGTCGATGGCCTGCGACCAGGGGCCGGGGTGGGTGGCGGCCGCGTCGGCGACCGCCGGGCCGTCGAACCAGTTGGTGAGGGCGAGGTCGCCGCCGTGCAGGGGGACCTGCGGGGGCAGCGCGATCCGGTCCGCCAGGCGCCGGGCCGCCGCGCGTACCGCGTGCGCACTGCGGACGGTGGTGACGTGGTCGTACGGCGACGGAACGGGCAGCTCGAAGGCACCGTCGAAGGCGACCGGGACGAGCAGGCTCCAGCCCAGGAGCGCGTCGTAGCACTCCTCGCCGGGCGGGTCCTGCCGGCACAGCTCCTCGAAGGCGCCCATCGGCCTGTTCAGCTTCTCCTCGAACGACGCTCCGGGGCGCGGACCCGGCGCCCGCGGGGACGGCCGCGGGCAGGGGTCGAGCCCCCGCCGGCGCAGCTCGGCGGCGAGTGCCCGCGCGGTCGGCGCGAGCACCACCTCGTCCGTCCAATCGTCGGAGCCGACGTCGCACACGTAGATACCCATGGGGAGAACGTACGATCCGGCACTGACACCCACCGGCCGGGTCAGGCCCCCGCGGCGCGCAGTCGTTCGAGGTAGAGCGCCGGAGCGCAACCGTGGGCCCGGTCCTGCGCACCACCTCGTACGTGCGCCAGCTCGCCGTCGCGGGAGATGCGCAGCATGGTGGTCGCGGCGTGGGGCGTGCCCGACTCCCGCAGGGCGTCCGCGTCGACGACCGCCACGCCCGGCCCGAACAGGGCCGTCGCCTCCGCGGCGGTGGCGGCCGGTGGCCGGCCGGTGCGGTTGGCGCTGCTCACGTACAGCCGGGGGAAACCTTCCAGCAAGGGCGCCAAGGGCTGCCAACGGGCGCCGAAGAGCAGTAGGTGGCCGTCGCGCAGGGCGGGCTCGGCCCAGGCCGGGCAGGGGGTGTCGGCGCTCACCGGCACCAGCAGGGTGACGCGTTCGCCGCGCAGCAGGTCCAGCGCCCTGCGCCGGGCCGCCGGCGCGAGGTGCAGGGCCGGGGCCAGGGCGTTCCAGACGGCGTCGGCGTGGACCCACAGGGCGACCTCCTGGTCGGCCGGCCTGCCCTTGGCCCGGTTGACGGCACCGGGCGTGGTGGCGGCGACGACGTAGGTGAGCGGGCTGGGGTTGGGCAGGACCGCGGCGCGCCCCTGCCCCAGGGCCTCCAAGGCGGCGCCGATGTCCAACGGAGCCTCGGGCGGCACCTCTGACGGGGCGTCCGGCGGGGCGTCCAGCGGGTCGGAGTCGTTCGGCATGGTCCCGTCCGTTCGAAGGGCGCACTCGGTGTGCGGGGGGGGTGCGGCGGCGATACGTGCCTGCGCTCGGGGTGTTCAGAGCGGCTGCGCGGTGGCGGTGAGGCCGTCGAGGTAGGCGGCGAAGTCGGCGTCGGCGATGACGGCCCGGCCGTCGCGGTAGGCGCGGTCCTTGACCCAGTCGAGCGCGGTGCGCGTCTGTGCGGGATCCAGCCGGTGCCCGAGCCGTTCGGCGACGGCTCGCAGCACGCGCCGGCTGGCCAGGTGGGTCAGGACCACGGTCGGGGTCAGGCCGAGGTGCCGCTCGGGATCGTAGGGCTGGAAGGTCCGCGGGTGCGTGAAGGGCGTGCCCGTGGAGATCGCGGCGACGCCCGTTCCCACGACGGGGGTGGTGACCGTCAGCGGAACGCCGGTCTGCGCCGACACCATCCGGGCGATCCCCGGCAACCGGGTCAGGTCGGGCGCGGTCCACCACGGCTCGGCTCCGCGCCCCAGGACCTGCTCGGCCTTGTCCGGGTCGTGGCCGAGCAGGAAGAGCAGCTGCTCGGTGGCCACCATGCCGCTGCGCTCGGCCATGCCCAGCCAGGAACAGGCCGCCACCCGGACCCCGCTCGCCAGCGCCGCCAGGGTGTTGGCCAGCGCGAGCCCGAGGTCGTTGTGCAGGTGCGAGACCAGGACGGTGTCCGGTCCCGCGCCCGCGGCGACGCGCTCGAACAGGGCCCGCGTGCGGTCGGGCAGGAGGTCGCCGACCGTGTCGGCGAGGACGACCGTAGCCGCGCCCTGGGCCGTCATCGCCCCGGCGTACTCGGCCACAAGGGCGGGGTCGGCGCGGGGGGCGTCCACCAGGCACACGTCCACGGCGACGCCGTCGGCCCGGTGCACCGCTTCCTTGACCACCGCCAGGCCCTGTTCCAGCGCCCGGCGGGCGTCGGTGTGCACCAGGGCGTGCGCGGTCGCCTCCGAAGCCGCCACGATCACCATCACCCGGGCGTGCAGCGCGCCGCGCACCGCGCTCAGGGCGAGCCGCACGTCGGCCTGCGTGCCGCGGCAGATCGCGGCCGGGCTGACCGACTCCTGTGCTTCCAGGGCGACCTGCCGGGTCGCTTCGAACTCCTGCGCGCACACCGAGGGGAAGCCCGCCGCGAAGACCACGTGCCGCGGGCCGTCCGCCCCGAACACCGCCCCTTGTTCCCTGGCCAGCCGGACCCGGAAGGGGGCGCTCATCAAGGTCTTGGCCTGCGCCCCGTCCCGCGCCGACTCCTCGAAGAAGACCACCCGGCCCGCGCCGGCCGACTCGCGCACCACGTCCACTGCGGACACCCTCGTGACCCTCTTCCTCCGTGCGGCACTTGTTCGCCACGCCGTGCGACGACCTTCTCACAGCGCGGAGTCGAAGGAGCCGAATGTCGAAGGAGCGGCACGGGGACGGGAGGGGCCGGGCCGGAGTACGGCAACTCCGTTCAGCGAGCGGGTGCATGGGGTTGCTTTCGGGACGGGCTGGGGCGGCCGGCTGATCTTGTCGCTCATGCGGTCAGTCCGGATCTCGCCGGCTGTGCGCGGACACCACCGCAGGCCGCCGCGTGGACGACTCCCCGGATCGCCGTGCGCCGGGCAGCGGAGGCGGCCGCTCACACAATGGCCGAAACCACGCCTCTGCACATCTCTGGGGCATGTGACCCATTGACCCCACAGCGCCGCCACGGTTGCATGCTCGTGTTCCTCCGGTAGGGAACCGGGGGAGAAAACGTGTCCTACTTGGGGGGAAAATGAGGGGAAAGACGAACGGGAGCACCACCAGACGATTACGGGCCGTCCTGAGCACGGCGGTCGCGGTCTGCGCCGTCGCGGCGGTCACGCCCGCAGCCGCGGCGGGGGCCGCCGGCAGCCTCACCAGCACCGTCGAGAGGATCAGCGTCTCGCCCGACGGCGCCCAGGGCAACGGAAGCTCCACCACCGCCTCGATCACGCCCAGCGGCCGGCACGTCGTCTTCACCTCATCGGCGACCAACCTGGGGTCCGGGGCCGCGTCGGCCGAGAACAGGCCGTACCTGCGCGACCGGCAGACGGGACAGACCAAGCGGGTCTCGGACTACACGCCGCTGGGACCCGTCCGGGTCAGCGGCGACGGAGGGTACGTCACCTACCCGCTGCAGTGGATGCGCAACGTACGGGTCCGCATGGAGCAGATCTCCTCGGGAGCGGCGATCCAGGCCGACTGCTCCGCCTGGAGCTGCAACCAGTCCTCGTTCAGCGCGGACGGACGGTACCTGGCCATCGTCATCCTCCACACCCAGCGCGGGTCCGAATACCAGACCATCGAGGTCCAGGACTCGCGGTCCGCGACCCCGCAGGTGGTCTACAACATGCCCCACCTCGTCCCGTCCCGCCCGTCCATGAGCGGTGACGCCCGTTACGTCGCCTTCCAGGACGGCGAGTCGAAGGACGTGTACCTGCGGAACCTGCCCGGCAACAGCATGGTCGGCCCGATCGAAGGCCCGTCCGTGGCGGCCTCCCTCGTCCAGATCAGCGACGACGGCGGCAAGGTCGTCTACCTCGCGGGCCCGGACACCTACGTCTACGACGTGGCCTCGGCCACCTCCCAACTGGTGGCGAACGTACAGGGCGTGGCCATCGACCCCACGGGCCGCCACCTCCTGTACGCCCCGGCCGGCACCACCGGACCGTCATCGCTCACGCTCCGCGACCTGCAGACGGGCACCGACGAGATCGTGTCCACCCAGCCCGCCACGGCCGGGACCGCCGCGGTCAGCGCCGGTGGGCACGACGTGGTCTTCCAGTCCACGGCCGCCGACATCGTCCCCGACGACACCAACGGCACGTCGGACGTGTTCGTCCGCCACTTCTCCTGACCGCCCCACCGGCGGAGGAAAAGGGGAAGACAGGGGGGGGGGGGGGGGGTGGGGGGGGGGGGGGGGGGGGGGGGGAGGGGGGGGGGA
>NZ_JBVHUE010000005.1:0-61841 GCF_055565515.1 Streptomyces sp. NPDC028419 | reverse complement strand
TTCCTCCCCCCCCCCCCCCCCCCCCCCCCCCCCCCCCCTTCCCCCCCCCCCCCCCCCCCGCGTCGACGGCGTGGGCCAAGATGGTGCCATGACATCGAGGACGGACGGCATGACCGAGGCGGTGGCCGAGGCCGTGGCACGGGAACTGGAGCTGATGGCCCCCGAGGTCCGGACGTCGAGGGCCCGGGCCCGGCAGCTCCTGGATCCCGAGTTCGTCGAGGTGGGGGCGTCGGGGCGCACGTGGGACCGGCCGGCGATGCTCGCCGCGCTGCCGGAGCTGGAGGGCGGGGCCGAGGACGGACCGCGCTACGAGCCCGTCGGCATGACGGGGACCGTGTTGGCCCCGGGCGTGGTGCACCTGACGTACGAGACGACGATCGGTGGTCGACGGGCCCGCCGGAGTTCGATCTGGCGGAAGTCGCAGGAGCCGCGGGAGGGTGGTGCGCCTTCCGCGTGGCGGATGTACTACCACCAGGCCACGCCCGTCCCCTCCGATCTCCCCGGCCCGACGGGTGGGTGAGGTTCCGGTGCGGACGCGGGAAACGCGGGAGCCCCGAGAGTCGACCGCCGCGGCCCTGGCGAGCGCGCGGTGGCCGATCGCCGACTCCCCGGACATCGGTTGGCTGCGGGAGCTGTCCGACGACGACGGGCTCACCGGATTCATGCCGCCGCCGCTGCCCGACGCGGCCTGGGTGCTCCACCCCATGTACGCCCACGAACTCGGGCCGTTCGACATGACGTACGTCGAATACCACCGGGCGGTGCTGATGGGCGGCGGCCCCGAGATCATCCCGGGCCTCGACCCGGCGGAGGTGATGGACGGCGAGCCGGGCGAGCGGCCGGGACCCCGTTGGCACCGGGTGCGCTGGCAGGAGCTGGCCCGGCGCACCGGGGATCCCGTGGTGCCCGAGGGCTCGCCGCCGTACCTCACCACGTTCCCGGCGACCGGGCAGGGCCGCTGGCCCGTCGGAGTCACCGCACCGCGCGAGGGCAGCATGGACCGGGCCTCCTGGAACCGCCTGGTCGAGATCCTCACCGCGCACAGCACGACGGGTCCGGCGGCCCGCTGCCTGGCCTATTACAACCCGCTGCTGCTCGCGGCCGAGGACTTCGACAACCTGCACGTGCGGGCCGGCGCCCTCGCGGACGCCAAGGTGTTGTACGAGCACCCCGAAGAGGACGGCTGGAGTCCCTCCAACCTCTGGGCCGAGGACCGCTCGTGGGTCGTGTGCACGGACTACGACCTGATGGCCACCAAGGTGGCGGGACCCGCTCCGCTCATCGAGGCCCTCCTCACCGACACGGAGATCGAGGCCGTACGACTGCCCTGGTCCCCCTGACCACCCCGCTCCGCCACCTCTAGGAGGACCTGCTGCGCAGCGCGCGGCGGACCCCGTACAGGATCACGAGCAGCACGATCACGACCACCAGGCCGATCAGGAGCTTCTTGAAGAGTCCGCCCTTCTTCTTGCTCTTCTTGCTCTTCTTGGTACCGGTGACGGCCTCGACCCGGGTGGACACCGACGCGCGCACGCCCGTTGTCGTACCGGCGCCGTTCGCCGGGGCGCTCTGCGCGAGGGCCGCCACGGTGGGGGCCTGACGGGCGGTCGGCACGGCCGCGGTGGCCGTTGCCGCCGGACCGAGCAGGAGCCCGGCGATCACGAAGAGCGGTACGAACGCGGCGGCCCGTGCGGGGCGCTTCCCTGGCCTGCTGTTCCTCGTCACTGTCTCCCCTGTTCCCTGTGTTCTCGGTGTGCTCGGTGTGCTCGGTGGCTTTCTCCGAGACGTCCGGGTTCCCCCGGTTCCCCGGCCGAACCGGTGTGATCCGGCCAGACCGCGCTGCGGAGCATCGTCGACGAGGGGAGCCTCTCTGGCAAGGGCACGGGGCGCACCGAGTGTGGCGCCTCTCCCGTCCCGGCGGCGGAAGCGGAGAGGTGGGAGGTGCGCAGGGACACCGCGGTGAGCCGGGGGATCGCGCGGACGAGGGCGCGTTCGGCGGCGGCGGTCACCTCGTGGGCCTGCACGACGGTCAGGCGGGCGTCGACGACGACGTCGGCCTCGGCCCGTAGCGCGTGGCCGATCCACCGCATGCGCACCTGACCGGCGTCCAGCACTCCCACCACGTCGCGCAAGGCGTGCTCGGCGGTGTCGACCAGGGCCGGATCGACGCCGTCCATCAGCCGCCGGTAGACCTCGCGTGCGGCGTCCCGCAGGACCAGCAGGATCGCGGTGGTGATCAGCAGGCCGACGACGGGGTCGGCCGCCCGCCAGCCGAGCGCCGCGCCACCCGCGCCCAGCAGGACGGCCAGGGAGGCGAAGCCGTCGGTGCGCGCGTGCAGGCCGTCGGCGACCAGTGCGGCCGATCCGATCCTCCTGCCCGTGCGGATGCGGTAGCGGGCGACCCACTCGTTGCCGACGAAACCGGCCAGCGCGGCCGCGGAAACGGCCCGCAGGTGGGTGACGTCGCGCAGCGCGAACAGCCGGTCCACGGCGACCCAGGCGGCGAGTACCGCGGACGCCGCGATGGTCAGCACGATGAGGATCCCCGCGAGGTCCTCGGCGCGGCCGTAGCCGTAGGTGTAGCGGCGGTTCGCCGCCCTGCGCCCGAGCACGAAGGCGATCCCGAGCGGGACGGCGGTCAGGGCGTCGGCGGCGTTGTGGATCGCGTCGCCGAGCAGGGACACCGAGCCCGACAGGGCGACGACTCCCGCTTGGACGGCAGTGGTGACCCCCAGGACGACGAGGGACACCCACAGCGTGCGCATCCCCTCGCGGGAGGTCTCCATCGCCGTGTCGACCCGGTCGGCGCCGTCGTGCCGGTGCGGCCGCACCAGGTGCCCGAGCCAGGGTCGGCGCGGGTGCGGGTGGACGTGATCGTGGCCGTGCGGACGAGGTTGCGGCTTCGCATCCATACGGCCCACCGTGACACACGGATCCGATTGCGGCTACGACCGTCGTACGCGCCCTGACCAGGTGCGACGCACTGGCAATTGGGGCCCCTGGGCAACTGCTCGCGGCGGGCGTGCGCGATCATGGCCGGATGGACTCCTATTTCCTCGGCATCGACGAGTTGACCGAAACCCCGTCCGTGGCCGTCGTGGTCGACGTCATGCGTGCCTTCACGGTGGCCGCGTGGGCCTTCGGTCAGGGTGCGGAACGGATCGTTCTCGCCGGTTCGTTGGACGAGGCCCTGGCGCACAAGGCGCGCCACCCGGAGTGGGTGGCGCTCAAGGACGGTGCGCCCGCACCGGGGTTCGACACCGTCAATTCGCCGGGCCTGCTGCGGTCCATGGACCTCGCCGGACGCACCGTCGTGCAGAAGACCACGGCGGGGACGGTCGGCGCCCTCGCGGTCCAGGACGCGTCGCTGGTGCTGTGCGCCGGCTTCGTGGTGGCCGAGGCGACGGCGCGGCTCCTGCGCACGCGCGGGTGCGACCACGTGACCTTCGTGGTCACGGGTGAGGACGGGCGGGCCGACGAGGACCTCGCGTGCGCCCAGTACATCGCCCGGCGGGCGAGTGGGACCGAGACGGACGCGGCCGGGTTCCTGCGCCGCGCCGCCGACTCGCGGGCCGCCACCGAGCTGGCGGAGGGGATACGCGAGGGCGTGCATCCCGACGACATCCAACTCTGCCTGGAACTGGACCGGTTCCCCTTCGCGATGGTGGCCCGCCGGGAGGGCCCCCTCCTGACCTTGCGCCCCTGCGCGGCGTGATCCGGTAGCGCCTCGACCACCGGCGCGCGCTCCCTGCGCCCCCCACGCTCCCCCGCCAATGGGGTGAGCTGCCGTTTCCCGTGATCGTTCCCCGGCGTTGAACGGCCCGACGCGACCGCTTCCCGGCGCGTTGTCCAGAAATCCTTGGGAGTATCCATGCGTATGCGCTCTGCCCTCACCGCCTCGGTCCTCGCCGCCGGAATCCTGCTCGGTGGCGCCGGCGCCGCTCTCGCCAACGACGGTGGTGGGCTCGTCCAGGGCACCGGTTCGCAGGGCGCCGGGCGCACCAGCGGCTCGTCGTTCGCCGGTGTCATCGACCACGTCGGCCCGATCTACACCAACACCGAGTCCACCGAGTTCGAGTGGGACCGCGGCACGTTCCTGGGCATCCACTTCTAGTCCGACGCCCCGGCGCCCCGGCGTCACGACGTACGGCTTCCACTGGGAGCGGCGGTTCCACCGCCGCTCCCAGTGGCATGTCCGGGGCCGCCAGTTGACAACATTTCAGTTGCGGGGGCCGATGGATCTGGCCGAAACCCTTCCGGCGGGATGCGACATGTGAAATTTTACATGTCACATGCCAACCAGCATGCCCACTGCCTGGCCCGTGCCACCCAGCACGCGGCCTCAACGGCCCCGGAGGCCCCCGCAGATGCATCCCTTCCGGATATCCAAGGCCAACGCGCGCAGGCTTCCTGCGCTCGGCGCGGCCGTCTTCATCACCCTCGGCCTGTTCACACCACCGAGCCAGGCCGCCGTCTCCGTCGGCGCCGCCCCGGCCGGCACCACCGCGCGCGGCGCCGCGGCCGCGGCGCCCCGGTCGATCCCGGTGCCCAAGTCGCCCGACGCGACGAACAAGAACGCGCGGCTGCGGATCTCGGCACAGGACAGCGCCCTGGTGTCCGCCCCACAGCCCGCCCCCGCCGCCAAGCAGGCCGCCCCCGTCAAGCCCGGCGCGCAGTCCTCCGCCGCGGCGGCGGACGCGTGCGGCGACCTCTCCGGCGTGATCAACTCCACGGGCAGCGCCCTGGTGCAGCAGCTCAAGGCCCTCCCCCGGATCGACTGCACCTACCCGCTGTTCGAACTCACCGGGCAGAACGCGGGCAAGGCCTTCGTCGAAGCCCAGATGGTGACCGTGGCCAACGCGCTGCGCGACGCCTCCGCCGGCTACTCGGGCAACAACAACGCCTCCGTGGGTCAGTTGGTCATGTTCCTGCGCGCCGGCTACTACGTGCAGGAGAACAACTCCGCCGCCGTCGGCCCGTACGGCGCGGCGCTCGACGGCGCGGCGCGCGGCGCACTGGACGCCTTCTTCGCCTCCCCGCGCAGCAAGGACGTCACCGACGCCAACGGCGAGATCCTCAACGAGGTCGTCACGCTGATCGACAGCAGCCACACGGCCGGCCGCTACGCCGGCGTGGTCAAGTGGATGCTCGGCGGCTTCGACGCCACCTGGCCCGGCCAGATGAACCTCGCCATGCAGCACGTCGAGTGGGTCGTCCAGAACGGCTTCAAGGCGAAGAACGACGACCGCGGCTGGCGGGCCGCCCTCAAGGCCGACCCGAGCATCCTGAACACCTGGGCCGGCTTCATCACGCGCAACGACGCGCAGCTGAACCGCCTGGACGTCGTCAGCAACGTGGGCCGCTACCTCGGCTACGCCCTCGACGTCCCCGAGCTCAAGGACCGGGTCCGGCCGCTGCTGAAGGACCTGATCAACCGCTACCCGAACGTCGGCCCCACCGCGCCGATCACCATGAACCTGGGCTGGTACACCCGCCAGTACGACAAGAACAACTGCGCGGCCTACGCCATCTGCGACCTGGGCGAACGCGTGCTGCCCGCGATCCTGCCGATCCAGCACACCTGTACCCCGGGCCTGAAGATCCGCGCCCAGGACATGTCACCCGGGCAGTTGGGCGGCACCTGTACCAGCCTCGTCAACGAGGACGCCTACTTCCACCGGGTCATCGGTGACAAGGGCCCGATCCCCGGTGACGTGAACACCAACCTGGAGGTCGTCGTCTTCGACGACTACACGCAGTACTCCCTGTACGCCTGGGCCATCTACAACATCGACGTCGACAACGGCGGCATGTACGAGGAGGGCAACCCGGCCGCCCCCGGCAACCAGGCCCGCTTCATCGCCCACGAGGCCGACTGGCTGCGCCCGAGCTTCCAGATCTGGAACCTCAACCACGAGTACACCCACTACCTCGACGGCCGCTACAACATGGCCGGAGACTTCGACGCCGGCATCACCACGCCGACCATCTGGTGGGTGGAGGGCATCGCCGAGAACATCTCCTTCGGCTACCGGGGCGAGCGCAACGCCGCCGCGATCGCCGAGGCCGGCAAGAAGACGTACAAGCTCAGCGACCTGTTCGACACCGTCTACAACCAGGACGCCGACGCCGACGTCAACTCGAACCGGGTCTACCGCTGGGGCTTCCTCGCGGTCCGCTACATGCTCCAGGCGCACCCGGCCGACGTCGAGACCGTGCTGGGCAAGTACCGCGCGGGCGACTGGAACGGCGCCCGTACCTTCCTGAAGCAGACCATCGGCACCCGTTACGACGCCGGCTTCGACACCTGGCTCACCACGACGTGCGCGACCGACGACTGCGGCGCCCTTCCGGAGGCCCGGACCACCCCGCTCTGCACGAGCGGCGACGCCCGCCAGTTCGAGCAGAACTGCCGCCGCGACCAGCTCGCGGCCACCGCCGGCAACTACAGCCACCACTTCGTGTACCTGCCGGCCGGCGTCAAGCAGCTGACCATCACGAGCAGCGGGGGCGCCGGCAACGCCGACCTCTACTACAACGGGCCCACCTGGGCGACCACCAGCGGCTACCAGGCGAAGTCCACCCGGGCCGGCAACGACGAGACCCTGACGATCAATGATCCGCCGGCCGGCTGGGTCTACTTCAGCCTCGCCGCCGCGCAGGACTTCAGCGGGGTGAGCGTCTCCACGCAGTCCAAGTGACCGACCGCGCCGCACAGCCGTGCGCCGCCCGGCGGCTTCGGGGTCGTCACCGGATCCCCAAGGATCCGATCCCCCTGCGACCCTCCCCCGTGGGGGCCGCAACCGTCGGGCGGCGCACAGCCGTACCGGGGCTCCGCTTCGCAGCAGCGAAGGCGGTGGAGCTCCGGTGGCAATGCCACGATCTTGCGCCACGCACACCAACCATGTCAACAATAGTTATCACCAGCACGCACCTACACTTGCACTGCCGGAAGCGTGGCCGGGAGATCCCCGGGTAACCGGGACTGGAGCGGCTCCAGTCCGGCAGGAAGGTGGCGGCCATGAGCGACTCCGTGGACGAGCGGGCGGCGCTGCTCGCGGAACGCCTGAACTTCCTCTTCGCCCACATCTACCCGCGCGGCGGCGCCCCGCAGTCGAACGAGTCCGTCGCCCTCGCGACCGGACTGGCGACGGCCGACATCGCCGACCTGCGGGCCGGAGTCCCGCTGGACCGGCCGCCGGGCACCTGCCCGTTCGTGAGCAGGCTGGAACACCTGCTGAGGACCCGGGTGACGGAGTCCGGATCGCCGTACCTGCTCGGCGACGTCGCGAAGGCGTGCGGTAAATCCCGGGTGTGGCTCTACAACCTGCTGGCGGGCAAGAGCAAGCCCACCCTGGAGTCGACGATGGCCATCTGCCGGATGTTCCAGGTGGACCCGTCGTTCTTCACCGACGACCCCTTGCAGGCCCTCGCCCGGCACTTCGGCGTGGCCGCCGGTGCCCCGTTCTTCAGCCTGCCGCCCGACGACGTACGGGTCCGGGACACGAATGCGTCGGTGGAACTCCTGGTGGAGCTCCGCGAGGCGGGCGTACCCGCCGTCATCGGCCGCTACCTCGGCAGTCTGCCCGGGCCCGGCCACGGAGCGGCCGGCTGAGCGCCGTCAACCCAGGTCCTGGTCCCGGTCGGGGGACGTCGCCCACCATTCTCCCAGCGCCACCAGGTTGTCGGTGCCCGTGGCCCGGTAGATCCGGCCGAGCAGACTGGTCAGGCTCCGCTCGCTGGTACCGAGCGTGCGCGCGATCTCCGAACGGGTCTTGTTCTCCCGCAACATGCGGATGAAGTCCCGCATCTGCGGTGTCGTCGCCAGCTCTCCCGCCTCCTGGCGCCGCTCCCCCCGCCACGGCCTGGACCGCTCCCACAGCTGCTCGTAGAACGACACGACGATCGCCACGACGACCGGCTGGGTGATGAAGAAGGCCTCCGTGCGCCCCCCGAACTCCGGCGGCGCCGCGATCAGCACGGCCTTCCTGTCCACGACGATCGTCCTGAGGTAGTCGGGGGCCCGCGTGCGGACCGCGGCGCCCGCGTCCGTCATCGCGGCCACCCACTTGACCTCGGCATCGCGGGCCCGCGCCGTGTGCGGATAGATCGTGCGGTACTCCAGCCCCCGGCGGACGATGGCCAGGTCCCGCTCCAGCGAAGCCTCCAGGCTCCACGCCGGCCGGTCGACGGGGTGCGCGCTCCACAGGCACGCCTCCACCCCCGCGACCATCCGCGTGAGCACGTCGTTCGCCTCCCCCTTGTCGGCGAGCCTTTCGATGCCCCCGACGGGCTGGGCACCCGCCTCCGCGGTGAGGTCCGCCAGCACGTCGGGCACCCGGCTGAGCCTCTGGAGCCGGCCCAGCAGCTCACCTATCTCCGCCTGCACGACCGACCGTTCCACCTGAGCCAGGTCCTGCACCACGTACCGGCCCCGGGAGAAGGGCGAATCGGCGATGAGCCCAGCGGCGAGCAGCTCGGACAGGGCGCGTTCCTGGCGGGCGCGCGCGGCGCCGCTGCCGGGGTCCGACAGCGGTCCTCCGTCCGACAGGCGCAGGAAGACCTCCCGCGCCTCGGCCGACAGGTCCAGCCGATCGAGTCGCCCACCCGCGTCCGTTGCTCGCACGAAGCCTCCCCCTCGGGGCTTTCCGATCCGGGAAGTGCGCCGACCGGAAGCCTCTCCTACTTGATCTCCCCCGCGGGGAACGTACAGGCTACCCAGTGTGATGATCCAGGCACGGGCGCACCGCCCCGTCAGCCCTTCCCCGGCTGACCAGACCCGTGTCGCGGACGGACCCGGACGCGCGCGGCCCCCGCACTCGCCGAGAGTCAGTGCCCGCGCGGCCCTCTCGCCCGCTTCCGCCCCCGCCCCCGTGCCCTGCGACTTACGGTTCGGCTCCCGCCCGGACTAGTCCGTCACCGTCGGCGGTCCGGCGCACAGGGGAACGTCCGCGCGTGGTGCGGCCGATCCGTCGCACGCTTCCGCCGACACGCAGGTCATGTGGGGAGAACGATCCATGCAGGCAGTCCGCCGGACCCTGGGTCTCGTCACGGGCACGGTCAGGGAGATCCGCACCCTGCGCAAGCTGCGCAAGCGCTTCTCCGCCCGGCTCGGGCTGTCCGCCCACCCCACCCTGGAAGAAGTCCGCGACGCGGTCGCCCGCAGCTGCGGCACGCCGATCCGGATCGTCCACCTGCCCCTACGGCACCCCTTCACCGGAGGGCTGCTCCACACCCCCACGGAACTGACCCTCGTGGTCGACAAGAACTCGCCGACCGTCCTGCAGCACTTCGTCATCGCCCACGAGCTCGCGCACGCCTTCCTGGGCCACGACCCGCAGACGGTGGGCCACGAACTGGAATCCGTACTCCTCGCCGGGCTCGCTCCGGCACTCGATCCGCGCATCAGCCGCATGATGCTGGCACGGTCCTACTTCGACGGGCCGCACCCGAACCGGTCGCACGGCGGAGCGCTGCCCGAACGGGAGGCGGAGACCCTCGGCCGACTCATCGTCAGCATGATCACCCACACGAGCGCGGGCCCGGGACCGGGAGCCCCCGCCGCATCGGCGCTGCGCCACAGGGGGACGAGCGGTGTCTGAGGGCGCGGCCAACGTGGTCTACCTGATCATCGTCGTGGTGGCGTCGGGCACCACCCTCGGCAAGTACGCGGCCTGGCGCCGCGAACGGTCCACGGCCCTGCGCCTGATCACCACCTGCTCGGCGGTCGGCGTCGCGGCCTTCCTCGTGGCGACACCGCTCGTGTGGCGCGCCCTCGCCCGTCTCACCGGCTCCGCGAACGTGGCCGAGCCGGTGGTCTTCGCCTGCATCCTCGCCTTCTTCGCCCACACGCACGTGATGTCCCTGATGTGGTGGCCCGCCACCCCCACGGCCCGGCCCTCGACGGCGGCGCCCGGGCGGGGTCGGCTCGCGCGACCGTTGGCCGTCTACTGCGCCGCGGCCGTCGCCATGGTGGCCGGATTCGCCGCGGGCGACCTCGACGACGCGCCCCACCCGCTGGACTTCAACATCGCCTACGGCCAGGACCAGGGAGCCCTGGTGATGTTGGCCGCGTTCCAACTCGGGCTCGCGTACGCCTCGGTGTCCACCGCCGTCCGCTTCCGCCGCAACGCGCACTCCACCCACAGCGATCCACGGCTGCGCCGGGCCCTGCGGCACATCTCCCTCGCGACCTGGTTCATCGCCGGGTACGTCGCCTGCGTCATGCCGGCGACGGTCGCGGGCGCCGTGGGCTCGCACGCCCTGGACCCGCTCCACAGCCTCGGACCCGTCTGCGGCACGGTCGGGGCCCTCGTCATCAACTGGGGCTTCTCCGGGGCGGCGATCTCGCTCTGGCGCGCGGACCGGCGCGACTACCTGGCCCTCACCCCCCTGTGGGAGCTGACGCACCGGGCCGATCCGCGCATCGCCCTGGACGAACGCAACCGGGTCACCGACCTGGGCCTCCTCCACGTACGCGACTGGCACCTGGTGACGCGGACGGCGGACATCCTGAGCGCGATCCGGAGCCTCTACCCGTACTTCGACGACGAACCGGTGGTGCGCGTCCACCTCCTGGCCCGCGCGGGGGGTTGGCCCCTGCAGGACGAGCGGGCCGCCGCGGCCGCCGCCCTGGTCCTGCGCGCGGTCGCCCTCACCGAGAGCGGCGCCGAACGGACCGGCGAAAGCGGCCTGGTCCTGCCCGGCGGGAGTCTCGAACCCGCGGCGCAGCGCGCCCACTTGGTGCGCGTCGCGGGCTACCTCGACCATCGAGACGTGCTGGCGGCGGCCGGGCTCGACGAGGCGACGCGGCCGGTCCCGGCGCCGTAACCGCCCCGCCCCGGCGCCGCCTGGGCGCGCAGGGCCAGGGCCACCCTCCACCAGAACCGCGGGGTCTTCAGGTCCGCCGGCCGCCTGCGCATGTTCACCACGTCGAGGAACCGCTCGTGCACCCAGGCGTCCGTCACCGAGGCCCGGGCCATCAGCTCCGACATCCGGCGCGCGAGCGCGTATCCCGCGGGGTAGGGGCCCCGGACGTGCGGCTGGGCGAGGTCGGCGAGCGTGGAGACCTCCCAGGCCGCGTCGACCACCACCTCGACGTGGTCGAAGTACCCGCGGGCGGGGGCGTGGAGGTCCGCTCCCCCGCGCAGGTGGGCCGCGAGGCAGGAGGCGTGGAGCAGGGCGCTGGTCATGCCCTGCCCGTAGACCGGGTTGAAGGACGCCACCGCGTCCCCGACGACGAAGAGCCCGCCGGGCAGCCGCCGCACCTCCCACCACGTGCGGCGGAAGGAGTGGCCCATGCGGTACGTCCGGACCTCGCCGACCCGCTCGCAGGTGTCGGCGACCACTCCGAAGGGCTCGGCCATCTCGCGCATCCGCCGGAGGAACTCCGTGCCGTCGCGCGTCGGACGCCTGTCCGCGTAGGCCGCGATCACGGCCATCCACAGGTCGCCCTCCACCGCCGCCATGGCACCGGTGTCGGCCTGCTCGTCCGTCGGGGACGGCAGCTGATGGGCCACGACCACCCCGGGAAGTTCGTTCCCCCTGCGGAAGAGCGCGGTGGCGTACCCCAGATCGATCTGCATCCGGTCGACCGGCGGGGCCTCCCAGCCCGCCTCGGTCAACCACGCGGAGAGCCGGCTCGACCGGCCCGTCGCGTCCACCACGGCATCCGCCGTGAGCGTCTGTTCCGGCTCCGGTCCCGGTCCCGCGGCGCGCAGCCGGACGGCGGTGATCCGTCCGCCACGGGTGACGAGCCCGACGGCCCTGGCGGTCACCACGCCGACGTGGTCGTCCGCGAGGGTGCGCCGGCGGGCGTGGTCCTCCAGTAACGCGCGGCTCACGCCGATCAGTTCGTTGCCGGGCACGTCGACCTTGCGCACCCGGTCCGCGAACATCCGGATCTCGTCACCCGACCCCAGGACGGCGCCGTCGGCCAGCAGCGCCGCGGAGAGCCCGGGCCACCAGCGGTCCGCTTGGAGCCGACCCATGTCGAGCAGGGCGTGGAGCTGACCGCTCTGCGGCACACCCGCCCGGGCGCCACCCGCGCCCGGTGCGTCGGGTTCGACGATCGTGACCCGATGCCCCTCGCCGCGCACCGCCCGCGCGGCCGCGAGGCCCGCGATGCTTCCCCCCAGGACGACCACGTGCTTCACGCGCTTCCCCTCCATCGGCTCGCCACACCCCGGGAGCAGCCTAGACAATGGCGGGGGTGCGCATCGCGGCGAGGAAGGTCAGGGCTTGGGCGGTGCGGGAGCCCGGGGTGGCGGTGTAGACGAGGAGGCTCTGGTCGGCGGCGCCGCGCACGTCCAGGACCTGGTAGTCCAGGCTGAGTTCACCCGCGAGGGGGTGGCGGAACTCCTTGCGGCCGCGGTGCTGGGCACGGACGCGGTGGCTGGACCACCAGTGGCGGAAGTCCTCGTCCGCCAACGACAGCTCTTCCACGAGGCCGGCCAGGGCTCGGTCCTGTGGGTAGCGGCCGGCGTCCATGCGGAGGTGGGCGACGCACTCCTTCGCCACGGTCTCCCAATCGGCGTAGAGCCCGCGGACGTGCGGGTCGAGGAAGCTCAGCCGCACGTGGTTGCGGTGCGCCGGCGCGACGTTCCCGAAGTCCGTGATGAGCGCGGCCGCGAGGGGGTTCCACGCCAGGACGTCCATGCGCCGCCCCAGGACGAGGGCGGGCACCGCGGTCATGCTGTGCAGCAGGGTCCGGGTGCCGGTGGACACCTGCTGAGCTCCGGCTCCCGGCGTGTGCGACCGCGGGGCGGTGCCGTCGGCTCCGCTCGCGCAGCGCAGCAGGTACGCCTCCTCGTCGGCGTGCAGCCGGAGGGCGCGTGCGAGGGCCAGGAGGATCTCCGGCGAGGCCGTTTTCGCCCTGCCCTGCTCCAACCGCACCACGTAGTCGACGCTGACGCCCGCCATCATGGCGAGCTCCTCGCGCCGCAGGCCCGGCACCCGGCGGTGGCCGGACGTCCGGATCCCGGCCTCTTCGACGCTCATCCGGGCGCGACAGGCGCGCAGGTAGTCACCCAGCTCCGTCACGGGGGTGCTCCGTCCTCTCGTCGTCGACTCCCTCGGGCCTCCTCAGGCTAGGGCCGGGGCGTCGTCGCGGTCGGTCGAGAGGGCCAGGTGTCGCCACGCGGCGGACTCGGCCCGCAGCTCCGCGATCTTGCGGTCCAGCTCCGCGACGCAGTCGCTGCCCAACTGGGCCCGTAGCGGCGGGACATCGGCGTCGGCCAGGACGAGGACGGCCGCGGCGCCCTTCACGGGGTCGCCGGGCTGGGTGTGGTTGAGCCCGGGAACCATGGCGCGTACCGCTCCCGAGGTGGCGGCGTAGTCGTCGATGACGGCGCCCTCGGTGTGCAGGCTGCCCGCATCGAGGAAGTCGGTACGGAAGTAGCCCGGCTCGACGAGCGTCACCCCGATGCCCAGCGGGGCCAGTTCGGCGTGCATCGCCTCGGAGATGCCCTCCACGGCGAACTTGGTCGAGCAGTAGATCCCGAAGCCCGCGGAGCTGCTGAAGCCGCCCAGCGAGCTGAGGTTGAGCACCCGCCCCGAGCGCTGGCGGCGCAGCACGGGCAGCACGGCACGGCTGACGTTGAGCAGCCCGAAGACGTTCGTGTCGTAGACCGCGCGGACGGCCTTGTCCGAGGCCTCCTCCACGGCTCCCAGCAGACCCCGTCCGGCATTGTTGACCAGGACGTCGATCGTGCCGTAGGTCTCGACGGCCACGGACGCCGCCGTACGGGCCCCGGCCTCGTCGGTGACGTCGAGCGCGAGCGGGAGCAGGCGGCCCCCGTACCCGGGCAGTGCGGACGCGACGGCTTCGGGATGGCGGGCGGTGGCGACGACGTCGTCACCGCGGTCGAGGGCCTGGCGTGCGATCTCCAGGCCGAAGCCGCGGGAAGCGCCGGTGATGAACCACGTGGTCATGCGTACTCCTCGGAACCGAGAACGGTGTGTTGCTGGCGGTGCTGTTCATGCTCGGCGCCGGTGAGGAGTTCATCCAGGGAAGGATGTGCATAGGAAGACCTGCGGCCGGTCAGTGGCCCAGGGCTCGTTTGAGGTGGGCCTTGTCCATGGAGGAGCGGCCCTCGATGTTGCGCTGCTTGGCCTCGTTGTAGAGCTGTTCCTTCGTGGGCCCCTTGGCGCCGCTGTGGGAGCGCTGGCCGCCCCGCTTGGCGGACGACATGTCCTGGATCGAGGAGCGGCTCGCGGTCTTCGATTCGCCGGCGCGGGCCCGTTCCTTGTTGACGGTGCGGGCGGCGATCTCTTCCGCGCGCTCGGTGGACTCGCCGCGCTCGCGTGCGGACTCCTTGATGTGTTCGTACTGGCGTTCCCGCTTCGGGGAGGACCCTCGGGGCATGACCGGCTCCCTTCCTCGGCGCCCGGCTCGCTACCGGGCCGTGCGGCGCCTACCCCGCCCGGAACGGCTCATTCGTGCGGCTCGGCTCAGTGCAGGATGCTGACCGCGCGGGCGATCACCAGGAGCGAGGTCAGCAGGGCCGCCACGCTCTCGACGGCCATCATGAGCTTCGCCCGGGAGGACAGCGGCATGGTGTCCGTCGGGCTGAAGGCGGTGGAGTTCGTGACGGACACGTACAGGTAGTCGACGAGCGTGGGCACCCAGTCCGACGCCTTGCTCGCTCCGTCCGCGACCTCGCCGACGGCGTCGTCGTTCTCGTCCTGGGAGAACCGGAAGTCCGCCAAGGGCAGTTCGGAGCGGGGCAGTTGGGTTCTGCTCACCGGGCCGCCCCGGTCGAGTTCCCAATAGCCGAGTCCGAAGACGATGATGTTCGTCAGCCAGACCTGGAGGGCCGCGATCAGCAGCGAGCGGCCGTCCTCGACCTTGGCGTGCACCAGCTGGTCGACGAGCAGGCCGAGGGCCACCAGGTTGCTCGCCGCGATGAGGAACACCAGGGACAGGGACAGCACGCGGAACGTCCTGGTCTGGCGGGTCAGGCGTCTCGGATTGATGGCGATCAGCGGCACCAGGAGGAGCACTTCCAGGGCCGGGAGCACGTACCGGGGAGCGACCAGCAGCTGCTGCGGCAGGGCCAGGTACAAGCCGATCGCCGCCAGGGTCGCCGCGACCGCCGGGAGCCGGGCCTCGCCGCGGCGTTCGTGGCGGGGATGGTGCGTGGGGGCGCTCGCTCGGCTGCGCGTCATCGTGGGGCCGCCTCTCGGTCTCCCGAACGGGGCACGTGCGGATGTCGGCCCGTGATCTCCGTCTACCCGACCCGCGGTGTTCCATGGCTGCCGGCCGGCGCCCGGTCACCCGGTCGGCGGCGACGGGCGATCAGTGCGGGTGTACGGCGAGACCGTAGTCCGGCAGTGCGATGTCCCCCGCCTTGGCGAACTGCGCGGCGAGCAGGTTCCGCATCGGCCACCGGTTCATCGACCGCATCGAGAGGTCGCGCATGCGGATGCCGAGGCGGCTCGACGGCGCGTACCCGGCGGCCCCGCCGGGAGGCAGCTGCTGCGCCTGGTCGACGTACGGGCGCATCACCTCGTCGTAGCGGCGGAAGGCGACGAGGTGGTCCCCCGCGGCCGCGGCCAGTTCACCGGCCAGTACGTACGCGCCGACCAGGGCGAGGCTGGTTCCGAGGCCGGTCAGCGGGGTCGCGCAGTATCCGGCGTCGCCGAGCAGGGCCACGCGGCCGCGCGACCAGCTGTCGAGGTGCACCTGGCCCATGGAATCGAAGAAGAAGTCCGGGGCGGTGCGCATCGACCGCAGCAGGGCGGGGGTCTTCCAACCGACCCCGGCGAAGCGCCGGGCCACGAGATCCTGCTGGGCGGCGACGTCACGGCGGTCGTAGGAGAGCGCCGGCGAGCGGAAGCTGAAGCCCGCCTTGATCTCGCCGGGCAGACGACCGGGGCGGACGGAGACGACCAGGCCGCCGGGCGCGTTGTGCATCAGGAACCAGCCGTCGAGGTCCGTGTGGTTCAGGTCCGGGCCGTCGAAGGCGGTGAACCAGGCCGTGTGGACGCCGATGGGGCGGACGAAGTCCCGCTCCGGGCCGAAGGCCAGCGCGCGCACCACGGAGTGCGGCCCGTCGGCGCCGATGACCAGCGCGAACCGGCGTGGCGCGGCGCGCTCGAAGGTGACGGTGACCCCGTCTCCGCGACCGTTCCCGCCCCCGCCCGCTGCCTGATCGATGCCCGTGATGGTGTCGTCGAAGAGGTACTCCGTGTCCGCCGCCGTGGCCTCGTACAGGAGGCGGGCCAGGTCGCCGCGGAGGATCTCGATCTCGGAGACGATCCCCTCACCGCCGAAGCTGTCGGCGGGGACCTTCGCGGTGCTGCGGCCGGTGGCGTCGACCAAGGCGAGACCGCGTTCGTCCACGCTCTCGGCCCTGGCCCGGTCCATCAGGCCCATCCGCTCGATCACGGTGCGGCCGGCGCCGCGCAGATCCACGGTCTGCCCGCCGGGGCGGGGCGCCGGGGTGCGCTCCACGATGGTGACCGCGAAGCCCGCCTTGCGTAGCCAGTACGCCAGTGCGGGACCCGCGATGCCAGCGCCGGAGATGAGTACCTCGTTGTTCGTCATGCCAGGAATGTACGCCGTACGCGCGGTAGTGCACAAGCGGTAAATCCCCGTCAGGTAAGGTGAGTTGGGCCGCACTGCACTAGTGCGGAGAGGCGGGAGGCCACTCACGGCCGCCGCTCGGCCGGCGTCACAGGCTAGGATGGCGCGCATCGAGGTGCACTAGTGCGGAGGAGTATCGGTGAGCGAACGGGCGGTACCGCGCTACAGCCAGATCGTCGGCGAGCTGCGGCGGCGGATCGAGGCCGGGGAACTGGCGCCCGGCGATCGCGTGCCGTCGACCCGCGAGATCACCCGGCAGTGGGGCGTCGCGATGGCGACCGCGAGCAAGGTGCTCTCCGAACTGCGCCGGGACGGTGCGGTCCGCGTCGTCCCGGGGGTGGGGACCGTCGTGGCGGCCCCGGCCGACCCGCCGCGGGCCGGCCGCCCCACGGCCCCCGCCCGTCCCGCACCCCCCGCGCCCCCCGTGCGCCCTGACGGGACGCCCGACGCCGCCGCCTCGCTCCAGACGGGGCTCACACTGCGCCGGATCGTCGGCGCCGCCGTCGCGATCGCGGGCGCGGAGGGACTGGCAGCGGTCTCGATGCGCCGGGTCGCCTCCGACCTCGGGGTGGCGACCATGTCGCTGTACCGGCACGTGGCGGACAAGGACGACCTGCTCACGCGGATGATGGACGCCGTCATGGCGGAACTCCCGCTGCCCGTCGATCGGCCGGAGGGCTGGCGGGAGGCGATCGAGCTGGCGGCCCGCCAGCTCTGGGACCTCTTCCGCCGCCACCCCTGGCTCGCACCGGCCCTCTCGGTGACGCGCCCGCAGGTGATCGTCTCGGGCCTGTCGTACAGCGAGTGGATGCTCGCGACCCTGCACGCGCACGGGCTCGACCTGCAGTCCGCCTTCACCGCACACCTCACGCTCTTGAACTACGCCCGTGGCATCGCGGCCAACCTGGAGTCGGAGCGGGAGGCGGAGGCCGACAGCGGGCTCGACAGCGAGCAGTGGATGGACACCCAGGAGCCCGCGCTCCTGGCGGCCATGGGCAGCGGCCGCTTCCCCGCACTCGCCCACCTCGCCACGGTCGGGTACGACTTCGACCTCGACGCCCTCTTCGAGTTCGGCCTCCAGCGCCTCCTGGACGGCCTCGCCACCCTCCTCGCCGAGGCGGGCTCGGACACCCTCGGAGGGGACGCGTCGCGAGCGTCGCGACCGACCTAACGGACCACGCGGTAACGGAGCTGGACGACTCCCGAGGGGAAGGTCCGGGTATCGGCGAGTTCGAGGTCGACCCGGCGCTCGGCGCGGGGGAAGAAGGGGACCCCGCCGCCCACCAGCACCGGGTGGATCCGCGCCCGGTACTCGTCGATCAGGCCCGCCTCGGCCACCGCGGCGGCGAGGGCGGCACCGCCGATCGCGATCTCGCCCTCCCCCGGCTCGGCCCGCAACCGCTCGATCTCCTCCACCGGGCCGCCGGAGGCCAGCCGCGCACGGCCGCGCACCGCCGTCAGGGTCGTGGAGAACACCACCTTGGGGAGCGGGTTCCAGAGCCCGGCCCACTCCCTCATGGTGTCGTCCAGCGACGGATCCTGCTCGGCGGTCTCCCAGTACAGCATCGTCTCGTACAGCCGTCGGCCCATCAGGTGGCAACCGACCGCTCGGAACTCGTGCGTGATGAACCGGAAGAGCTCCTCGTCGGGATCCGTCCAGTCGAAGCCGCCGTCCGGCCCGACGATGTATCCGTCGAGCGAGACGCCCATGGAATAGGTCACCTTGCGCACCAGCAGTCCTCCTCGACGACGGGCCCGACCGTACGGCCGCCGGCCCCCGTCCTGGGGGCCGACCCGGCTCACCAGAATTGTCGGAGGTTGAAGCTCCGCAGGGACACGTGACTCGCGGGCTCGGTCGTGCTCCTGGCGTAGAGCAGCGGCATCGCCGTACCCGCCGATCCGTACGCGGCGTTCCACGCGAGCCATTGGTACGCGTCCCAGCCGCGCTCCATGCCGATGCCCACGCCGTCCCTGCTCAGCGTGGTCATGGCCAGCCGGTAGTGGAAGGCGACGTCGTAGCGGGCCTTGACCTCCAGCGGCCGGCGTTGGTGCCGGTCGAACCAGCGCAGCGCCGATGCGCCGCGCTCGCTCGGGTCCTCGGAGTCCGCGTGGATCGCCAGCAGTTCGTCGAGGTCGTACGGATCGTTCCGCATGAACCGCCGCATCGTCCCCTTCGCGGCCTCGACGGCCGCGTCCAGCGTCCCGCCCTCGCTCCACCGCGGTTCAGCGGGCGCGCCCGACCAGTCCGGGCCGAAGACCTCCGTCATGTCCCGCTCGACCGTCTCGCTGAAGGGATCCAGCGGGGTGAAGCGGAACTCCGTGTCCGAGAGGGCGTTGTGGCGCGCCAGCAGCGCCTGCACGTCGTCCGCGTGCTGGTCGAGCGTGCGGAGCAGCTGCTCCGTCCTGCCGTCGCGGGCGTAGCTCATGAAGACGAGGGAGTGCACCGTGCCGGCGGCCCGGCCGGTCGCCGTCTGCTGGGACACGTTGACCGTGCGTGCCTTCGCGTGCGAGTTGTCGAGGAGCGCGGCGACGAAGGCCACCATGCGGCTCGATCCCCCGGGGTCGACGTGCTCGGGCAGCCGGGGGTCGCCCACGCCGGCACGGTGCGCGCACAGCCCGATCTCCACGGCCAGGGCCGGCCTGTCCCGCAACAGCTCCGAGAGGAAGCGCGCGCCGTCCAGGTAGCGGTTCGCCTCCGGGTTGAAGGTCTCGCCCTGCCGGCTGAACCGGAACCCGGCGACCATGGTGGGGACCAGCGCCAGCATGCGCGGGACGGTCAGGGCGCTGCGGTCGGCCCGCGGCAGCCGGTCCAGCAGCTCCCTCGCCTTGATGATCTCCTGGCGCACGGCGACCTGGCCGCTGCACGCGTAGATCGTCGCCGCGATCGCGGCCTCCCAGCGGCTCGGCCGCTTGAGGGCCAGCGGATGGATCTCCGCCATCGCGTCCGGGGAGGGCAGCGGTACGTCGTCGACCGACTCGGCGTCCTGGCGCAGGGCGCACAGCTGCGCCAGCTCGCGCACGGAGATCTTCGCGCCGTTGTAGCGGCTCAGTGCCTGCGACCTCGAGTAGTCCCAGAACACCATCTCTTCTGCCATCACTCGTCTCTTCCTGCTTCTCTTCCTGCTTCTCTTCCTGCTTCTCTTCCGGTACCCCGGCCCGTGCCTCTGTCGGTGTCGCTGTCGCTGCCCGTGTCACTGCCCGTGTCACTGCCCTCGGGGAGGACCGGGCCGGCGGCGCGGCGTACGCCGGCCAGTGCGCCGGCGGCGGCCAGCGCGGCGACGGCCAGCAGCGCCCACGGCCACCGGGGGCCCAGGGCCAGCGCCCCCGTCAGGGCCAGCGGGGCGATCGCGGCGCCGATCCCCCAGGACAGCTGGTGCAGGCCGAGGTGCCGGCCGGGCGTCGCGCCCGGGGCCATCCGGACGGCCACGACGTCACTGGTCGGGGCGTGCATCAGTTCCGCCGCGGTGAACACCAGCACCGCGAGCGCGAGGAGGGGCAGCGCGGCCGACCGCGGCAGCCCGCTCGCCGCACCGAACAGCACGGCTGCCACGGACCACACCAGAGCCGCCCGTTGAAGGGTGCGCAGGTGCTCGCGCCGCTCCAGGTACCGCACCGCCAGCGACTGGCCCGCCATGACCAGCAGGGTGTTCAGCGCGAACACCGCGCCCACGGCCCAGGCGGGTTGGTGGAGGTGCTGGACGACGTAGAGCGGTACGAGCACCGGCAGCGCCGTACAGACGAGCACGAGCACCGTGTTGGCCGCCACCATGGCGAGGTAGGCGCCCGCGGGCCGGGGGCCGGCCGCACGGTTGCCCGGCGCGGCCGGCACCGGATCGGCCGTCGGGCGCCGGTCGGTGGCCGGCAGCAGCGCGATGAGGACGGTGGCGAGGACGTAGCTGGCCGCGTTCGCCGCGAGGACCAGCCGCAGGCCGGTCAGGCCGTGCCCGGCCAGGAAACCGGCCGCGAGCCCGCCGACGGCCATCCCGGCGTTGCGCAGGGTGCGTTCGAGGCCGTACCAACGCATCAGCTCGCCCGGGTGGCAGCGGCGGGCGAGGAAGGCCCTGTTGGCGGGCCAGAACAGGTTGTCGCCCAGCGCCGCGAGGGTGGCCGCGACCAGCAGTGTCGTCGGGGAGCCGGTCGCGAGGTAGACGCAGAAGGCCGTCGCGCGCAGCACGTGGGCCGCCTGGACCAGGGGCAGCGGGCCCCACCGGTCGATCAGCGGACCCGACAGCGGCCCGGCGGCCAGCGCGGCGGCGCCGGCCACCGTCAGCAGCGTTCCGGCGGTGGCCGCCGTCATCCGGTCCTGCCACGTCAGGTAGAGCAGCAGGAAGGGCAGGGCCAGGCCGCTGCCGGTGCTGTCGATCGCCACGGCGGCGAGCAGGCGCCGCTGACCGTCCAGCCGGGGCAGGCCGAGCGCCGCACCGAGCCGGCCCGGCCGCGGCGGCGCGGACGGTGTCGCGCTCACCGCGGGCCGACCTCCGGGGTCCTCACGAGGTGACCTCCGGGAGGCTCACAGCTCCGCCATGGCGTTGCCGAGGTAGTTGGGCAGTCGGGACAGCTGCCCCCAGAGCTCGTCGAGGTCCACGGGGTAGCTCTCCCGGTAGCGCCGCGTCACGGCCTCCACCTCCGCCCAGGTGGTCGGCATCCTGCCGTCGTTGTAGCGGGGCGCCAACTGGTCGTACAGGGTGGTGCCGGGACGCAGGAAGAGCTGGTTGAGGCCGAAGTAGCCGGGCAGGTCCGTCGCCCATTGCAGCAGCTCGCCGTTCTCGCAGGCGGGATCGTCGGGCAGGCCGATGAGGACGAACGCGAAGGGTGTGACCCCCGCGTCCTGGAGCTTGCGCACCGCCGCGTTGGTCACCCCGGGCTTGATCCGCTTGCCGACCGGGGTGTCGGCGATGCCCGGGGACTCGGCGCCGAGCCACATGCCCTTGCAGCCGGCCCGCGCCCACTCCTCCACGTCCGTGCGCAGCACGACCTCGGCCCGGCTCTGACCCGTCCAGCCGATGTCCTGCCCGGTCAGGCCGCGGCACAGGTCCCGGTAGTAGGTGGGGTGGAGCCCGAAGACGTAGTCGAGGAAGAAGATGAAGTCCACGTCGCGTTCGCGCATCGCGGCGATCTCCGCGAGGGTGCGCTCCACGGGCTGCGGGCGCATGCGGGTGCCGAACGGCAGGTGGCAGAAGGTACAGCCGTAGGTGCAGCCGCGCACCCCGAGCACGATGCCGCACGAGCCGCGGCGCACCTGGCCGTCCGTGAACACCTCGGCGGTGTAGGAGCTCATGTCGAACAGGTCGTACGCCGGCAGCGGCCACTGCTCGGGGGCGAGCTGCGGGTAGCTGTCCACCAGCGGCATCACGGGCAGGGAGGGTCGGCCCGCGATCAGGTCGCGCACCGCCTGGATGGCGGCGGAGTCGGTCTCGCCGCGGGCGACGAGGTCGACGCCCAACTCGCGGCGCGTGGCGTCCGGGAGTTGGGTGGCGTGCGGCCCGCAGGCGAGCAGGGTCGCCCGCGGCCACTGCCGACGCGCCTGCTCCGCCATCTCCTTGACCGGGTCCAGCACGAGCGGGTAGCACTGCGCGCGGTCGGCGATGGCGGTGATCACGACCACGACGTCGGGGGCGTCGTCGGTGTCCGGCGGGGAATCGGTGAGGCGGTTGTCCCAGACGGACACGCGCACGCCCTCGGCGCGCAGCACCGCGCAGGCGTTGGCCACGTCGAGCGGCAACTGAAGGAATTCACGGTCGAATTCGTCGTCGGGGATGGCGAAGAGGACATGGGTCACGAGGGGCTCCCGGGCAGGTTCATGGGCGCGTGGGGGCAGGGGCGGACGGCGCGGGGGTCCCCACGGGCGTGGAGGTACGGGACGTACGGTCGGGGAACCGCGCCGGACCGGGATGCGGGAGGCCGAGCGCACCCGGGCCGCCCCGGCACGGCGACCTTACGAAGACCGCCGGGCGCTGCCACAGCCCCTACGACCCCTACGACCCCCTATCGCGCGCCCGGACGGCCGGCGCCACGGCCGTACGGGGACGCACGGGGCCGGGGTGCGCCCGGCCCGTCGCCCGGCCCCTCCCCCGGCCACCGTGCCCGCTGCCGCGCCGTCCTGGTGCGCGGTAGGGGGTCGTAGGGGTCGTAGGGGCTGGGGCGCCGGCCGGAGACCTCCATAGGCTCCCGATGTGCCGGAGGGGCCCCGTGCCGAGCGACCCGGGAAGGCCCGCTCGGCCCCCGGCCCCGCCCCACGGGCCGTCGCCGCGCCGCGGATCCCGCCCCCCGCTCCCGAACCCACCGCCCCGGGAGGCGGCGCCGGCCGCTCCCCGCCGGCGTGCCGGACGCCCCGGACCGCCGGCCAGCTCCACGACGAGAAGAGGTTGGAACGATGACGTTGACCGAAGGAGAGTCCAGGGGTGTCGCGCTGGAGGACGTCGCCGTCCCGTGCCCGGACACCGGACGGTACGAGGTCCTCGACGGTCGCATGACGCCCCATGACGTCGACGCGACCGTCCGCTCGGTGCTGCGCGGCGAGGGCGTCCCACTCAGGGAGCCGGAGCCCGGGGCGCCGACTCCCGGGCAACCGGCCGCCGGGGGGCTGCTGTTCGACCTGGACGGCACCTCCGTACGGCTGCGCAGTCGCCCGCTCGCCGATGCCGGCCCGGACACCCTCGACGCCGTCGCGCCCCCGGCCGCCCGCACCCAGGTGCTGCTGTCGGCCGACGGACCGCTCTCCGAGCGGGCCGGGGCCGTCTTCGACCGCATCGTCGGGGCGCTGACCCTGCGCGGCAACTGCTACACGCCCGCGGAGGTCGAGACCATCGTGGCCGGCATGCCGCTGGTGGCCCGCTACTCCACCGGGGAACCGGCCTTCCGCGACTGGGCGTTGATCTTCCGCGACCACTACGTGGAGAACAGCGTCGGCTTCCTGTTGGGCATGGAGCGGGCCGGGATCGACCCGCAGTGGATCTTCGCGCTCTCCAAGGGCGACCGGACCCTGCACCGCGACCGCGTGCACGCCTGGTTCCTGCACCGCGGCTACCGGAGCGACACCCTGGACAACTCGGTCATCAACGGCTCGGCCGACACCTCGGCGCGCGCCTACGCCCTCGCGGTCAACGAGCAGGTGGACGACTTCGTGCGCAGCGCGCACGCGGCGGGCCGCAAGGTGTTGGTGATCGACGACGGCGGTCTGCTCGCGCAGGGTTACGGGGCCGAGGGCGTCCTGGAGGACGGCATCGACGGCGCCGTGGAGCTGACCGTGAGCGGGTTGAAGCGGATCGCGGGCGCGCCCGGCGAACTGACCATCCCGGTGCTCAACATGGCGCGTTCGCGGCTGAAGAGCATGCTCGGCTACAACGAGATAGCCGACTCGTGCGTGCGCCGGCTGCGTGCGATCCTGCCGGGCGAGAAGTTCATCGGCCGGCACGTGCTGCTGTTGGGCTACGGCACGCTCGGGGGCCGCGTGGCGCACGCGCTGCGCGCGCTGGGATGCCGGGTGGCGGTGGTGGACACGGACGTGCTGGCGCTGATCACGGCCGCGGAGCACGGGTACGAGACGTACCGCAGCACGGGCGAGGCGCTCGGCGCCCACGCGCCCTTCCTGATCATCGGCAACACCGGTGAACTCGCCCTCACCCACGACGACCTGCCGCTGCTGCCCGACGGGGTCTACCTCGCGGGGTTCGCCACGAAGGACTTCAGCCTGCTCAGCGAGGGGTTCGAGGGGCTGCGCTCCACGCCGGTCCCCCAGGTCGGCGTCCGCCACACCCTGCCCGGCGGCACCACGGCCACCCTGCTGGGGGACGGCCGCTCGCTCAACCTCTTCGAGTACGAGGGCATCGCGAACCGCGGTTACGACGCCTACCGCGCCGGCACCCTGATCGCGGCGAAGCTGCTGTGCCGCGAGGCGGGCGCGCTCGCCCCCGGCATCCACCTGGAGCCCGTGGACCGGGAGATCGACGAGGCCGGGCTGTTCGGCGCCTACTACGAGGAGTACCTGGCCTCCGGCACCCGCCACCGCGGCCCCGCGAACGCTCAGGCCGTACCGGTCGCACCTGCCGCACCTGTCCCGGTGGTCCGGTGAAGGCCCGCACGTCCGGGACCCGCGTCTGCGTGGTCGGGTACGGGGCCGCCGGCCGCTTGCACCAACGGCTGCTGAGCGAGCTGGGGTTCGACGTCAGCGTGGCCGATCCCGCACCGGGCGCTGTGCCGCCCGCGGTTCCCGTCTTCGACTCGGTCGAGGCGGCCGCCCGCCGTCCGGTCGACGTCTGGTCCGTGTGCTCGCCGACCGCCACCCACGTGGCGACGGTCGCGCAGGTGCTCGCCGTGGACCCGGCGGCCCGACTGCTGGTCGAGAAGCCGCTGTGCCGCGCGTGGGAGATCCCCGAGCTGACCTCCCTGTTGGACGCCCACCCCGAGGCCCGGCTGGTGGTCATGGACCAGTACCAGCACTCCCGGGCGATGGCCCTGCTGCGGAGCATGCGCCAGGAGCTGGCGCCCGGGCAGGCGCTGCGCGCGGTCCGCGTGGGCTTCGGCAAGGACCGGCGGGCCGACATCGCCGCGGGCCGGTTCGTCGACCGCGACTACGGCGTCTTCGGCTACGAGTGGCTGCACATGCTGGCGCTGGTCCGCGGCGCGCTGTCGCCGCAGACCTACGACCGCTACATGGGCACCGAGCCGCGGGCGTGCGTCCTGGACGTGGCGATCGACCCCGAGTTGACCAGTACCGCCGCGCACGAGCGGGCCGTGGCCGACGGCGTGGACATCGAGTTGTACTCCACCATCGTCGGCCCCGACCCCTCCGGGCAGGTCGAGGTACCCGCTTGGTTCGACCTGCCCGTCGCGGCCGACGAGAGCAGGCAGCGCCACGTCGACGTGCTGGCCGGGCCGGTGCGCTTCGGCCTGGACCTGGACCCGGTGACCCTGCCCCGGGGCACCCGGCTGCCGCGCAACACCCACCGGCTCACCGCGCAGGGGCCGGGGCTGCGGCGCGAGTGGCTGATCCACGACTCCCCGCTGGACAACGCCCTGCGGTGGGCGGTGGCGACGCTGCTGTCCCCCGCCGGCCCGCCCGGTCTCGACCTGCGGGGCGCGGCGCGCATCGGCCTGTTGGCCGAGGCGGCCCACCCCGAGCGGCCCGTCGCAGGCTCCCGGAGCACGCACCCCGGTCTGCGACCGCCCTCCGTCCACACCTGAGCGGCGGCCGGGCCCCTGCACCTGGCACCGCCCGGACGAGCAGGGGCCCCGGCCGAGCACGACGACCACGAGCGCCGTCCCCCGGCGCTCCCGGCACCACCGTCACCACCCTCACCACCCGCACCACCCTCACCACCCGCACTACCCGGGCCGACCCCACGGCCCCGACTGGAGGAGAGATCCCTTGCTCACGTTCGGAGTGATCGGCTGCGGGTCGATCGGCGGCTTCCTGGCCCGGTTGCTGACGCGCGAGGACGCGGAGCTGGCCGGCCGGGCGCGGCTGGCGGCGGTCGTCGGCCGGGACCCGGTGCGGGCCGCGGCGCTCGCGGCCGAGGTGGGCTGCGCGGCGACCGACGTGGCCGGACTGCTCGCCCGGCGGGACGTGGACGCCGTACTCGTGTGCACTCCGAGCGGAACCCATGCGGAGCTGGCCGAGGCGGCCCTGCGCGCGGGCAAGCACGTACTGGTGGAGAAGCCGGTGGACGTGACGCCGGAGGCCGCCGACCGGCTGATCGCGGTGGCCCGGGAGACGGGGCGGACGCTCGGCGTGGTGTCCCAACACCGCTTCGACCCCGCCGCCCGGCTGGCCCGTACCGCGATCGAATCGGGCCGGTTGGGCCGGGTGACCTCGGTCATGACCGAGCTGTCCTGGTGGCGCGGACCCTCGTACTACGCCTCCGGCACCTGGCGCGGCACGCGGGCCCTGGACGGCGGCGGAGCGCTGATGAACCAGGCGATCCACGCGGTGGACCTGGTGCAGTGGTTGGCCGGGCCGGTGGTGGAGGTGGCGGCGCACACCGCTCGGCTGGCCCATCCCGGAATCGAGGTGGAGGACGTGGCGACGGCGAGCCTGCGCTTCGCGAACGGCGCGCTGGGCACCTTGCTCGCCTCCACGGCGGCCTACCCGGGGCGCACCGCCCGGACCGCGGTGAACGGCGACCGGGGCTCCGTGGTCATCGACGACGACAAGCTCGCCTACCTGCACCTCGCCGCGGAGGGCGAGGAAGCGCCCGCCTACGGGGCGTTCGGCGCCGCCGACCAATCCGCCGCCTACGCGGCGGAGTTGGCGGGCGACGACGCCCGGGACGCCTCGGGCCTGCTGTACCAGCCGCACCGGGACCAGCTCCTGGACTTCTGCGGGGCCGTGCGCGAGGGGCGGCCGCCGCTCGTGGACGGGGCGGGTGGGCGCCAGGCGGTGGCCGTGGTGACGGCGATCTACGCTTCGGCCAGGACCGGTCTTCCGCAGCGAGTGGACCGTGCTGTTCCGGCCAATGATGGGCGCATACAGAAGAGTCCGTGAAGGCGGGAGCGCTTGAGCGCACGCGTCCGAATCCGTTCCTTTGTCAGGACAATGGCGGAATATCGATCCCTGCTCCCCGACGCCCCACCGGTCCCGACGTAGACTCGATCACCGCTGGGCCGGAGGCCGCCTGCCCTGCCGGTCGGGTCCGTTCCGTTCCGTGCTGTTCCTCGCATGAGAACGGGGCGGTGGGATGCGAATGGAAAGCTACGGGATTTTGTCCTATGCCGATGAGATCATCGAACGGGCCGAACAGCGCGGTGGCGTCATCCTCCTGGAAGGGGGCCCGGGAACAGGGAAAACGTTCCTGCTGGACAGGGTGAAAGAACGCGCCGTCGCCTCCGGTTCGGTATGCCTGCACGCCACCGGCTTTCGCGATGAGCGCACGGTCCCCTTTTCCTTCCTGGAACAATTCGTGCACGGATCCGGAATTCCCGGTGCCGTCCGTGCGGCCGTGCACCGACTGGTCGAAGGGGCGGCGCTCGCCGACGCGCCCGGCGCGTCACCCAGCGCCTCGATCGGTACGACGCCCGGCACGTCCCCCGGCTCGTCGACCGCCGACCAGCCCGGAGCCCTACCCGCGCACGTCGTGCAGGAACTGATCTGCGCACTGGTCGCGGCCACCGGGCCCGCCGGCGGCTTCGTCCTCGTCGACGACGCCCACCACGTGGACCCGGCCTCGCAGTCCTGTCTGCTCCACCTGGCCCGTCGGGCCCGGGCGCACCGCATCACCTTGGTGATGGCCTATCCGCGCACCTCCCGCGACGGCATCCGCGACCACCTCGAATTCGTCGGGCTCTGCGACGCCCGGCTGATCGAGGCCGCCACCTTGCGCGAGGAGGAGGTCGAACGGCTGCTGGAGCACGGGGCCGGCGCCAGCGTGTCCCGCGAGTTGGCCGGGGCGGTCCACCGGATCAGCGGCGGCAACCCGGCGCTGGCCACCGCGCTGGTCCGGGACCTGCACCCGGACGGAGCCGCCGGTCCGCCGTCATCGATCCACGTCGGGGCCGCCTTCCGCACCGCCTACGCCGCCGCGCTGGTCCGCCACCCCCGGCTCGCGGAGACCGTCCAGGCCCTCGCCGTGCTCGGTGACGACGCCGATCCCTTACGGGCCGCGCGCCTGCTGGAGCGTCACCCCGGGGAGATCGAGCAGCACGTCGCGGAGCTCGAACGCGCGGGCCTGCTGGGAAGCGACGGCTTCCGCCACCCCGCCGTCCCCGAAGCCGCCTTGAGCATGCTCGGCGCCGAACTGCCGGGCCTGCACGGGCGGGCCGCCGCGCTGCTGTTCGGCGAGGGCGCCCCGGCGCCCTCCGTCGCCCACCACCTCCTCGCCGCGGACGAGCGGCCCGACCCGTCCCAGGTACGGGTGTTGCGGCTCGCCTGGCAGCAACACCTCATGGCCGGCCGGGCGGACCGGGCACTGGCCTGTCTACGCCTGGCCGACCGGGCCGAGCTCGGCCACGCGCAGCGCAGCAGGGTGATCGCCTCGCTGATCGGCACGCAGTGCTACGTCAATCCGCTGGCCGCGGAGCCCGATGTGCACCGGCTGTTGGCCGCGGCGCGCGCCGGGCACGCGGACTGCGGCGCGCTGCGGCTCCTGGTCCTCTGGTTCCTCTGGTTCGGCTGCCGCGACCGGGCGCGGGAGCTGATGGACCGCCTGGTCGAGACCTGCGGGCCGACCCACGTGCACGAGGAGGTGCGGGAGTTCCGCGCGCTGATCGGGTGCCTGTGGCCGGAGCTGCTCGACGATCCGGTGGTGCACGCCCACGGCGGCCTCGGCCTGCCGCGCCCACCCGGGGCCACACCGTCCGGGGGCATGTCGTCCGGGGGCACGCCGTCCGGGGGCGACGGCCACGACGCTGCCGAGCAGCGGTTCGTACCGGCGGCCATCAACCCCCGTTGGCTGCGCGAGCTGGATCTCGCGGCCCTGCTGGAGCTGACCCGCAAGGGCGAGATGACCCTGGCCGACCACCTCTGCGAGGAGCAGTGGAGCCGGCTGACCCCGGACGAACTCCCCGCCCGCAAGGCACTCCTGAGCGGTCTGCGCGCACACCTGCGGTGGCACCTGGGAGACCTGCGCACGGCTGCGCGGAGCGCCGCGCAGGCGCTGGAGCTACTGCCCGACCGCAGTTGGGGCGTCGCCGTCGGGATGCCGCTGTCGGTCCTGATCGCCGCGCACACCCTCATGGGTGATCCGAACCAGGCGATGCGCTATCTGGAGCGTCCGGTCCCCGACGAGATGTGGGAATCGTCCTTCGGCCCGATGTACCGGCTGGCCCGCGGTTGCTACCTGCTGGAATCGGGCCGTCCGCACGCGGCGTTGAACGACTTCACGGCCTGCGCCCCGGCGGACGGAGCCCGGCAGGGCAACCCCTTCGGTCCCCTGGGCTGGCGCGCCCACGCCGCCCGGGCCCACCTGGCCCTCGACGACCCCGAGCAGGCCCGCCGGCTGGCCGTGGCGGAGATCGTGCAGGGCGACCGGCCGACCGACGCCCGCGGTCGCGCGTTGGAGGTCCTGGCCGCGGTCGACGATCCCGGGCGGCGCAGGGCCCGGCTGGAGGAGGCGGAGCGGATCCTGCGCGCGACCGGCAACCGGCTCTCGCTCGCCCGGGTGCTCGCCCAACTCAGCCACGTGGACCTGGCGGACGGCGTCACGCACACGGCGCGGGCCCGCTGGAACGAGGCACAGTGCCTGGCCGCCGCATCCGGTGCCCCCCACCGGATCCAGGACCTCGCACCCCCGCTGGACGCTCCCCCGGCCCCGGCCGCCACCCCGGCCGGACCGCCCGCCCTCGCCGTGGGAGGCGGGCCCACGACCGGGCCCACGACCGGACCCGGGGCCGCTCCGACGCCGACGGACACGGCGGCCGTCGGCCTGACGGAGGCCGAACGCCAGGTGGCCTCCCTGGCCGCGGCGGGCAGGTCGAACCGACAGATCGGCAGCCAGCTGTACATCACGGTGAGCACGGTGGAACAACACCTGACCCGTGTGTACCGCAAACTCGCCGTCCGGCGCCGCTCGGAACTGACCGGAGTACTGGGGGTCCGGGTGCCGTCGTAACACCGGGAAGCGCGCGAGCACGCTGCGGTGCGGTGCCGACTGCCGGCTGCCGGCTGCCGGTCAGGCCGGGTGCAGCACCGCCGCGGCGATCTCACGCACGCGGTCCAGCGTGATCCCCGTGCGCTGTTCGAGGGCGAGCGGGTGGTCGGTGGGCTCCAGCTGGATGAAGGGCCGTTCGCCGAGGGGTCGGGTGTGGGCGTTGGTCTTCAGGTCGGTGGTGCCCTCGGAGTACATCGCGAGCTCGGTGCTGAGCCAACCGAAGTACGGCTTCTCGCTCTCGCGGCCCGGCGCGTTCCACATCTCCTGGGCCCGGGCGAAGTTGTCCCTGCTCAGCGAGACCCAGACGCCCCAGGAGAAGACGTCCTGACTGTCGATCACGGGTATCTCGATCAGGCCCTTGACGAAGAAGTGCTGCCCCTTGATCACGCATTGGTCGGCGGACAACATGCTGTCCGGATCATCCTCGAAGCCGACGTCCCAGACATCGGGGGCCGTCGTCGAGTAGCTCATGGGGAGCTCGGCGTGGTGGGCACCGCAGCAGGAGCACGTGAAACCGGGGTCGTTGGGCATGGCGTGAGTTTAGCGATGACCCGCACCCGTGCCTCCCGGGTGGCTCCCGGGAGGCACGGGTGCGGCGGCGCTCACGCCGAGGGCGGGGCGTCGAGTTCGGCGAGCAGGGCGCGGACGCGCTGCTCGATCGCGTCCCGGATCGGTCGTACGGCCGCCACGCCCTGCCCGGCGGGGTCGGTCAGGGTCCAGTCCAGGTAGCGCTTGCCGGGGAAGTACGGGCAGGCGTCTCCGCAGCCCATGGTGATGACCACGTCGGAGGACCGCACCGCATCCGCCGTCAGGACCTTCGGGGTCTCGGCGGATATGTCGATGCCCGCTTCGGCCATGGCTTCGACGACGGCCGGGTTCACGGTGTCGGCGGGGGCGGAGCCGGCGGAGCGGACCTGGACGCGGTCCCCGGCGAGGTGGGTGAGGAAGGCAGCGGCCATCTGGGAACGACCGGCGTTGTGGACGCAGACGAACAGTACGGAGGGGACGGACGGGAGGGACGGGACGGTGGGGGTGCTCATGGGGTCAGTGCGCCTTCTTCGGCTGGGCGGGCGGCGGGGAGGGCGTTGCTCGTCGGCGTGGGGGCCATGCGGCCGAAGCAGGCGGCGACGAGGCCGAGGCCGAGGACGCCTCCGAGCAGTTGGGCGGCGATGAACGGGGCGAGGGAGGCGGGGGCGATCCCGGCGAAGGTGTCGGTGAACGCCCGGCCGATGGTGACGGCGGGGTTGGCGAAGGAGGTGGAGGAGGTGAACCAGTACGCCGCCCCGATGTAGGAGGCGACGAGGGCCGGCGCCAGATGCGCGCGCCCGGTGCGGGCCAGGCCGAAGACGAGCCAGACCAGACCGGCGGTGGCCACCACCTCGCCCAGCCACAGGTGCTCCGCCCAGCGGTCGTGGGAGGCGAGGGCCAGGACCGGCTGGGCGAACATCGCGTCGGCGAGCAGCGCGCCGCCGATCGCCCCGGCGATCTGGGCCGGGACGTAGGCCGCGGCCTCGCGCAGGGTGAGTCCGTCGGGGCCGTGGCGGCCGGTGAACCAGGCGGCCAGCGTGACGACCGGGTTGAAGTGCGCCCCGGAGACGGGCCCGAGGAAGGCGATCAGCACGCCGAGGCCGAGGACGGTCGCCAGGGAATTGGCGAGCAGCTGCACCCCGACGTCCCGGGTCAGCTGTGTGGCCTGGATGCCGGAGCCCACGACCACCGCGACGAGCGCCGCGCTACCGGCGGCCTCGACCGCCACCCGGCGGGCCAGCGGCGCGATGGGGCTCACGTGCCGGCCTTCGCGGGCGCGGCGGGGATCTGGAGCAGGGACGACAGCTGGGCCAGGGCCCGGGGGACCACCCAGTAGTACACCCAGGTTCCGCGGCGCTCGGAGCCGACGAGCCCGGCCTCGCGCAGCACCTTCAGGTGGTGGGAGATCGTCGGCTGGGAGACGTCGAACGGGCCGGTCAGGTCGCACACGCACGCCTCGCCGCCCTCGTACGAGGCGATCAGCGACAGCAGGCGCAGTCGGATCGGGTCCGACAGCGCCTTGAACATCCGCGCGAGATCGGCCGCGGCCTCCTCGCCCAGGGGCTCGCGGACCATGGGCGTGCAGCACGCCACCTCGTCCTGCCCGAGCACCGGCAGGCCAGCTTGTTTAGACATGGCTCTATGTTGACAGCCATCTAATCCGGTGGCAACCTCTCCTGTATCGATAGATGTCGATACAGTGACTCCCGGAAGGGGAGACCGCCATGTCCCGAGTCCAGCTCGCCCTGCGCGTCGCCGACCTGGAAGGCTCGATCGCCTTCTACTCCAAGCTCTTCGACGCCGAACCGACCAAGCTCCGGCCCGGCTACGCCAACTTCGCCATCGCCGAACCGCCGCTCAAGCTCGTCCTGATCGAGGGTGAGGCGGACGAACCCACCCGCCTGGACCACCTCGGCGTCGAGGTCGCCACCACCGGGGACGTCACCGCAGCCACGACCCGCCTGAAGGAGGCGGGGCTGGCCACCTTCGAGGAGAACGACACCTCGTGCTGTTACGCGCTCCAGGACAAGGTCTGGGTGACCGGCCCCGGCAAGGAGCCGTGGGAGGTCTACGTCGTCAAGGCCGACGCGAGCACGCTGGGCAAGAGCGTCGACAGCGCCCCGCAGACGTGCTGCGACACCTCGGCGGAGCAGCCGGACACCGCCTCCCCCACCCCGACCGAGGCCGCGGTCGCCTGCGCTTGCGGAAGCTGAGCGGCCCAGTCCTGGGCGGGGGCGGGGGTGGGGGCGGGCGGCTAGGAGCTGGGGAGCAGGGCGGCGACGAGGGCGGCGAATTCCTCCGGGTCGAGGATGCGGATGCCCAGTTCTTCGGCCTTGGCGCGCTTGGAGCCGGCCTTCTCGCCCGCCACCACGAGGGTGGTGCGCTTGGACACCGACGACGACGCCTTTCCGCCGGCCCGCTCGATCAGCTCGTTCATCTCGTTCCGGGACAGGACCGCGAGGGGGCCGGTCATGGAGCCGGTCACCACGACGGCCTGGCCGGCCAGTGGGCCGCCCGCCGGGGCGTCCGCGTCCTCGCCGTCGCTCGCGCGGGTCGCCTCGCCCGCGTCGGTCGCGGCCGACGTCGCGGGCCGCTGCGGCTCGGTGATCTGCGTGCCGACCCGTTGGGCCTGGAGTCTGTCGAGGAGCGGAGCGAGTTCGACGAGTTCGGCCGCGATGACGCGGGCCTTCTCGGCGCCGATGCCGTCGACGCCGGCCAGCGTGTCCGCGTCGGCGGCGCGGATCGCGGCCATCGAGCCGAAGTACGCGGCGATCCGGCGGGACATCGTGCGTCCGGTGCCGCGGACACCGAGGGCGCAGAACACGCGGCTCAGCGCGGCCCCGCGGGCGGTCTCGATCGCGGCCAGGAGGTTGGCGGCGCTGGTCTCGCCCATCCGCTCCAGCCCGAGGAGCTGCTCGTGGGTCAACGTGAACAGGTCGGCGACGTCCTTGACCAGACCGGCCTCCACCAGCTGGATCGCACGCGTGCCGCCGAGGCCCTCGATGTCGAGCTGGTCCCGGCCGGCCGCGTAGATCACCGAGGCCACGGCCTGGCAGCCGCGCCCGCGCACGCAGCGCCACCGCTGCTCGGAGGCGTCGATCGCGTCCCCGCAGCGCGGACAGGCCTCGGGGAAGAGGATCGGGCTCTCGGCGCCGGTGCGCTCGTCGACCAGGGGTGCTTCGACCCGGGGGATCACGTCGCCGGCGCGGTACACGAACACCTGGTCGCCGATCATGAGCCCGCGGCGGGTGATGTCGGACGGGTTGTGGAGCGTGGCGTAGGTGACCGTCACCCCGTCGATGACCACGGGCTCCAGGACCGCGCGCGGGGCGATGATCCCGGTCCGGCCGACGTTCCACTCCACCGCCAGCAGGCGCGTCACCTTGTGTTCGGCCGCCAGTTTCCGGGCCACCGCCCACCTCGGGGCGCGCGAGCCGTTGCCTGCCCGCAGCTGGTCCTCGGCCGTGTCGGCCTTGACGACGACGCCGTCGATCCCGAAGGGCAGCTCGCCGCGCAGCCCCGCGATCGTGTCGATGCGTTCCTGCACCTGCTCCACGGTCTCGCACCGCATCGGGGCGGCGGCCGTGCTGGCGGCCGTGTTCGCGCCGAGCGAGGCCAACCTCTCCAGCAGGGCGACGTGACCGAGTCCGTCCAGGCCGATCGCGCTGTAGGCGAAGAAGGTCAACTCGATCCGGTAGGGCCGGTCCTTGGCCCGCAGCGTGCCGGCGGCCCCGCTGCGCGGGTGCGCGAAGGGCGTGGCCTCGTGGGCGAGCCGGATCCGGTTGGCCTCCTCGAACTGCGCGGTCGTCAGCAGCACCTCGCCGCGCAGCTCGACGTCGATCGGCTCGGTGAGGACCGGCGGCATCCCGAGGACGGCGTCGGCGGCGTGGGTGATGTCCTCGCCGGCCAGGCCGTCGCCGCGGGTGAGGACCTGGACGAGCCGCCCCGCCCGGTACCGGGCGGCCACCGCGAGGCCGTCCAGCTTCGGCTCCACGCACCATCCGGCCACCGGGTGTCCGAGGCGCCGTTCCAGCCCCGCGGCCCACTCGGCGAGCTCGTCGGCGTCGAAGACGTTGTCCAGGGAGAGCATCGGCACCGAGTGCGGCACGTCACCCTGTACGGCCCCGCCCGCGACCTTCCCGGTCGGCGACTCGGCGAGCACCTCGTCCGGGTGGGCGTCCTCGTAGGCCGCGATGGCGCGCAGCAGCCCGTCGTACTCGTCGTCACCGAGCGGGGTGGTCCCGTCGCCGTAGTACGCGGCCGACGCCGCCACGGCGGTGGTCACGGCCTGTGCGTAGGCGGCGGGTGAGCGCAGGGTGCTGTTTTCGGTCATGGAGGTCATCATGGTGCCACCCACTGACAACGCCCCGTTCTGACCTGCGGCGCGGTGTCCGGCGGCGGTCCTTAAGGTGGGTACCGTCGTCCGGTCACGGACGGCGATCGGATCGTCCGTACAACCCAGGGGAACCACCATGACTGAATTGAACTCGCTGCGGGCAAGCCTTGCGTCGGGTGGGCACGAGTTCGCCGACACCTTGTCCTTCGTCGCCGCGCACTACGCGTACCAGCCCCAGGCGTTCCGCAACGGGGAGCTGACGAATGCCGCGGGTGAGAACGAAGGGTCCTGCAAGACCCTGGGACTGGCCCTGCTGGAAGGGTTGAGCGACGAAGAGGCGCTGCTGGCATTCGGTGAGCACTACCGCAGCGTGCTGGCGACGCCGAACGGCACCGATCACAGCAACATCCGCAACCTCATGGCCCACGGCCTGGCAGGAGTGAGCTTCGCCGGGGAGCCGCTGACCCGCAAGGGCTGAAGCCACGCCCCCCGGGTCACCGGAGCGCCCGAGTACGGACGTACTCGGGCGCTCCGACGCCCTCGGGTCGCCGCCCCGCGCGACCGCCATGGGGTTCAGGACCGGGTTCAGGACCGGGTTCGGGTTCCGGTTCGGGTTCCGGTTCGGGCCTGTTTGCGGTAGCCGTCCAGAACGTCCTGGCGGAGCAGGAAGCCGAAGCCGGCGGATTCCAGGCGCAGGGCCAACTGGGCCTCGTCGATGGCGAGTTCGGCCGCCGTATCCGCCATGTGCCAGTCGTGCGCGGCGAGCTTGCTCAGCAGGTGACCGCGGCGGACCTGGCTCTCCGACAGGCGGAACGTCTTGAGGTAGGAGATCCTGCCCGCGTCGTCGGTGATGGCCTCGCCGATGTGGTTCTCCTGCTTGGGACGGAATTCCGGCAGGAAGCGGGAGAGGGTGAAGCGGCCCATCCGGTAGACCGTCTGCCAGTCGTAGGCGTGGTCGAGCAGGCCGGCGGCCATGGTCGTGTCGTGGAAGTGCGCCCAGCCGCGCTCCTGTTCGGCGACCGCCGCGCGCAGGTGGGCCAGGGAGCGGATGCCGGCGTCCGGGATGTGGGCCCGGAAGTCCCGGACCGGTGGCATCAACGTGGCGTAGTGGTGGATCAGTTCGCCGTACAGGTCCTGCAGGAGCGTCGCGTGGAGCGCACGGTAGTCGTCGGGATGCGGGACCACGAACGCGGCCGCGAGGGCGTCGGCGACGTACACCAGCACGCCGCACTGGTCGGGGTGGATCTCGAAGACGCGCAGCGCGTCGCCGAGTCCGCGCACTTCGGCGCCCACGTAGGCCTCCTCGACGCGCGGGGAGAGCCCTTGGCTGATCGCGCGCTGCGACCACTCCTCCCAGGCGATCGAGGGGCCGCCGAAGTGCAGCGCCAGATAGCCTTCGAGCGCCAGGTGCATGGGGAGGAAGCGCAGTCGGTCCTTGGCCTGACGGCGGGCCATGCGACGGTGGAAGCGCAGGCTCATCGTGGCGGCCGGGGGCACGTCGCCGCCGGCGGCGAACTGGGTTCCGTAGGCGGCCGCGGGCGTGCCGTCCCCCGTCCACGTGGCGACGAACCCGTGCGGGACGTAGGAGACGTAGGCACCGCGGGGGCCGACCTCGACGTGACCGGGCCCGTCACCGTAGAGCCGCGCGTGCAGGCGGAGGTCGTGGACGGGCTCGTCGCGGACGAGGGGTACGAGACGCACCGCGCCCCAGACCTGTGCGGGGCGGGCGGTCAGACCGCTCAGCTCCAGCGGGGGCGGCTCCGGGGTGGTCGGGTCGGGATCGGTCCGGTCGTGCGTGGTCATCGCGGCCGCTCCTCGTCGGGGTCGCCCATCAGCAGGGCCGCACGGGTGTCCATGTACGTGGTCAACTCGGCCAGGCCGGTCCGACCTTCGGCGAATTGGGCGAGTTCCACCAGTGCGGGAAGGTCCTCGGCGTCACGGATGCCCGTGGTGGGCACCGTCGGCGAGAGTCGACGCACGTCGAAGGCCGCCGCGTCGTAGACCGGGTTGAGGTGCACGATGCTGGTGCGGCGTTCGGGGTCGAGCCGGGTGCGCCAGATGCGCAGCACCTCGGCGGCCAGGCCGGGAGGAGCGTTGTCCCATCCGTCGGAGACGATGACCAGCCTGGACGGGGCGGTGTCCAGCGCGTCGAGGATCCGCCGGCCCACCGGGGTCGGTCCGTACGGGTACGTCAGCAGGGCGTCGGTGCGCCCGGACGTCCACAGCGCGCGGTAGTCGTCGGCGAGGGCCGCGAGGAGGTAGTGGCAGGCCAGGGTCACGGCCAGCGGTCGGCGGCGCTTGTGGGCGGAGCCGGAGGTGGAAAAGCTGTCGTCCAGGACGGCGGTGACCTCGCCCCAACTCCCCCGGTGCACCCCGGCCACCCGATCGGCGGCCGCTTCCAGGGCGCGGGTCAGCTCGGCGCGCCGGCGCGCCCGGTCCTGGACCGGCAGCGACAGGACGTAGGTCGCCAACCGGGTCAGCGGCATCCTGGACAGGTCCGCCCGGACCGCCGGGGCCCCGGCCTTGCGCGCGGACTCCTGCAGTCGCAGGGTCTCCAGCCGGGTCATCCGCGGGGCTATCCGCTCCAGGAAAACGTCCCGGGGGATGCGGTGCTTGGCGGCGAAGCCCTCGGCCGTCGTATAGGGCAGCTCGTACAGCGCGGCCTGCTCGTAGTGCGCGCGGCGCCAGGTCTCCAGGAGGGGGGTCGTGTACTGCTTGCGGGTCAGCGGCGCGAAGACGAAGGTCCCCAACTCTTCGGTGGCGGGCGCCAGGTGTGCGTGGCGAAGGGCCCGCTTGAGGGCGCTGCGGTACTTCACGGCGTCGAAGGCCGGGTCGGGGCGGGCGGACAGCCAGTCGCGCATGATCGCGCGGGTGCGCCGGTTGTTCACACCGGCCCGGCGCAGGGCGTCGAACAGGCCGTACACGCGCTGTGGCGGCAGCGTCGCCAGCCGGCACGCGATCAGCCGTCCCTCGCTGCGGCGTTGGTCGGCGGTGGCCTCGGCGGCGGTCTCCAACAACCGCCGGACGATCAGGGCCACGTTGTGGTCGTTGATGTCGAGCGCGAGGACACCGGCGTACAGGTCGCGGTAGTTGCCCAGGATGTACGCGTGGAGGAAGTCCAGGGACAGCAGTTGCTCGCCCGCGTCGCTGTGGAACTCGCGCTGACCGGTGGAGGTGATCGCCGCATTGACGAAGAGCAGCACGTCTTCGGCAGCGACGAGGTCCCCGTACGAATCCATCCGCTTCATTTCCCGTAGGTGACTGCGCAGGTGTGGGCGCCGGCCGGGGAATGGGGGCACGAGCTGCGAATCATTGCTTCAGAGGCAGGTTCCGGAAGTCGCACCGGAGTCCCGCGGCCGGCCCATGGACCGTAACAGACCGGTACACGGGCCTTCCATCGACTTCTGCCGACGTCAGCCGACTCCGACACTCAGCAGGGCCGAAGCGCACTGCTCGGCCAGGTCCTCCGCGTGCGGGGGCAGCGGTTGACCGGCGCGCAGGTGGCGGCGCACCACGGACAACGGCAGGTCGATCAGGGCCAGGGTGACGCGTTCGTGGTCCTGGGGCCCTGCCGCGCCGAGGACTTCGGCGAGGAGGTGGAGGGATTCGTACACGCGCTGGTTGCCCAGGTCCGCGCGCTCCTTGTGCTCCTCGGACCAGTCCGCCCGGCCGAACTCCGCGGCGCCGTAGAGCAGGAGCGACGCTTCGCCCGGGTGGGCGCGGCTCCAGGAGACGACGTGTCGGGCCGCCGCGCGGGCGGCTCCGTGGGGATCGGGGGCGCTGCCGAGCGCGACGAAGTACCCCTCTTGGAAACGCTCCACGGCGCGCAGCCACACCTCTGCGAGCAGTGCCGCGCGGCCGGGGAAGCGGTGGTAGACGGATCCGCTCGGCGCGCCGATCGCCTGGGCGACGGCGGTCATCGTCACGCCCGTCGGTCCGGCGGAGGCGGCCAGTCGGACGGCGGCGTCGAGGATCTGGTCGGTGTCGAAGCGGGGTGGTCTCGCCATGAATCAGAGAGTACCCTCCACAGTATTGGAGGCAACTCTCTAATAATCGGCTGGAGAGGTGGAGGACGCATGGGCGTCTACAACGTTCACGAGCGCATACTGGCCGCCGAGGCGGGCGACGTCGGCACGCTCATCGACAGCCTGTCCGGCGGCGCGGCGGACCGACTGTGGCCACATCCGGACTGGCCCGCCATGACGTTCGACCGTCCGCTGGCGGTCGGCGCGACCGGCGGCCACGGCCCGGTCCGCTACACGGTCACCGCGTACGTGCCCGGGACCTGGGTCCGCTTCGCCTTCAGCGGACCGCGCGGATTCAACGGCTTCCACGAGTTCGCGGTGCTGCCCGTCGACGGCGGGCGCACGGCGCTGCGGCACACCCTTGCGATGCGGGTCAGCGGGCCGGCTCGACTGACCTGGCCGGCGGCCTACCGATGGATGCACGACGCCTGCCTGGAGGACGGCTTGGACCGCGCCGAACTCGCCTGCACGGGCACGGTGGCCCGTCCGGCCCGCTGGACTCCGTACGTACGCCTGCTCCGCGCGCTCGCGCGCTAGGCCCTGTCGTCAAAGTGCCGTCTGCCTCGCGACGCCTGGCACGCACTCTCGCCGCACCGGGCGAAAGCCAAGTACGTCCAGTACGCGGGCTTCCGCCCGGCACGGCGAGAGCACGCACCAGACGCCGCGGGGCCGCCCTTCGGGCGACGACGGCACTTTGACGACAGGACCTAGGGCGGCGTTCCCGCCGGCCTGGTCGACGTGTTCTTCGGGGGTCACGGCGTGTCGCCCTCCCAGCGGAACGGGCCGCCGGGGTCCGCTTCGGACGGGCTGTAGAGAGTCCGGCCACCGGGTCCGTACAGCCCGCGATCGGTGATCAGGAGCACCCCCTCCGCCCACTCCCGCAGGGACAGGCCGCTCACATCGAGGAGCTGACCGTCCAGGGGGCCGCCCGCCAGCCTCACGTACACGCGGCCCGGGGTCGGCCGGACCACGTGACCCTCGTCGCCGCAGTACACCCGGCCGTCATCCGACGCGCTCATCCCGCCACCTCCGCGATCTTCGAGGCCGAGCCTACGAGGTGCGGAGCAAGATCAACAGTCCAGCCGCACGCACGTCCGCGCGCTCGCGCCCGGCGCGGGGTCGCCGGGCCGGAACCGGCTCGCTTCCGGTCAGGCGCCGGGCACGTCCTGTCGGTGCCGATCGGACGGCACGGCCGTGAGGTGGTAGGTGGTGTCCACCCAGAACCCGCCCCCCTTCGTCTCCGCCTTGACGGACAGGACGTAGTCGCCCGCGAGGAGGGGGTCGATCGTGCCCCACAGGCCCCAGGCGACCTGCGGCCCGACGGACCAGAAGCGCTTCGAGGTCGCCTCGCGGACGGGCAGCGGGATGCCGTTCAACTGGGCCTCGGCACCCGAGGTGGCGAGGCGCAGCGGCCGCGCGGAGAAGCCGAGTGCCAGGCGCCGCGTGTTCAACACCGGGAAGAACAGGGGCCGATCGGTCGGTACCGTGCACCGCCGCACCACGCGGCCGCCGTACGTGCCCGCGAGGAACCAGACGTCCGACGGCTGGCTCCACCCCGCGTGCTCACCGGTGGCGTCCTCCACGGGGCTCCGCCCGCTGGGGGCCGAGTCGGCCCACTTCCACCAACGCGCCGCCAGTTCCCGCGCATCCGCTCCGGCCACAGTCGCCTCCCCCGCCCACATGCCCGCTGACCAGCCGATGCGCATGTTATCGCGCATGTGGGCGAACCCCCGATGGCCATTCGAAGGCCGTTCGAAGGTCGTTCGTGCCGTTCGGATCCAACTCCGCCTCGACAGGGCCAGGTTCGTAGTTTCAGCCAGTACGGACTCCTGCCGCCCAGCGGGAAGACTCCGAAGGGAGGGCCGCGGCTCGTCATGAGAGCCGACGCCACAAATCGAGGGGAACCGCCACGATGAGTGGTCAGCTGTACGACGGAATCGGTGAAGCGTTCGAAGGCTTCAAGACCCTGCCCGTCATTCGTTACGCCGAGGTACCGGGCTTCCTCGCCCTGATCGGTGACGTCACCGGCAAGTCCGTATTGGACGTCGCCTGCGGGACCGGTTTCTACAGCCGCGAGCTCAAGCGACGCGGGGCGTCCCGCGTCCTCGGATTCGACATCTCCGGCGCGATGATCGACGCGGCCAACGCCCTGGAGCGGTCCGAGCCCCTCGGGATCGACTACGAGGTCGCGGACACGGCCGCCCTGCGGGACTTCGAGCAGCCCTTCGACATCGCCGTGGCGGTGCAGGCGTTCAACTACGCGAGCGACGTCGCCGAGATCGAGCGGATGATGCACCGCGTCCGGGGCAGCCTCGTCGCCGGCGGCGCGTTCTATCTGTTCGCCCAGAACCCGGACTTCGATTTCGACGGGCCTTCACTGGCCAAGTACGGGTTCCTGTGCGAGTCGACCGGCCGGGACAACGAGATCGGCCGCGGGATCCGGCTCACGGCCCTGCTGGACCCGCCGGTCTCCTTCGAGGCCACCACGCCGTCGCGGGAGACGTACGAGACGACGCTGAAGGCGGCCGGATTCACCGGGATCGAGTGGGTGACGCTGGACGTCTCCGACGCCGGTGTCCGGGAGTTCGGCGAGGAGTTCTGGGCGGACTACGCCGGGAACAAGCCGCTCATCATGATCCGCTGCACCGCCTGATCCTCCGGGCCCACCCGGTCCCCCCGGTCCGTTCGACGTCGCCCGGCACCCACGGTGCCGGGCGACGTCGGCGTTCCGCCGGGTGCGGGGGATCCGGGCATGTCGGCTTGACCGATGGTCCCGCGGCGACGTAGCTTCAGCGCACCCATTCGTGAGCACATGGCAGGAGGCGACGTCCGATGTCCACCATCTCCGGCGCGCACCGCCTCGCTCACGAGACCGCCTGGGCTCCGGGCCGTCTCGCACACGGCTGCTGAGCAGCCCCCTCGCGGCGCGCCCTCTTGCGGCCCCGCCCCCTCTGCTTCTCCCCTTCACCGCCTTCGCTCCCCGCCGGCCGCGGCACGCCTTCGCGTGCGGATGCGCGCGCCGGGCTCTTGAGCTGCGCCGCCCGAGAAAGAAAGCTCCCGACATGGCGATCAGGACCAGCAGGACCAGCAGGACGACGACCGCGCCCCGAACGGGGAACACCCCGTGGTAGCCGCGCGGATCACGGTCAACGGGCAGGAGATGCCGATCGCACCGGCCGCGCCCCACACCACGGCGCTGGACTTCCTGCGCGAGCGCGGCCTCACCGGCACCAAGGAGGGGTGCGCGGAGGGCGAGTGCGGGGCCTGTTCGGTGCTGGTGGCCCGCCCCGGGGTGCACAAGCCCACCGACTGGGTGGCCGTCAACGCCTGCCTGGTCCCGGTGGCCGCGCTGGACGGCCAGGAGGTCATCACCTCCGAGGGCCTCGCCGTCACCGGTGCGGCCGGCGCGCCGCCCGTACTGCACCCCGTGCAGGAGGAGATGGCCCTGCGCGGCGGCTCCCAATGCGGTTACTGCACACCGGGGTTCGTCTGCAGCATGGCGGCCGAGTACTACCGGCCCGACCGCTGCCCCGCCGCCGACGGCGACACGCACGCCGATCCCGAGCACGGTCCGAACGGATTCGACCTGCACGCGCTGAGCGGGAACCTGTGCCGCTGCACCGGCTACCGGCCGATCCGCGACGCCGCCTTCGCCGTCGGCGCGCCCGCTCCGGACGATGCGCTGGGACGGCGTCGCGAACTGGCTCCGCCGGCACCGGTCGCCACCCGGTACACCCGCGAGGAAAGCTCCTTCCTGCGTCCGGGCACGCTGGCCGACGCCCTGCGGATGCTGGGCGAGCGCCCCGACGCGGTGGTCGTCGCGGGCAGCACCGACTGGGGCGTGGAGGTCAACATCCGTGCGCGCCGGGCGCCTTGCGTGGTCGCCGTCGACCGGCTGCCCGAACTGCGGGAACTGCGTTTCGAATCCGACCACATCGAGATCGGCGCGGCCCTGACGCTCACCGAGATCGAGCGCCGGCTCGACGGCCGCGTCCCGCTCCTGGCCCAACTGTTCCCGCAGTTCGCCTCCCGGCTCATCCGCAACGGTGCGACGCTCGGCGGCAATCTGGGTACGGGCTCCCCCATCGGTGACAGCCCGCCGGCGCTTCTCGCGCTGGAGGCGTCGGTGGTGCTCGCCGGCGCCGCCGGGGAGCGCGTCGTACCGCTGGCGGACTACTTCACCGGCTACCGGCAGAGCGTCCGCCGCCCCGACGAGCTGATCCGCTCCGTGCGGGTCCCGCTGCCGCTGTCGCCGGTCACGGCCTTCCACAAGATCGCCAAGCGGCGCTTCGACGACATCTCCAGCGTCGCCGTCGCCTTCGCCCTCGACATCGAGGACGGGATCGTGCGCACGGCGCGGGTCGGCCTGGGCGGCGTGGCCGCCACCCCGATCCGCGCCCTCGCCACCGAGGCCGCCCTGGAGGGCCGGCCGTGGGCGGCGCGGACCGTCGAGGCCGCGGCCCGGGTGCTCCGGGGCGAGGGCACGCCGATGGACGATCACCGCGCCAGCGCCGACTACCGCTCCGCGATGCTCGGCCAGAGCCTGTTGAAGCTGTACGCGCGAACCACCGAGGCGGTGCCGTCATGAGCCGGTTGTCCGAACGTCCCGAGATGCCCGCCGTCGGCCTTTCCGTGCCGCACGAGAGCGCCGCCCTGCACGTCACCGGCGCCGCGCTCTACACCGACGACCTGGTCGCCCGTACCAAGGACGTGCTCCACGCCCACCCCGTCCAGGTCATGAAGGCCCGCGGCAGGATCACCGGGCTGCGCACCGGGCCGGCGCTCGCCGTGCCGGGCGTGGTCCGCGTCCTGACCGTCGCCGACGTACCGGGCGTCAACGACGCCGGGATGAAGCACGACGAACCGCTCTTCCCCGACGAGGTCATGTTCCACGGCCACGCGGTGGCCTGGGTGCTCGGCGAGACCCTGGAAGCGGCCCGGCTCGGGGCGGCGGCCGTCGAGGTGGACCTCGACGAGCAGCCGTCCTTGATCACGCTCCAGGACGCGATCGCGGCCGGCAGCTTCCACGGCGCCCGGCCCGAGATGGTGACCGGGGACGTCGAGGCCGGTTTCGAGGACTCCGCGCACGTGTTCACCGGTGAGTTGCAGTTCTCCGACCAGGAGCACTTCTACCTGGAGACGCACGCGGCGCTGGCGCTGATCGACGAGAACGGGCAGGTGTTCGTCCAGAGCAGCACCCAACACCCGTCGGAGACCCAGGAGATCGTCGCGCACGTCCTCGGTCTGCACAGCCACGAGGTGACCGTGCAGTGCCTGCGGATGGGCGGCGGCTTCGGCGGCAAGGAGATGCAGCCGCACGGCTTCGCGGCGATCGCCGCGCTCGGTGCCCGGCTGACCGGTCGGCCCGTGCGGGTGCGGCTCAACCGCACCCAGGACCTGACCATGTCGGGCAAGCGGCACGGCTTCCACGCCTCGTGGAAGATCGGCTTCGACGCCGAGGGCCGCATCCAGGCCCTGGACGCCACCTTGACGGCCGACGGCGGCTGGAGCCTGGACCTCTCCGAGCCGGTCGTGGCGCGCGCGCTGTGCCACATCGACAACACCTACTGGATCCCCAACGCCCGCGTCCGCGGCCGCATCGCCAAGACCAACAAGGTCTCCAACACCGCCTTCCGCGGCTTCGGCGGCCCGCAGGGCATGTTGGTGATCGAGGACGTCATGGGCCGGTGCGCGCCGCTGCTCGGCCTGGACCCGATGGAGCTGCGGGAGCGCAACTTCTACCGGCAGGGCCATGCGACGCCGTACGGACAGCCGGTCAGCCACCCCGAACGCATCACCACCGTCTGGCGGGAGGTCCAGGAGGACGCCGACCTCGCCGGGCGCCGGCGCGGGATCGCGGCCTTCAACGCCGCGCACCCGCACACCAAGAGGGCGATCGCGCTGACGGGGATCAAGTTCGGGATCTCCTTCAACCTGACCGCCTTCAACCAGGCGGGCGCCCTGGTGCTGATCTACAAGGACGGTTCGGTCCTGATCAACCACGGCGGCACCGAGATGGGACAGGGCCTGCACACGAAGATGCTGCAGGTGGCCGCGACCACGCTCGGCATCCCGCTGCACAAGGTGCGGCTGGCGCCCACGCGGACCGACAAGGTGCCCAACACCTCGGCCACCGCCGCCAGTGCCGGGGCGGACCTCAACGGTGCGGCGGTCAAGAACGCCTGCGAGCAGTTGCGCGGGCGGCTGCTCCAGGTGGCCGCCACCCAGCTCGGTGCGAACGCCGCGGACGTGCGCATCGTCGGGGGCGTCGCACGCGTCCTCGGCAGCGACGGGGAGGTGGCCTGGGACGACCTGGTGCGCACGGCGTACTTCCAGCGGGTCCAGTTGTCGGCGGCCGGTTTCTACCGGACCGAAGGGCTGCACTGGGACGCGAAGAGCTTCCACGGCTCCCCCTTCAAGTACTTCTCCTACGGCGCGGCCGCTGCCGAGGTGGAGGTGGACGGCTTCACCGGCGCGTACCGGATCCGGCGGGTGGACATCGTGCACGACGTCGGCGACAGCCTGTCACCGCTGATCGACATCGGGCAGGTCGAAGGCGGTTTCGTCCAGGGCGCCGGCTGGTTGACCCTCGAAGACCTGCGCTGGGACAACGGTGACGGGCCGAACCGCGGCCGGTTGTTGACCCAGGCCGCGAGCACCTACAAGCTGCCGAGCTTCTCGGAGATGCCGACGGAGTTCAACGTCAGGCTGTTGGAGAACGCCACCGAGGAGGGCGCTGTCTACGGGTCCAAGGCGGTGGGCGAGCCTCCGCTGATGCTGGCCTTCTCGGTCCGGGAGGCGCTGCGGCAGGCGGCCGCCGCCTTCGGGCCGGCCGGGACCAGCGTGGAGCTGGCCTCGCCCGCCACGCCGGAAGCCGTGTACTGGGCCGTCGAATCGGCCCGGGCGGGCGGCGCGCAGAGCCGTAGCGCGTTGCTCCTGGACGAGGGTGTTCCGCGCCATGCCTGACATGTCCTGGGTCGCCGCGGTCGTGGGGTTGCGGGCCCGCCGGGAGCCCGGCGTACTGGTGACCGTCGCGACCGTGCGCGGCCACGCCCCGCGCGGGGCCGGCGCCAAGCTCGTCGTCGGCGGGAGCGAGACCTGGGGGTCGATCGGCGGCGGCAACATCGAGGCCGTCGCGATCGACCGGGCCCGCGAGCTGATCGGGGTGCCCGAAGCGGACTCCGAGCTGATCGAGTTCGCCCTCAACGACAAGGTCACCGGCCGGCACGGTGTGCAGTGCTGCGGCGGAGCGGTGAGCGTCCTGCTCGAACCGCTGCCGGTGGTCCAGGCCGTGGCGATCTTCGGCGTGGGGCACGTGGGACTGGAGTTGGCGCGGATCCTGGCCCGGCACAGCCTCGATCTGCACCTGGTCGACTCCCGCCCCGACGTGCTCGCCGAGGGACGGCTCGGCGTGCTCGCGGACGCGGTGGCCCAGGTCAGCGTCCACCACGCGCCGCTGCTCCCGGAGGAGGTGCTCGCCGAGCTGCCGCCCGGCACGCACGTCCTGATCATGACGCACGACCACGCCGAGGACGCCGCTCTCTGCGACGCGGCCCTGCGCACGCCCGGTCTCGGCTCGATCGGCCTGATCGGCTCGGCCGCGAAGTGGGCGCGGTTCCGACACCGGCTGTCCACGGAGGGCGGCCACGACGCCGCCACCATCGATCTGATCAAGAGCCCGATCGGAACGGCCGGCATCACCGGCAAGGAGCCCGCCACGATCGCGGTCAGCGTCGCGGCGGACCTGCTCCGGACCTTCGAACGGACCGCGCCCGCCCCCGAGTGAGACGCGTCGCTCAGCAGTGGATCCGCGGCAGGATCCGGTCGAGCCGGCGGGGCAGCCACCAGTTCCCCCGCCCATCAGGAACATGGCGGACGGCACCAGCACGAGCCGTACCACGGTCGCGTCCAGCACCACGCTGACGGCCGGGCCGAGGGCGAGGCGGCCGAGGCGGTCCGGATCGGCCCGGAGCGGGACCGGGCCTCGCCTGCGTGCGGAGGACACACGACACCTCCAAAAAATGGCAGGACTGACGCCAATGGCACGGACGACCATGGAGGGAAAGTGTCAGGACTGACAATTGACAGGGGTGACGTGATTGCTAGGCTCCTGCCATGCGCATCGAACCCTCCGCCGGGGCAGGGACAGGGACAGGCGGCACTACGGAGACAGGAACAACGGCGACGGGAACCGACGCGGGGCTGCGGCGCCGCAAGAAGGAGCTGACCCGCACCAGGCTCCGGGAGGGGGCCGCCGCGCTCTTCGCAGCGCGCGGTTTCGCGGGGACCACGGTCGCGGACATCGCCGCGTGCGCGAACGTCTCGGAGCGGACCTTCTTCCGCTACTTCGACAGCAAGGAGGCCCTCCTGCTGCCGGACATGAACCTGCTGTTCCAGCACGTCGAGGCGGCCCTCGCCACCCGTCCGCACGGGGAGGACCCGCTGAGCGCGATCTGCGGCGCGCTGCTCACCGCGGCGCAGCCGTTCGCCGCCTCCACCCTCACGGCCCTGACCCATCCCGTCGAGGGGGCGGAGTCGCTGATCGCGGCCCGGCTCGTCGAGGCCTTCGCCGCCTTCGAGGACCGGCTCGCCCTCCTCGTCGAGCAGCGACTCCCCCGGGACGCGCCCGACGCGGACCTGCGGGCCGCGGTGATCGCGGGGGCGGCCATGTCCTCGCTGCGCGCCGTCCTGCGCACCCAGCGCCGCCGCCGGCAGGCGGGCACCGTCACCGATGCCGCCCCCGCGCACCTCCTGGTCCGCTCCTTCGACATCCTGCACCAGATCGGAACCACCGCGTCGTGAAGTCCAGCCGCCCCATGCTCCGCCGCCCCGTCCCCGTGCTCATAGGCGTCGGCCTGACGCTGACGGCCGCCGGCGCCGTCACGGACCTCACCGTCGAGCACGTCGCCCGCGAGCGCATCGAGCGGGCGGCCACCTGCCGGCTCTCGCCCGCGGGCTCGGTCACGGCCGACCTGCTGGACCCGCTCGCCGGCCTGCGTTCGCTCACCGGCGACCTGGGCACCGTACGCGTCGAAGCGCGCGGCGTGCAGCACGCCGACACCGAGATGGACGTCCGGGCCGATCTGCACGACGTCACCACCGACGGGACGATCAGCGGCGGGACGGCGACGGCGAGCGTCCCGTACGCCGCCCTGCAGAAGCGGCTGGCCGATGCGGCGCCGGGCATGACGGTCGGCGGCGACGGCAGCGGCCTGACCCTGACCGGGCGCGCCGGGACCGGGGCCCTGAGCCTGCCCGTGACCGTCCACGCCGGTGTCACCGCCGCGGCCGACAGCCTGACCGTCACCCCGACCACCGTGACGGTGCTGGGCCGCACCATGCCGATCGCCGCACTGGCGGGCCTCCCCGGCGCGTCCTCCTTCACCGAGGAACTCGCCCCGCGCACGGTCCACGTCGACGACCTCCCCGAAGGCGCCCGCCTGACCGACGCCCACGCCGACACCTCCGGCCTGACCGTCTCCCTCTCCCTCTCCCGCACCACGACCACGACCCCCGGCGGGAAGTGCGCCGACGACAGGGCCTAGGGCGGAGTGAGCTCGGCGATGATCTGGGTGCCCAGTGCGTAGGCCGGTACGCCCGAGGTGATCAGGGCCGTTTCGGCGACACCGATGAGGTCGGTGAGGGTGGCGCCCGCGTGCAGGGCGCCTTGGGCGTGCAGGCGTGCGGGGTGGTCCCGGCCCAGGGACAACAGTTGGCCGAAGTGCACGAGTTGCTGGACCCGCGCCCCCAACGGGTTCTCGGTCAGGACGATGTGCCGTAGCGCGGCGAGGGCCTCTTCGGTGGGGAGCCGGTCGAACTGCCGCGCCAGGCGCAGCCGTTCCTCCACGCCGCTCGGTACGGACCCGAGCGTGGACACGTAGCGCTCCCGGACGGCATCGGTGCGCGGGGCGGGTGCGTCGTCGTCCGTCATGACGAGACCCGTGCGATCGAGGCGCGCACCGCCTCCACGGCGCCCTCGGGGAAATCGACGGCCCCGCCGATCGCGGCCGCGGCGAGCTCCGCCTCGGCGCTCTCCTCGATCGCCACGACGAGGTGGGCGGTGGCCGCCGGATCCGGGCCGAAGACGAGCAAGCCGTGGTTGGCCAGCAGGGCCGCGGCCGTCGTCGGGCGGCGCTCCAGGACCTCGGCGATGCCGCGCACCGACACGTCCGACCCCCGGGGGCCCCAGGGAACCACCGGGACCTCCTCGGCCTGCCCGAACCTCAACATCGGCTCCGTACGGCAGGGCAGCGGCCGGTGGGCCACCGCGAAGGCCGTCGCGGCGGGCGAGTGCGTGTGGATCACCGACCCCACGCGCGGGCGGGCCGCGTAGACGGCGCTGTGCATGGTGATGATCTCGGCGCTCACGGAGCGCAGTTCGCCCTCCAGCACCCGCCCGTCGAGGCCGATCGTCGCCAACTGCTCGGGCCTCAGCCCCCGGACGAAGCCCGGCGTCAGCAGGAACCGCTCCTCGTCGATGCGGGCACTCAGGTTCGCGTGCCCGGAGTGGGACATCACTCCCGCTTCGAAGAGCGTCCGGGCGGCTTCGACGAGCTGCTCGGCCCGTTCCTCCACTCCCTGTACGTCCGTCATGGCGACCTCTTTCGGCTCCGATGTCGGCGGCCGCTCGTGCGACGCCGTCCACGTGCCGCCCACTCTTCAACGTGAACTAAGGTTCAAGTCAAGCGGCGTGGAACGGAGTGGGGCACGTGGTGGACCCGCGCATGACGATCGGCCGGCTCGCCGAGGTCACCGGGGTGCCGGCTTCGGCCATCCGGTACTGGGAACGCCACGGTCTGCTCCCGCAGCCCGAGCGCCGGAGCGGGCAGCGGCGCTACCCGCCGGAGGCGGCGCAGCGGATCGTGCTGCTGCGCAAGTGTCAGCGGGCGGGGTTGACCCTGGTCGAGATCCGCGCGTTCCAGGAGGAGCGGGAGGCGCGTCGAGCCATGCTCCGCGACAAGATCGTCGAGATCGAGCAGCGCATGGTCGACCTCGACCACGCCCACCAACTCCTGAGCCACGCCCTCCTGTGCGGTGAGGAGGACATCGTCGGGTGCCCGAAGTTCCGCGAGCAGATGGCGGAGTGGGGCGTGCCGGAGCCCGGGGGCGACGCCCCTCGGCCGGTTCACCTCGGGTGAGGCGGCGCAGCGCAGGACGGGCGCGGCTCCAGATGGGGGAAGAGGTCGCGCCACTGGTCCTGGGGGACGCTGCCGGGATGCCTGGTGCACATCCGCCGGCAGACCTGGTCCGGGTCGAGCTCCAGCAGGTAGGTGGAGGCGTCCATCAAGTGACCCGAAGCCGCGATCTTCACTGCCGCATAGGGCTGTTCGGGGATGAGTTGCGTTCCCCGTACCGCCGGACCGAGCGTGGCGAAGGGCTGGGCGCCCCAGCGGCCGTCCTCGTCCACTTGCCACAGCTGGAAGGGCTCTCGTACTCGCGGGGGAGGTAGGGGTCGCTGATGTCCCAGAACTGGAGGAGCCCGCTGCCCAGCGCGGTGACCAGATGGTGTCCGCCCGCGCCGTAGTGGCCGCCGCTCGCGGCGGGGAGCCGCTTGGCCTTGCGCGGGTGGGCGAGGTCGGAGAGGTCCCACAGCTGCAGGCTGCCGCCGCTGAGCTCGCTCAGCAGGACGCGTTCGGAACGGTAGTACGCCGCACCGCGCATCAGGCCGGCTTCGGGGATCACGGCGCCTTCCCTGGGGTGGGACGGGTCCGAGAGGTCCCAGAGTTGAAGGTCATCGCCCTTCAGCGTGGCCAGGGTCGTGGCGTTCAGAAACCAGAGGATGCCCTTGTTCGGCTGGAGCGGTACCTGCATCTCCGAACGGCGTACGGGGTGGAGCGCGTCCTGCAGGTCCCACACCTCGACACGTCCCGTGTTCTGGCTCCCGATGGCGAGGAGGGCGGCCTTGGGGCGTTTCGGCAGGAAGTAGCGGGCTTCCCAGGAGTCGGGGACCCGGAAGCGCTGGCGCGGAGCGTCGGCGTGGCGGACGTCCCACACGTGGGTCTCGTCGGTCCGCCCGGTCGGGAAGGCGCGGGTGATGAGCAGGGAGCCGTCGTCGCTGAAGGGGCTGGTGCCGGGGTCGGGGCTGGCGATCTCGCCCTTCAGCATCCTGGCATCGGGGCGGGCGGGCCAGATCCTCACTTCCCCCTGGAAGTCGCCCGCGGCGAAGGCGGCGCCGTCCGGGCTGTAGGCCACCGACTGCACGTTTTCGCCGGCCTTGGATTCCTCCTCGCCGCTGCAGATCTCCTTGTCCGGTACGGCCGTCTCCACAGCGGAACAGGTCACGACACGCCCCTTCTGCGTCGTTCAGGGCTGCGGCGATCCGCAGGGCGATGGCGCCCGAGTCCTGCGCGCTCAGCCCGCGGACGTTCTCGGAACTCACCGTGATCTGCGTGGTGTCGGGCAGGGTGACGGTGACGGTCTGGTTGCCGCGCCGGTTCTGGAGCCAGGCGATGAGGGCGGCGCCCAGGGCCGCCGTCACGCCGCCCGGGGCGAGCAGGAGGGGGATCAGCTCGCCGACCGCTCCCATCTCGCCCGCGCCCGGCTCCGCGGACCGGGTACGGCCGAGCTGGTCGCGCAGCTCGGGATGGCGCTGCAGCCAACGACGCAGGTCCGCGAGCGCGGCGGCTGACTCCGGCCGGCTGCCGGTGTCGTCCGGGGCCGATGAGGTAACCGATGATGAGGTAGCCGATAACGCGAGCTCCATGCCGCCCCTCCGCCCCTGGGAACAACCGTCCACCCCGGGGCGAGGCTACAGCGGGAATTCTCCGTTCACGTCCCTATGGGAGGTGTGGCCCAAACGCGCTCCCCGACCGCCCCCACCCCCGCCCCGGCAGGACTCGGCGAGCCTGCCGGGGCGAGCCGGACGACGGGTCAGCGAACCTCGGTGACCCGGTGCTCCGTGCGCGCGCCACAGTTGGAGTTGTACACCTGCACGTGCACGTTGCTGATGCCCCCGCCCCAGTCGACGCAGTGGCCCTTGCCGTACACGTAGGCCGGGCCCGCGTACGACGTGTACCGGCCGAAGTCCTCGCCCCGCTCCGAGGTATCGGTGACTTCGATCCAGAGGGCCATGTCCACGGCCGCACCGGGGTTGTTGCGGATCGTCGCGACGCAGTTCTTGCCGTTCGAGGCGTTGTACGTCAGGTAGACGGTGCCCAGCGAGCCGATGGCGGCCGAGTTCACGGTCTTGTAGGCACTTCCGCAGACCTTCTGCGGCGTGGTGTTGGGCGCGGCGCTGGCGGGCACCGCCATCGCGGTCGTGGCCCCCAGGGCCAGGGCGGCGAACGCGGTGGTCGTAAGGACGGAACGGGTGACTCTCATGTTTCCCCCTGCTCGTCGGTGGAGTTGGTCACTCCTGCATGCTGTGACATGCCCGACGGCGCAACGGTTGCGCATCTGCCCCGAAAAAATACGACGGCTCGGCCCGAGCGGGTCAGTGGGAATCCTTCGTCTCGTCCTCGGCCGGGCCGGGAGGTGCCGTGCTGTCGGCCTGGGCGGCGGCTCGTTCCGCGCGGAGTTCTTCGGCGACCTCGTAGGCCCGGCCCGGGTCGTAGACGGTGACCGAAGTCCCGGGGCTGTACATCGCGTGTGCCCGGGGGGTGTACCGATGGCCTTCGACGCCGCGCCGGGCGGCCATGGCGTCGACCTCGCCGACGGGTACCCGCCACAGCGCGGCGGTGTAGGACCCGCTCCACCACTCGTCCGGACGCAGGAAGTCCCGCCTGACGTCCGTCCGACGCTCCACCGCCACCTGGACCGGCGCGAGTTGCTCGGTCAACCAGGCGGTCAGCGCCTGCGCGTCGGCCCGGGAGAGCGGAGCCGTCGTCGCCGGTTCACAGTCCACCGTCCCGCCGCGGGTGTGCAACACCACCTTGATCGACTGTCGCTGCCCCAGACTGAGTCGCTCGACGACGACGACTCGCCGCAGATCGTCCATCGCCATGGTCGACGAACGCAGGAAGCGGGCGATCACGACCTGGGCCGGAGCCCCCAGGGGGCGGAGCTCGACCCACCGCACCGTCAGGGAGACCGTCACGGCCAACATGGCCACGGCGAGCAGGATCACCGCAGCGGCCGTGAGCGCCAGTAGGACCCAGAAACCGCCCCAGGCGAGTGAGCTCCCCGAGAGCACGGCGGCCACCGAGGCGCCCAGCAGAAGCGGGGCCGCGACCACCGACGGGACCGTGATGCTCGCGCCGAGCGCGATGGCCAGCTCGCGGGCCCGGCGGGGCACGAACAACAGCCGCCATCCGGCCGTCACGGGTGACACCACTCCCGCCAGCGGGCCGGGATGCCGAGTTTCCATGGCTCAAAGGTAGGACCCCGCACAGGAGTTGGTAAGGCTACGGACACACGCGACCCGGGTCAGGCACGAGCGGCGCAGCGGGGCCGCGCCTCACCTCTCGCGGCGGCCCGGCACCCACGCCGGCACCAGCGCGGCGAGCCGCCCGCCCCGGCCGGTGCGCCTCGGGGGCGAGGAGGCCGGGGTCGGTGCGGGCGGCTCGTACCGGGTCGCGGGGTGCGGGGACCAGGTGACGTCCCGCACGCACTCGCCCGGAACGCCGAGGACCTCCACGAGCGCGGCGAGTGCGCCTTCGCCGTCACGTGCTCGGCGGTCTAGCCATACGGTGACCCCATCGCCCCCGTCGGTGAACTGGCTCAGGGCGAGGAAGTGTCCAGCGAGGCGGAAGGTGGCGACGTCCACCTGGCCCAGGTCCTCCCAGCTCTGTTCCACCGTCAGCACGAGCCGCTCCACGTAGGCCGCGAACGGCGGCGGAAGCACGCCGATCGGCCGGTACGCCAGGACCATCGACTCCCACATGCCGTACTGCAGCGCGGGATTCGGGTTGCCCCCTTGGTATTGCGGCGCAGGCCGCCAATCCGGTTCCGGTCCGGGGACCACGACGGGCTCCCACATGGGCCCGTCGTTCCCCGCGGACACGCCTTCGCCCATGGTCGCCCTCTCCTGAAGCCCCTGCAACTGATCTACTGAGCCTACGGGCATGCCTACGTGGACCACCGCGGCGGCGGCTTCTGGGCGGCGGGGCGGGTGTTCAGCCGATGACGGCCTGGGCGTCGATCTCGACCAGCATCGGCTCCTGCGGGAGTTCCACGAAGATGGTCGTCCGGCAGGGCTTGACGCCGCCCGGCTTGATGTTCTCGTCGATGAACGCCGCGTAGACCTCGTTCATGAGCGGGAAATCGGCCCGCTTGGTGAGGTAGACGCGGAACATGACGACGTCCTCGATGGTCGCGCCGCCCGCCTCGACGATGGCCTTGACGTTCTCCAGGGTGCGCCGGGTCTGGGCCTTCACGTCCCCGTGGTAGAGGTACTCGCCGGTCGCGGGGTCCTGCGGGCCCTGGCCGGACACCTGGAGGATGGGGCCCTTGCGCACGCCCTGGGAGAACATCCAGGCGGGGGCGGGGGCGCCGTCGGTGCGGACTTCGGTCTTCTCGGCGGTGCCGTTGGTGGTGTCGTTGGTGGTGTCGTTGCTCATGGGGTCTCCTTGTGACGGTCGGGTGATGGGTGGGGTCAGGAGTCGGCCGGGGGCGGGGAGCCCGCGTCGGCCGAGATGGCACGCGTGGCCGCCAGGAGCTCGGGGAGCAGCCCCAGGACCTGTTCGTACGGCAGCACCACGTCCGGTACCGAGATGGAGGCCGCCGCGACGGCGCGCCCGGAGGCGTCACGGATCGGGGCGGCGATGCAGTTGATGAACGACTCGTGCTCGGCGTGGTCCTCGGCCCACCCCTGGGCGGCGACCTTGTCGAGCTCCTCCAGGAGCGCCTCGGGGGTGGTGATCGTGTTCGGGGTGTGGACGGTGAACTCGACGCCCTCGACCACGCGGCGCCGTTCGGCCTCCGGGAGGTCGGCGAGGAGCACCTTGGCGACGGCCGTGTTGTGCAGGGCCGCGCGCAGCCCGATCCGGGAGTACATGCGCACGGGGTGCCGGGAGTCGTACTTGTCGATGTAGACCACCTCGCCGCCCTCGTACGCGGCCAGGTGCACGGTCTGCCCGGTGTCCGCGTTGAGCCGGGCCAGGTGCGGGGCGGCCGTGCGGCGGATGCCGTGCTGTTCCAGGGCCAGGCTGGACAGGGCGAACAGGCCCGCGCCCAGGTGGTAGCGGTAGCCCGCGTCCCGGTACACGAACCGCGCCTCCTCCAGGCTCTGGAGCAGTCGCAGCGCGGTGGTCTTGTGCACGTCGAGGACCTGGGCGAGCTGTTCGAGGGAGCGCTCGCCCTCGCCCAGCTCGGTGAGGAGGCGCAGGGCACGGGTGACGGTCTGGCTCATGGGTGGTGGCGCTCCGGGTCGGGTCTATGGAGTGGTCGACAGGGGTGACACGATGCCACCCGCCGTGACCGAGGTCGCGGCCCACCGCTGCGGCGACGCGCCGAGGAGGTCGTTCAGGACCGGCGCCGGGGCCGGTACTCCGTGGTCCTCGTGCGCGGTGAGCGCGGCGGCCGCGCTGAGGTGGCCGAGCCGCAACCGGCTGCGCTGGTCGAGGCCGCGCAGCGTACCGGCGAGGTACCCGGCGGCGAAGGCGTCGCCCGCCCCGGTGGCCTCCACCACCTCCACGGTCAGTGCCGGTTCGGTGACGGTCAGGCCGTCCCGGGTCAGGGCGGTGACGGCGTTCCCGGAATCCTTGACGACGAGGGTGGCGGGCGAGGGGAACAGGGCCCGCAGCGCCTGCGGGTCGCCGGTGCCGAAGGCGGCCTCCGCCTCGTCCGCGCCGAGGAGCACGAGGTCGGCCGCGTCCAGCAGGGCGCGCAGGACCCCGGGGTCGCGGCCGTGCCACAGGGCGGGGCGCCAGTTGAGGTCGAAGCTGACGAGGGTGCCGGGACGCCGGTGTTCGGGGGCCAGGAGGGCCCGTACCAGGTCGAGGCAACTGTCGGAGAGCGCGGCCGTGATGCCGCTGAGGTGCAACAGCCGGGCCGCCTTCAGCAACCGCGCGGCGGCGGGGTCCGTGAGCAGCTCCGGGCCGAGGGCGGAGGCCGCCGAGCCGGTGCGGTAGTAGTGCAGGCGGCTGCTGCCCGCGCCCAGGTCGCCGCGGTGTCCGGAGCCGCCGGTCTCCTTGAGGTAGAGGCCGGTCGGGCGGTGCGGGTCGACCGCGACGGCGCTGGTGTCCACGCCGCGGGCGGCGACCTCGGCGGTGAGCCGGCGGCCGAAGCCGTCGTCGCCGACGCGGCTGATCCAGGCGCTCGGTATGCCGAGGGAGGCCAGCGCGCAGGCCACGTTGGACTCGGCGCCGCCCACGGACGGCCGGAAGGCGCCGACGGTGTCGAGCGGGCCGGGGCCGTCGGCCAGCAGGACAGCCATCGACTCCCCCAGGCAGACGGCCTGCACCGGTTCGGCCGTACGGGGTGCGGGTGCGGTGTCCTGCCGGTTCATCGGTCGCTGCTCCCTGGTTCGCGTGTCTGCTGCTCGGGGTGTGCCCGTCGCTTCCGCCTCCCGGCACCCGGGGGCCTTTTGGACGTTGCCATCCGTTCCGACGGAATGCTAGAACCATAACAGCAACATACGCAACGAGCGTTGCACATGTTGCAACGCTCGCTGAGGATTCCGTGCCCGGAGCCGCTACCGGCCCGCACCCGCAATACCGGCAACACCGGCAACACCTGAAATACCCGCACCAGTCGCACCGGAGGATCACCGTGGATCACCAGAGCTACGCACGCCATACCGACGGCCCCGGGATCGACCACGCCGCCTTGTCCGCGCTGGCGGACGAGCCGCTCGACTGGCGCTTCAAGGCACTGCCCGCTGCGGCGCGGGGCCTGACGGTCGGCCAGTACCTCGCGACCGGCCCCGCCCTCCACGACCTCGGCACACCGCTGCTGACCCTCGATGCCGGCGCCCTCGCGCACAACACGCGCACCATGGCCGATTGGTGCCGCCGCGCCGGGGTGGTCCTCGCCCCGCACGGCAAGACCACGATGGCCCCCGCCCTGTGGCGCACCCAGCTCGACGCCGGGTGCCACGGAATCACCCTCGCCAACCTGCCGCAGCTGCGGGTGGCCCGCGCCTTCGGCGTCTCGCGGTTGATGCTGGCCAACACCCTCCTGGACCCGGCCGGACTGACCTGGCTCGCGGGCGAGCTCGACCGCGACGCCGAGTTCGCCTTCACCTCGTGGGTCGATTCCGTCGCCTCCGTGGAGCTGATGGACGAGGCCCTGCGGGCCGCGGGGGCCCGCCGCCCGGTGGAGGTCCTCGTCGAACTCGGCGCCGCGGGCGGCCGGACCGGGGCCCGCGACCTGGACACGGCCGAGCGGATCGCCGCCGCCGTGGTGGCGGCCCCGACCCTGCGCCTGGCGGGCACCGCCGGGTACGAGGGGGCGCTGGCCCACGAGGCCACCGAGGGCGGGCTGGCCGTCGTACGCGGCTACCTGCGCGCGCTCGCCGCGCTGCACCGGCGGCTGGCCGAGGCGTACGAGACCTCCGCGCCGGTGGTCACCGCGGGCGGCAGCGCCTACTTCGACACCGTCGCCGAGGAACTCGTACCGCTCGCCGAGCAGGTGCCGGGCACCGTGGTGATCGTCCGCGCCGGCGCCTACCTCGCCCACGACGACGGTTTCTACCGGACCATCTCCCCCCTCTCGCGCGACGTCGACGAAACGCCGCTGCGCTCCGCGATGCACGGCTGGAGCCGGGTCGTCTCCCGGCCCGAGCCGCAGCTCGCCCTGCTCGACGGCGGCAAGCGCGACTTCCCCTTCGACGAGGGGCTGCCCGAACCGCAGGCGGTGCGCGGCGTCGGCCCCCTCGGCTCCGGCCGGATCACGGCCCTCAACGACCAGCACGCCTTCCTGCGCGACGCCGGGGACCCGGCCCCGGTGGGCGCGGTCCTGCGGCTGGGGCTCTCACACCCCTGCACCGCCTTCGACAAGTGGTCCCTGATCCCCGTGCTCGACGACGCCCACGCGGAACATCCGCGCGTGGTGGAGTTCGTCAGGACGTTCTTCTGATGGCCGACCTGCTCTTCCGGGGCGCCACCGTCGTCGACGGCAGCGGCGCCGAACGCTTCCTGGCCGACGTCACGGTCACGGACGGGACCATCGAGGAAGTGAGCGCCCCCGGTGCGGGGTCGGGGCGCCGGAGCGCGCGCGAGGTCGTCGACGCCGACGGACTCGTCCTGGCTCCCGGCTTCATCGACATGCACGCCCACTCCGACCTGCGACTGCTGCTCGAACCCGAGCACCCCTCCCGGGTCACCCAGGGCATCACCTGCGAGGTCCTGGGACAGGACGGGCTGTCCTACGCGCCCGTCGACGACACCACACTGCCGGCGCTGCGTCGCCAGATCGCCGGCTGGAACGGGAACCCCGACGACGGATCGGACTTCGCGTGGGACTGGCGCACCGTCGGCGAGTACCTCGACCGGATCGACCGGGGCGCCGGGGTCAACGCCTGCTACCTGGTGCCGCACGGCTCCGTACGGATGCTCGCGATGGGTTGGGACAACCGCCCGCCCAGCCAGGTCGAGCTCGACCGGATGCGCGAGATCCTCGCCCAGGGAATGCGCGAGGGCGCGGTCGGCATGTCGAGCGGCCTCACCTACACCCCCGGCATGTACGCCGACACCGCCGAGCTGGTCGCGCTCTGCGAGGTGGTGGCCTCGTACGGCGGCTACCACGCGCCGCACCAACGCTCCTACGGATCCGGGGCCTTGGAGGGCTACGCCGAGATGGTGGAGATCGCCCGCCGGTCCGGCTGCGCGCTGCACCTCACCCACGCCACGATGAACTTCGGCGTGAACGAGGGCCGGGCGGGCGAACTGCTCGCCCTGGTCGACGCGGCGCTCGCCGAGGGCGTGGACCTGACCCTCGACAGCTATCCCTACCTCCCCGGCTCCACCACGCTCTCCGCCCTGCTGCCCAGTTGGGCCGCCGAGGGCGGACCGGACGCCACCTTGGCCCGGCTCGACTCCCCCGACGACCGCGAGCGGATCCGGGGGGACGTGGAGGAGCGCGGGAGCGACGGCTGCCACGGCGTGGTCACCGATTGGGCCACGATCCAGATCTCCGGGGTGCAACAGCGGCGTCTCGCACCCCTGGTGGGCCGGACCGTGGCCGAGATCGCCGCGGAGCGGGGCCGCACCGGCACCGAGGTCTTCTTCGACCTGCTGCGCGAGGACGCCCTGGCCACCACGATCCTCCAACACGTGGGCCACGAGGAGAACGTGCGGGCCATCATGCGCCACCCCGCGCACACCGTCGGCAGCGACGGCCTGCTGACCGGGGCCCGCCCGCACCCCCGGGCGTGGGGCACCTTCCCCCGCTACCTCGCCCGCTACAGCCGCGAGCTGGGCGTGCTCAGCCTGGAGCAGACCATCACCCGGATGACCGGCCGCCCGGCCCGCCGCCTGGGCCTGGTCCGGCGCGGCCTCGTACGTCCCGGCCACCACGCCGACCTGGTCCTCCTGGACCCGGACGCCGTCCAGGACACCGCGACCTTCGAACACCCCCGGCGGCCCGCCGCCGGCATCCCCTACGTCTACGTCAACGGCACGGCGGTCGTCCACGACGGCGCCGCCACCGGTGCGCTGCCCGGCCGGGCACTGCGCCGCACCCCCCGAGGAACAGAGGCAGCCCAATGACATCCCCCGCGACCGGCTCCACGTCCGCTCCTCCCGCCGCCGCCCGCGCGGCCCTGGTGGCCACGCTCACCGCGGACCCGGTGATCGCCGTCGTCCGGGCACCCCGCATACCCGACGCCGCCGCGCTGTGCGAGGCGCTGGCGGCCGGGGGGATCCGCACGGTCGAACTCACCTTCACCACCCCGGGGGTGGGCGCCCACATCGCGCGGGCCGCCGCCGCGGGCCACCGGGTCGGAGTCGGCACCGTACTCACCGCGGACCAGGCGCGCGAAGCCATGGCGGCCGGTGCCTCCTTCCTCGTCACCCCGGGGCTGCGGCCGCTGGTCGCGGCCGTCGCGGCCGAGGCGGGCGTGCCGGTGGTGATGGGCGCGCTGACGCCCACCGAGGTGGCCGACGCGCTGGACCTGGGCGCGGCCGCCGTGAAGATCTTCCCCGCGAAGACCTTCGGGCCCGGCTACTTCAAGGACCTGCACGGCCCCTACCCGGGCGTGCCGCTGGTCGCGTCGGGCGGCGTCAACGCCACCAACGCGGGCGCGTTCCTCGCGAACGGGGCGCTCGGCGTCTGCGCGGGCACCGACGTCGTGCCCCCCGCGGCGGTCGAGGCCGGGGACTGGGCGGACATCACGCGGCGCGCCGCCGCGTTCACGGGGGCCCTGGCCGGGGCGGGGGTCCGGGCGTGATCCACTGGCTCCAGCACGAGACGGCCGGGCTCCTGGTCCTGTCCGCGATATCCATCGCCTTCCTCCTCCTGCTGATCATCAAGTTCAAGCTCGAACCCTTCATCTCCCTCGTGGTCACCGGGCTGTTGTTGGCGCTCGCGGCCGGCCTGCCCGTCCACGCCATCGTCGGGTCGGCGCTCAGCAGCAAGGAGTCGCTGATCGAAGGCGGCTTCGGCGGGATCCTGGGCCACATCGCCCTGATCGTCGGCCTGGGCTCCCTGCTCGGCTCGCTCCTGGAGGCTTCCGGCGGCGCCGAGGTCCTCACCCAACGGCTGCTGCGCGCCTTCGGTGAGAAGCGCGCGGGTCTGGCGATGGGCCTGACCGGCCTGATCTTCGGCATCCCGGTCTTCTTCGACATCGGCATCTTCGTCCTCGCGCCGCTCGTCTACGTGGTGGCCAAGCGCAGCGGCAAGTCGATGCTGCTGTACGCCCTTCCGCTGCTGGCGGGCCTGTCGATGACCCACGCGTTCCTGCCGCCGCACCCGGGGCCGGTCGCGCTCGCCGGGTTCCTCGGCATCGATCTCGGCTGGTTGATCGTCATGGGGCTGGCCTGCGGACTGCCCGCGTTCTTCGTGGCCGGCGTGCTGTGGCCGAAGTGGATCGGCAACCGGATCATGATCGAGGTGCCGGAGGAGTTCAGCGCCCCGCAGGAGGACTCCGCGGCCGCGGACGGCGCGGCGGCGGACGGCGGCCGCGGGCCGGTGTCGCTGGGCAAGGTGGCGCTGGTCATCTGCGTGCCGCTGGTGCTGATCCTCGGGGCCACCTTCGGGACGGTCTTCCTCGACAAGGACGCCGGCGTACTGCCCTTCCTGACCTTCGTCGGGAACCCGGCCGTGGCGCTCACCCTGGCGTGCCTGGTCGCCATCAAACTCCTGGGCACCGACCGGGGCATGACCAAGCATCAGCTCTCGGAACTCGGCGCGGCGGCGCTGCGCCCGGTCGGCATGATCCTGCTGGTGGTCGGCGCGGGCGCCTTCTTCGGCGCCGTCATCTCGGCCACCGGTGTCGGCAAGGCACTGGCCGGGACGCTGTCCACGGCCGGGCTCCCGCTGATCGTCCTGGCGTACGTGATCTCCTGCGGCCTGCGCGTCGCCCAGGGCTCGGCCACGGTCGCCATCGTGACCACGGGCGGCATCATCGCCCCCTTGGTCAAGGACGCCGACTACAGCCAGCCCGCCCTGGCCCTGATCGCGGTCTCGATCGCGGCCGGCTCGATCATCGCCTCGCACGTCAACGACGGCGGGTTCTGGATCATCTCCAAGTACTTCAACACCTCGGTGAAGGACACCCTGAGGTCCTGGACCGTGCTGGAGACGATCCTGTCGGTGACCGGCTTCGCGGCGGCCGTCGGGCTCAGCCTGGTGGTCTGACGGTACGAAGTCCCGGGGGGGGGGGGGGGGGGGGGGGGGGGGGGGGGGGTGGGGGGAGGGGGGGGGGGGAGGGGGGGGGGGAGGGGGGGGGGCACAGACCCCCC